>CAZMOR010000259.1:0-2999 GCA_964567795.1 uncultured Verrucomicrobiota bacterium
GACGCCAGCAGCGGCGTGATGTTCCAGCCCAGCTCAAAGCGCAGTACGAAAAACGCCGCCAGCGCCACCACCAGGACCCGCAGCACGCCCCGCAACAAGGCCGGCAACTGGGCCCGGCCGCCCCAGACCAGGATGTACAGAAACGTCGTTTCCGCGAAATTATAAACCACCATCGTCAGCCAGAACAGGTGCCAGGCCGACCGGTGGGCGGGTGGATACATACCCGCCCAGGACACCTGCAAGGCCTCCGGCGCCCACAGCAGCAGCCAGCCCAGGCACAAGGCCAGAACGGGGAAAATCAGGCACTCGGCCGCCGCGAGCAGCCACCGGAAAAAGTGGCCGTGCATACTGTGGATTCGATGTGCCAGCATGCGCCGCGGCCAGGCCGCGATTCCCAGCGCCGTCAGAATCACCAGAATCAACGCCATCCATTCCGCGAAATGGAACAATGAATTGCTATTCATGCAAGGCCTCCGCCGGAATTGCAGCCACCGGGAACACGGCCCCGGCAAACATTGCCGCGGCGTCCGCGGCCATCGCGTCGATCTCCCCGTCCGTGCGTCCCGGGGCGTGATGAATCAGCCAGAGCTTCCGGGCGCCGCTGCGGCGCGCCGCCTCGATGGCATCCATCCAGGTGCTGTGTCCCCAGCCCTGGTGCTCCGCATATTCCCCCGGCAGGAAATGGGCGTCGAACACCAGCAGGTCGGTTCCTTGCGCAAAACGAACAAACTCCTCCTGGGCGCGCGGGGTCATGACCGCCCATTCGATGTCGGTCGCCACCACAAGGCTGGCGCCGGTCGCGGGTTCATCCACGCGGTAGGCCACGCAGCCGTCGGGATGCGCCACCGCCTGCCAGCGGATGCGCAGGCCACCCACCTCCAGCGGCGCAACCGGCACTTGAAATTCGGCGGTTGGCAGCTTTACCGGCCAAACCGGGGGTGTGAACACCCGCGTCAGCACGGCTTCCAAATCGCCGCGGGGCAGAATCATCCGCCGCGGCCAGGTCTTCATCAGCTGGGGCAGGCCGAGCAGGTGATCCAGATGGGTATGCGTAAAAATAACGGTGCCGCCGGCGCGCAGCTGCCGCTTGAGGTGGCGCACGCCGCTGCCGGCGTCGATCAGGATCTGGCCGCCGGCGCGGTCTTCCACCAGCAGCGCAAAGGTGTCGCCGCCATAGCGGATCTTGTCCGCCCCGGACACCGGAAAACTGCCGCGCGCACCGCCCAGGAATACCTTCATGCCGCCAACCTCACTTCTCCGTCAAATTCCAGATGCCGTCCCATGTGGCGGCTCCGCCAGCGGCCAGATTGCGGCATTTCGCCGCATAGGTCTTGGCCGCCGCATCCTCGCCCAGTTTTTCAAACGCCGCCGCCGCGTCGACCCAGCGCGACGCCCGCACCAAAGCCAGTGCGGCTTCGAATGCCGCTTCTACGCCCTGCCGTTGTTCGCCTTCGAGCCCCGTGGCTTCGAACACCCGGACCGGGGTCTTGCGGCCGACCACCGTCAACTGGCCCAGTTCGCGCCCCGGGAACGCGCCGTTGGTCTGCGTCCAGGTCGATTCGGCGACCATCATGTACGTGCCCAGCGCCTTGTTGGCGCCCTCGAGGCGCGAGGCCAGATTCGCGGCATCGCCCAGCACCGTGTAATCGAAGCGGTTGCTCGACCCCATGTTGCCGACCACCACCGGGCCCGTGTTCAGGCCGATGCGCATTTTCAGCACCGCGCCGGTGCGCTGCTCGAATTCGGCGCGCCGCTCCGCCAGCTTCCGCTGGCAGCGCACCGATGCCCGGACCGCGCGCACCGCATGGTCCGGTTGCGACAGCGGCGCGTTCCAGAACGCGATGATGGCATCGCCCTCGTACTTGTCCAACGTGCCGCCCTCTTCAAGGATGATATCGGTCATGTCGGACAGGTAATCGTTGAGCAGCTTGGTCAAATCCTCCGGCCCCAGCCGCTCCGAAATCGTCGAGAAGCCCTGCAGGTCGGAGAAGAAAATCGTCAATTCACGGCGTTCGCCGCCCAGTTTGAGGCTGTTGGGATCGCGCATGATCTGCTCGATCACTTCGGCGCTCAGGTAGTGCTTGAACGCGCCCTTGATGAACATCTTCTGGCGGCCTTCCAGCACGAAATTCACCACGGCGCCGCCCAGCAGCGCGACAACCACGCCGGCCGACGCGCCTGCCACCGGCAAAACCAGTCCCGCCTGCCACGCGGCCAGGCCGGCCAGCGTTGGCAGCGGGATCAGCACGACGGCGGCCGCCGCGCTCTGCCAACCGTTGCGCGCCGTCGCTGCGGATACGCCCGCCACGAGCGCCAGCAGCAGCACCCACAACCAGACCACCGTCACCGGCACGTCGCGCAGGAAATCGCCCGCCAGCAGGTCGTCCAGCATCGTGGCATACACTTCCGGCCCCGGATAATCGGCCGCGATCGGCGTCGGCCGCAAATCCTTCAGGCCCGGCGCGCTGAAACCGAACACGACATGCTTGCCGTTGAAAACGCTGCCATCCTTGATTGGGGGCTGGCCGCCTTCCTGCAGCCGCAGCTCGGACTGGATGACAGCCGCGGCCGAGAACGCCTGGTGCGTGCCGGATTTGCCGCGGAATTTCAGGATCATCCGTCCGGCGTCGTCCAGCGGGATCCGCCGACCGCCCACGCTCAGGACCTGTGGCTCAAGCTGCGCCTTCACCTCGACCGCGTTCAGCCCCGCCAGCCAGTTGGCGAATCCCAGCGACGGCAGGATTTTCCCGTCAAACACGCGGAACGGAACGGCGCGCCGGAAAATGCCGTCGCCGTCCGGAATTTCGCGCACGTTGGCCAGCCATGCCGCCTTTTTCGCCAGTTCCGGCACCGGGAACGCCGCCCCGGTCGCCACCATTTCCCCCGCCGCAGCCGGATGGGCTTCCAGCCAGTTTTCCAAGCCTTGCACTTCAACGGGATTGGGCTTGGCGAATTCCGGCCAGCTCGTGGCCTGGTCCGTTGTTTTGCCCAGGAACACC
>CAZMOR010000260.1:0-2679 GCA_964567795.1 uncultured Verrucomicrobiota bacterium
GCAAACTCGAAATTCGCCTTCCCCGCCAGCCCCGCCGCCTGTTCCACGAACCCGCGCCGCTCGGCATCCCGCACCAGCACCAGGTAGCGGTAGCCCCCGCCAATCTCCCCCAGCTGCTTCAACAGCTCCAGGGTGTAGCGCCCGATGCCGCTCAATTCGCGGAACACCCATCGCGCGTCGATCGCAATCCGCTTGGCCTGAACCGGATTCATTTCGCGCAGTCTAGCCGCCGCACCCCCTTGAATCCAGCCCATTTTGGCCGCCCGCCTGCCCCGCGCACCCCCGCCGGCCGCGCCCTGCGAAATCCTTCCCAAGCCGCGCAAAACATGGTAGAAATTTTCCACAGTGTGGAAAGATTTTTTCCACAGTGTGGAAAAATCCGAACCGGAGGCCCCCATGACCGCCATGCTGATCAAGAACGCCCTGGTCGTCACTCTCGACGACGCCGGCACCATTCTCCCCAACGGCCAGATCCTCGTCGAAGGCTCGAAAATCGCCGCCGTCGGCGCCACCGTGCAGGCTCCCGCCGGCGCCCAGGTCGTCGATGCCGGCGGCATGGTCGCCCTGCCCGGCCTCATCAACGCCCACCACCACCTCTATTCCTCCTTCGCCCGCGGCTTCGCCCCGCCCGGCGAACCCGCCCGCAACTTCGTCGAAATCCTCCAGCGCATGTGGTGGAAGCTCGATCTCGCCCTCGATCCCGAGGCCGTCCGCTATTCCTCCTATGTCGCCCTCCTCGAGGCCATCCACACCGGCTGCACCACCATCATCGACCACCACGCCTCCCCCTCCTGCACCGACGGCTCGCTCGACATCATGGAGGAAACCTTCCGCCGGGCCGGCCTCTCCGGCTGCCTCTGCTACGAAACCTCCGACCGCAACGTCCCGGCCGACGGCGTCGCCGAAAACGCCCGCTTCATCAAGAAAATAAAGGCCGCCAGGGATGGCCAGGTCACCGCCCTCTTCGGCCTCCACGCCCAGATGACGCTCTCCGACGCCACGCTCGAGGCCACCGCCGCCGTCTGCGCCGAAACCAAGGCCGGCGTTCATATCCACGTCGCCGAGGATCTCTCCGACGAAACCGACTGCATCGCCAAGCACGGCTCGCGTATCATCCAGCGCCTCCACAAGTTCGGCCTCACCGGCAAAAACTCCCTCTTCATCCACGGCATCCATCTCGACGAGTCCGAAATGGATCTCATCGCCCAGACCGGCACCATGATGGTCCACAACCCGGAATCCAACATGAACAACGCCGTCGGCACCCAGAAGATGCTGACCCTGCTGAAGAAGGGCGTGCTCCTCGGCCTCGGCACCGACGGCATGACCTCGCACATGATCTCCGCCGCCCGCGTCGCCCACCTGCTCCAGCGCGCCACCCTCGCCGACCCGCGCGTCGCCTTCCTCGAAGCCTGCGACATGCTGCTCAACAAGAATGCGCAGATCTGCGCCCGCTGCTTCCCCGAAAAGCGCGGCCAGCTCGCGCCCGGCCAGCTCGCCAACATCGCCCTCTTCGACTACGTCCCCACCACGCCGCTCGAGCCCGGCCGCTTCCTCGGCCACCTGCTCTACGGCCTCAACTACGCCCGCGTCCACACCACCATCGCCCGCGGCCGCATCCTCATGCGCGACTCCCAGATCCTTACCCTCGACGAAAAGGAAATCTGCGCCAAGGCCCACGAAGCCGCCCGCGCCACCTGGAAAAGGTTTTGAGCACGAAAGGAATACCACCATTCTGAATTCTGACTCCTGAATTCTGAATACTTTCCCATGAAAATCGGCATCGATCTCATCTCCTTCCACACCCCGTCCTACTACCTCGACCTGCGCGTACTGGCCGAAAAGCGCGGCGCCGATCCCGACAAGTTCATCGTCGGCATCGGCCAGGAGCGCATGGCCGTCGTGCCCCCCGACCAGGACATCGTCACCCTCGCCGCCAACGCCGCCCTCCCCGTCGTCGAAAAGGCCGGGCGCGACAACATCGAACTCCTGCTCTTCGCCACCGAATCCGGCATCGACCAGTCCAAGGCCGCGGCCTGTTTCTGCCACAAGCTCCTGGGCCTGCCGTCCAACTGCCGCTGCCTGGAAACCAAGGAAGCCTGCTACGGCGCCACCGCCTCCCTGCGCATGGCCGCCGCCATGGTGGCCGCCCGCCCCCACACCAAGGCCCTCGTCCTCGCCGCCGACATCGCCCGCTACGACCTCGCCAGCCCCGGCGAGCCCACGCAGGGCGCCGGTGCCGTCGCCATGCTCGTCTCCGCCCACCCGCGCGTCCTCGCCCTCGATCCCGAAGCCGGTTTCCATACCGAGGACATCATGGATTTCTGGCGCCCCAACTACCGCGACGAAGCCCTCGTCGACGGCAAGTACTCCACCAAGATGTACCTCACCACGCTCATCGACGCGTGGAACAACTACAAGGCGGCGTCCCAGCGCGGCCTGCCCGACCACGCCCACTACTGCTTCCACCTCCCCTTCACCAAGATCGCCTACAAATCCTTCGAGCGCCTCTGCAAGGCCGACGGCGTCGAGCCGCCCCCCAAGGAGGAGCAGGAGCGCCTGCTCGACTTCGCCCTCCGCTACAACCGCCAGACCGGCAACACCTACGCCGCCTGCGTCTACGAGGCCTTCACCTCGCTCCTCGACAACGCCCCCGCCGCGCTGGATGACAAACGCATC
>CAZMOR010000261.1:0-9866 GCA_964567795.1 uncultured Verrucomicrobiota bacterium
AAGAACAGCAGCATGCTCAGGCCCATCAGGATTTCGGGCAGGACCAGCGGCGTGTAGATGATGCTGTAGTGCAGTTTCTGCAGCTTGCTGCCGGCAAACCGGTGCAGCGCGAACGCCGCCGTGGTGCCCAGCACCATCGAGGCCAGCGTCGCCACGGTCGCGATGATCAGCGTGTTCTCCAGCGCGTGCCAGATGTCCCGCTCGCCCATCAGCCGAATGTACCACTTCAGCGAAGTGGACTCCCACGAGCCGCCAAACCGCGAGGAATTGAAGGAATTGGCCACCAAGATCACGATCGGGATGTAGAAGAACGCGATCACCAGCCAGGTCACGATCAGGGGAAAGCGGCTCGGCTTCATGGCGTCAGACGCCCTCCTCGATCAGCGCATCCTTGGGATTTTCCTTCCGGCGCAGGGCCGTGATGGCCACCATCGGAATCAGCACCGCGACCGTCAGGAGGGCCGACAGGCCCGCGGCGTGGGGCAGGTTGCGGTCCACGAAGGTCCGCTGGGCGATCTTGTTGCCGAGCATTTCGCTGGTGGGGCCGCCGACGATGTCGGGAATCACGTACGAGCCCAGCGACGGGATGAACACCATCAGGAACGCCGTCAACAGCCCGACCCGGATGCCGGGCAGGAAGATGGAAAGGAACGCGCGGAACGAGGTGGCGCCGAGGTCCTTGGCGGCCTCGATCAAACGGAAGTCGAATTTTTCGGAAGCCGCGTAGATGGGCAGGATGGCGAAGGGCAGTTCGGTATAGACCATGACCAGCAGCACCGCCTGCGCATTGTAGAGCAGCGAGGTGTCGGGCGAACACAGGCCCAGGAAGACCAGCGCGTGCTTGAGCATCCCTTCCGGATGCAGCAGGACCTTCCAGGCGAAGATGCGGACCAGGAAGCTTGTCCAGAACGGCAGGATCACCAGCAGCAGCACCATCCGGCGCCGCGCCGGGCTCACCCGCGCCATGTAGTAGCCCATCGGCGTCGCCAGCAGGATGCACAAGGCCGTGGCCAGCACGCTCAGCCAGATCGTCCGCCAGATGATGGCCGGATAGTTCGGATTGCCCAGCGTCCGCAGCGTGTCCAGCGTCCAGCCCGGCCCGATGCCGCCATAGGGCGTCGCCGGTTTGAAGGTGATGGCGAACACCAGCACCGTCGGGATCAGAAACAACACCAGCAGCCAGACAAAGGACGGCAGCGTCACCAACCATTCGAAGAGTTTCAGCCGGTTCTCGGCCTTCATGGCGAAGGCACCTCGGCCGCCGGCGCGGCAACGGCATCCCCGGACGACGCGGCTTCGCCGACTTCTTCCGGCGGCAGCTGGATGAGGTTTTCATCCTGCTCGCTGTATTTCTCCAGCATGAAGCCGTCATCCGCGTGCCAGCTGATCCACACTTTTTCGCGCCAGCGGATCGGCTTTTCATCCAGCAGGTAGCGGCTGTGCTGGCGGATCACGGAAATGCGGTAGTCACCCGTCCGCACCCAGTACTTGGTCTGGGAGCCGAGATAGATCACGTCCTCGACCATGCCCTCGATGACGTTCAGGTGCGGCGCGGCCGCCGGCCGTTCGCGCGAAATGCTCAGTTTCTC
This sequence comes from uncultured Verrucomicrobiota bacterium, assembly GCA_964567795.1. Classification (GTDB taxonomy): domain Bacteria; phylum Verrucomicrobiota; class Kiritimatiellia; order CAIQIC01; family Lenti-01; genus Lenti-01. The sequence continues at coordinate 1,590 of CAZMOR010000261.1, forward strand.
CGGCCGGATGCTCAGGAAGACGTGCTCCCCTTCCTTGATCTGCTTGTCGTTGAAACACTCCAGGTCGGGGAAGTCCTCGATTTTCAGCCGGCTGTAGTCCTTGTCCACGGCCACCGCCAGGAAGCCGTCGAGCACGGAATTCTTCTCCAGCGGCTAGGCCACGATCCCGTCAAAAAAGTTCGTGTCACCGATGAAGGCGGCGACGAAGCTGGAGCGCGGCGCTTCGTAGATTTCCGCCGGCGTGCCCAGTTGCTCGATCTTGCCCAATTTCATGACCGCGATGCGGTCCGACAGGCTCATGGCCTCGCCCTGGTCGTGCGTCACGTAGAGGAAGGTGATGCCGACCTCGTCATGGATCAGGTCCAGCTCGATCAGCATGCGCTGACGCAGCTTGAGGTCCAGCGCGGCCAGCGGCTCGTCGAGCAGCAGCACGCGCGGCTTGTTCACCAGCGCGCGCGCGATCGCCACGCGCTGCTTCTGACCGCCCGAGATCTGGTCGGGCTTCTTCCACGCCTGGTCCTCCATCTGGATCAGGGTGAGCATCTTGGCGACCTCCTCCTTGATCTCCCGCTTGGGACGCTTGGCGACCTTCAGCCCGAAGGCGATGTTGTCCCAGACGGACAGGTGGGGGAAAAGCGCGTAGCTCTGGAAAATCGTATTGACCTTGCGCTCGTAGGGCGGCAGGTCGGTCACGTCCTCCCCCCCCAGCAGCACCCGGCCGGTATCGGGCTGTTCAAAACCGGCCAGGATGCGCAGCAACGTCGTCTTGCCGCAACCGCTCGGCCCCAGCAGCGAAAAAAATTCGCCCTGCTTGACCGACAGCGACACGTGGTCGACCGCCTTGACCGCGCCATAATGTTTCGAGACGTCTTCGAACTCCAGAAACTCGCTCACAACCCTCTGCGTCCTCCGTTTTCAAGACACCGGAACCGGGATGTATTTCATCACCAGAATTTTCCGCATTATGGGACAGCTCCCTTTCAATTCAATCAAAACTTTTGCCCGGCCGCGCCGGCCGCTCCGGGGGTTTGACTTGGCGCATCCATTGCGCCATATTTTTCTGGCGGATCGGTCTCCGGCACAGGCCCGGTCGCCTTCCGCAGGAAAGAGTCCGGCCATGAAAAAGCTCCTGTTCCCGATCCTGTTCGCCGCCCTCCTGGGCGCCCCGGCCGCGGCCCGCGCGGAAGCCCCCCCGCTGTTCGCCCCGGCGCCGCCCGAACCCGCCGCCGCCGCCCTGTTGGAATCCTATCTGCCCCTGCTGGCCGCCGGACAGTTCGAACAGGCCCTGGCCCTGAACGACCTGCGCGGCATGCGCCAGTACCTGCTGGAGCGCCGCCTCGCCGAGCTCAGGGAACGCAACCCCGAACTGACCGCCAAGGAAATCGACGAGCTCTCCGCCCAGCTGCAAACCACGGACCTCAATCCCGCCCGGCTGCAGGACATTCTGCTGGATGTCATGCGCCATTCCGGGTTCGAAGGCATGACCTGGCGCATCCAGGGATTTGCACCCGCCCCGGGCGGAGCCGGCGGCTTCCTGGCCAGCATCGATGCCCGCACCGCCAACGGCCAGGAAAAACCCGTGTTGCTGGGCCTCAAGAAGCTGGGCGACCAATGGCTGGTGGCCCCGGAGATTGTCGAAGAACTGGGCCGCCAGGTGGTCGTGCCCGCCAGTCCGAGCCAGCCCCCGCCCGACGAGGTCATCGCCACCGTGAACACGTTCTGGCAGCATTGGCAGACCGGCGAATTCAATGAAGCCTACGCCCTGTTTGCGGAGGAATACCGCCAGAAAATCCCGCTGCTGGCCTTTCTCCAGCAGGCGCAGGATTTCGTGGCGCAGGCCGGCGTGCCGACCTCCTGGAACATTGTGCAGTGCCGGCCGCTGGCCCCCGGAACGCTGGGACTCGGAGTCCACGTGCAGGGCTCCATCGCGCTCAAGCCGACCATCATGATTTTCCGGCAGACCGGCGGCACCTGGGTGTTGCTGGACAGCCAGTACCAGATGCCGGCCCCGGCCGCCAACCCGCCGCCAACCGCTGCCCCGCCCCCGACCAGCGCCTTTCACACGGATTTCCGCACGGATCTGAAAACCCCGGTGGCCGCCACTTCAACCATCCCGATGCGGGTGGCGCCGCCACCGGCCGCCGGCAAGCCCGCCAAACCCGACGCGCCCATCGGCCCCGCTGCCCGATAGGGCTTGAAAACCGCTGTTATCCGGCGCATTCTCCGGGCCATATATATTCCATCGCCATGAATGCTGCACCATCGCCGGAGAGTGTCGCCGTTCCGTTTTCCGCAAAAGGCAAGCGGCTGGGGGTTTTTGTCATCTCCTACAACGCGGAAGCCCTCATCCAGGACACCCTGCGGCGCATTCCCGAAGAGATCTGGCGCGAAGTGGAAGTCGTCTACGTGGTGGACGATTGCAGCATGGACGAAACCACCCGCCAGGCCATGGATTATCCCGATCCCCACGGCAAGCTGGTCGTCTTCCGCAACCGCATCAACCGGCGCTACGGCGGCAACCAGAAGTTCGGCTACCAATATGCCATCGACCGCGGGTTGGATGCCGTGATCATGCTGCATGGCGATGGCCAGTATGCGCCGGAAATGCTGCCGGACCTCTTCCGCCCGCTGGTGGACGGAACGGCCGAAGTGGTCATCGGCTCCCGCATGATCAACCGGCGCGACGCCCTCAAGGGCGGCATGCCCAAGTACAAATTCATCGCCAACATTTTCCTCACCTGGATGGAAAACCTGCTCAGCGGACTGCGCATGTCCGAATTCCATTCGGGCTACCGCGGGTACAGCACGAGCTTTCTCCGGCGCATCCCTTTGTGGGAAGACAGCGATGAATGGCATTTTGATACGCATATTCTCTTCCAGGCCAAGCAGGCCCATGCCGTCATCCGGGAAATCCCCATTCCCACCCACTATGGCGATGAGGTCTGCCACGTCAACGGCATCTCCTATGGCCTGAACTGCCTGCGCAGCGCCCTGCTCTTCCGCCTCCACCGCTGGGGCCTGGTCCGCCTGAACCGCTACGATATCGCCCCCCGCAGCCTGGTGGAATCCCGCAAGCTGGACGACCCGTATTCCTCCCACTCCCTGATCTACCGGCGCTTGCGCAAAATGAAACTGGCCGACGACCAGGTCCTCGATCTGGGCTTCGGCTGCGCCGGCGTCGCCGCCGCCATCCACCAGCACGGCGCCTTGATCGACGGCATCGATCGCGATCCCGCGGCCATCGCCGAATCCGGCCCCCTGTTCCGCCGCGTGTTCCAGCATGACCTCAACCAGATCGACGACCTCCGTCTGGATGCTAAATACGACATCATCCTGGCGGCCGACATCCTCCAGTTTTTGGTCGACCCCGCAGATTTTCTCTCCCGCCTGAAAAAATACCTGGTCAAGGGCGGCCTGCTGGCCGTGGCCCTGCCCAACGTCGTCAACATCCAGCCCCGCTTCCGCATCCTGTTCGGGAAATTCCCGCTGCATCACCGCGGCATTCTGGAACAGCAGGCGCTGCATTTCTACACGCTCGACAGCATGCGGCAGCTGCTGGCCCGGGCCGGCTGGAAAGTGGAAGAAACGGACGTCACCTCCCTGCCGCTGACCCTTGTCTTTCCGTTCCTCCGCGCCAGGCGCTGGCGGCTGCCCTTGTGGATTTGCCGCGGATTGACCCTGGCCTTCAAGGGGTTGTTTGCCTACCAAGGCATTCTTTTCTGCAAGAACCCCAACGAGGCCGACCTATTGTAACGGCCGCTCCGCACAATGCGGCAGAACATTCCATCACCGCCCGGAAAATGAATAAAACGCCCTTCCATGCGGCACCGGTGAACCCGGGTGCCGTTCTTCCGTCCGGCGGGACTTCGTAATCCTGGCGGGGCTGCATCCCGGGTTCTTTTCCGAACTTGACGGCACTGCTTGTTTCTATTTAGTTATTAAATTGTACTTGAGTTACTACATTGAAACTAAATTGCTCCGCGTGCGTGGCAAACTTGAATTGGGCCGGCATGAAAAATACAGGACGCCGCCCGCGAGGTGCCGAGGAATGGATTCGCTTCCACCCGGCCGTGGAGGGTAGAGTTTCACTTCGGAATCGAACCTATGCCGCGCAATGAGATGAAGAGCCACCCCTATCCGGAACCCGCCATGCCCTCGGTGCCGTACCGCCAGGCGCCGCTGGTTCTGCTGCTGCTGATCGTGGCCGTGCTCGCCATCACGTGGCCGTGGGCGCAAACGTTCGCCTCGGCATTCCTCGACCACTGGGACCCCCCCTTCCATGCCTGGAAACTGGAATATGTCGCCCGCTCCATTTGGAGCGGCCATTTGGTGCCTCCGGATGGCGACACCAACATGTACTACCCCTATTCGGGAACGCTCTATTTTGAAGCCCTGCATTGGCCCCAGGCCCTGGTCGCCGCGCCCCTCTTCGGCCTGTTCCACCTCAATCCCGTCCTGGTCTATCATCTCGTGCTCGTCTTCTTCTGGGCCCTCGCCGGACTCTGCACCTGGATGTTGATGCTCGCGCTGGGCTCCACCCGCCGTTCCGCCCTCCTGTGCGCGCTGCTGTTCACCATCCTGCCCTACCGCACCAGCTACATGGTCGAATTCAACATGCAGCTCTGCTTCGCCCTGCCGCTCTTTTTCTTCTTCCTGGTCCGCTATTTCCAGCAGCCCTCCGTCCGCTATGCCTGCGGCCTGGCCGTGGCCTGGTGGCTCCAGGCTTCCAGCGAATTGTACCAGGCCGTTTTCCTGCTGCTGATCCTGCCCTTCCCGGCCCTCGCCCTCCTGGCGCCCAATTGGCGGCTGCTGCGCTCCTTCCGCCGCTTCTGGCTCCCGGCCATCTGCGCCGCCGCCGTCGGCGGCACGCTGACCTGGATCGTCCTCGGCCCCTACCTGACGATGCTCAACATGCACGCGGTCAACCGCAACCTCACGGAAATCACCCACCACGTGCTGGAACCGCTGTCCTACCTGCGGCCAGGCGGCCGCTTCCATTTCCTGACCCCCTTCGACGCCAAGAAGGACGAGATGATCGTCTACCCCACCCTGGTCCTGATCGCGCTCACGTGTCTCCACCTCGTTTTCGATGCCCGGCGGCTCTCCCGCCTGCCCGTGCCGCGCTGGCTCCTGGTCGTCCGGACCGTCCGCTGGGGCGCCCTGATCGGCTTCTTCAGCCTGTCCTTCTTCATCTATTACCATGGGGCCTCGGCGGGCCTGGGTTCCGTCTATGCCCTGCTCCCGGTCGCGGCCATGCTGACCTCCTTCCTGGTGCTGTTCCATCCCACGGAACGGAATCCGGCCACGCTCTTCATGACGGGCTTTTTCGCCGCGGCGGTCTTTGCCTTCTTCCTGAGCATGGGCCCCATGATCGGCATCCGTCATTCGGAGTTCGCCGTCTTCAACTGGCTGTACCTGTGGATCTACAACCACCTGCTCGCGCTGCAGGGTTTCCGTGTCGTCTCCCGCTTCAGCATTTTCCTGCTCTTGTTCATGGCCCTGGCCGGCGCCCTGGCCTGGAGCCAGATCGAACGCCGCTGGTTCAAGCACGGCTGGCGCAAATGGCTCTGGCTGGCGCCGCTCGCGCTGGCCGTCCCCGAATGCCTGCCGGTGCCGATTCCGGTGATCCCCATGCCCTATCCCCTGCAATCCCCCGTCATCGACACGCTCGACCGGTTGGGCAAACCCTATGTCATTGCCATGGCCCCCATGGGCGAGCGCTATTACGACTCCCGCTACATGCTCCAGATCGCCCGCACCGACCGCCTGTTCGTTTACGCCTGGGGCGGTGCCTATCCTGAATATACCAGCCAGGTCCATGCGGCCATGAATCCCGCCGGCCCCGACCCGGTGCAGGCGTGCAACCTGCTGCGCCAGCTCTGGCCGGAATGCCTGATTCTCGAGGACAAGAGCATCACCTGGCACACCCGCAAACCTTTCAACTATGCGCAGCTCTTCTCGGCCGAAACCACCGTCCTGGCCGAAGATGACCGTTTTGTCCTCATGCGCATCAATCCCCGCTCCGTCCCCACCGAAGAGAAAATCCGCCTGGTCCGCCATGATTTCCTGCGGCAATACCCCCGCGTCACCTTCCGCGCCCGCACCGCGGCGGACGTTCCCGCCGCCACCCTCTGGCTCGACCTGAACGGCTACGTCGTCGGCCGCTGGGAAATCGGGCCGGAGGCGCGCGATTTCCAAGTCTCGATCCCCGACCGGTACTCCCTGAAGATCACGCCCAACCGCTTCCGCTTCCACGCCACCGGCAACACGCCGTTCTTCCTGGACATCTTCGACCTTCAGCCCGCCGACGCTTCCGTCGCAACCCCGGCCGACTGGCCGGCCGCCGAATGCCCGCCCTGGCTCGGGCATCTCCACCAGCTCCCGGCGGATGCCATCCCCCTGAATATCCAGTACCCCCGCGGCATCTCCATCCTCGCCAGTGAACCGGTCCAAACCTCCGCCCCCGTCGGCGGCACCTTGCACTTCCGCCATTTCATCCAATGCCCGCGCGATCTGGACATTGACATGAATACGTTTGTCCACAGCCATCTGGACGCACCGGACGGCCGCTGGATCGAAGAAAAAATGGCCCCGGCTTCCAGCAATGACGTGAACGACATCCAGTGCCAGATCCACCCCGGCATCTACGCCTTGGACCAATACATCCCCTTGCCCGAACGCCTGGGCCCCGGCGATTACAAGTTCTCCGTCATCCTGCGCGACCGGGAAGGCAAACGCATCCGCGGCGTCCAGAACGGCAAATCCGCCAAGATGTTCCCCGTCCCCGTGCCGGTCCGGATCGAGCCTCAGGCCTCCGCCGGCCCGTGAAACGTCGGCTCGACGCCGAATTCATCCGACAAAATCCCCACCAGTTCCGTCAGCGGCAGCCCCACCACGTTCGTGTAGGACCCCCGGATCTGCCGGATCATGTAGGCCGCCCGCCCCTGGATCGCATACGCCCCCGCCTTGTCCATCGGCTCCCCGCTGCGGATGTAGGCGTCGATCTCCGCATCTGTCAGCTCCTTGAATTCCACGTCCGTCGAAACCGCCTGCGCCCGCACCGCCGGCTTCCCGCCCGTTCCCGGACCGCGCACGCAGAACCCCGTGATGACCTGGTGCACCTGCCCGCTCAGCGCCCGCAACATGCCATGCGCGTCCGCCTCCGATCTGGGCTTCTCCATGATCCGCCCCCGCAGCACCACCACCGTGTCCGCCGCAATCACCACCGCCCCGGCCGTCACCCGTCCGGCCACGTCCGCCGACTTCTCCTGCGCGTTGCGCAGCACGTAATCCGTCGCCGTCTCGCCCGGCCGCGCCTTCTCCTCCGTCGCCGGCGTCACCACCTCGAAGTGGTAGCCCAGTTGATGCAGGAATCCGCGCCGCCTAGGGCTGGCGCTCGCCAGCACCACCGGCCGGCTCTCGAAATTCGATTTTTCCATGGCTCTTTTCCGATCCTCCGGTGAACCACCGGAAGCCTTTCTCTGTCAACGCACCCAGCGCACCATATTGCAACGACCGCATTGGTGTCCAGCGCGCGATGGCCCCCAGCGGTTTCGCCCGCCGCGCCGCCTTCAGCCAGTTCTCCGTCCCCGCCACCGAGGTCGCCGCCCCGTCCAGCGCGTAGAGGTTCACCCGCCGCACCCCGCCGCCCAGCACCACGCCCACCGCCTGCTCCAGCTCCGCCGTGCTTTTCATGCCCCGCAAATACGCATAGAACTCCGTCCCGCCGCCGAACAGCGCCGCCCGCTGCGCATTCTGCGGTATGTCGTCGTAGTTCCCGATCAGCCCCACGTCCACCGCCGCCCGCGCCCCATACAGCCTCCGCGCCAGTGTTGCATACCGGTTCAACATCGCCACGTAGTTTTCCTGGCTCACCTGGTAGCGGTAGGTGATGAACGACAGCACATCCCACTCCACTCCGCTCACCGGCGCGTTCAGCGCATCCTCCAGCGCCACGTTGCCGCGCCACTGGGCATCCAGGAACGCCCGGTTCGCCGCCCCCTCCACCGCGTAGCCCCGCCCCCGCAGCTCCGCGATCAGCGCATTGATCTCCGCCTCGTCGCGCCGGAACTGCTCCGCGTCCAGCTGCTTCCGCAGTTCGCCCGCCAGCTGCTTCAGGCTCTTCGCCCGCACCGCCGCGAACAGCTCCCGCCCCAGCAGCGGCGACGGCTCGCAATCGAACGTGAACGCCCGCACCCGCAGGTGTTCCTTCGCGAAGAAATCCGCCGCCTGCCGCGCCAGCGCCCGCGTGGTCGCCACGCTCGCCTGCCCCACGTA
>CAZMOR010000262.1:0-2946 GCA_964567795.1 uncultured Verrucomicrobiota bacterium
CCAGCGGGCATAGACGTCGCGCGGGCGGTTGCCGACGGACAGCGTGATGGCGAGGCCGGGCACTTCGGCTTTGATGCGGCGCAGGAGCGCGGCGAGTTCGTCGTCGGTGTAGCCGGGGGTTTCGCCGGACTGGAGGACGACCGTGCCCGCGACGCCGGCCGCGGCGATCTGGCGGGCGGAGGCGAGGATGTCGTCGGGCGACATCCGGTAGCGCACGGGGACGGAATTGGAAGCGCGGATGCCGCAATAGAGGCATTCGTTGGCGCAGTAGTTGGAGAACTCCAGGATGGACCGGACGGGGACGGCCTCGCCGCAGTGTTCGCGGCGGACGGCGTCGGCGCGGGCGTAGAGCGCGGCCAGGTCCGCGCCCGTGGCGCGGAGCAAGGGCAGCAGGTCAGCGCGGGCGTCCGGTTTTCCACACTGTGGAAACATTTTTTCCATAGCGTGGAAAACCTACCACAGGTCCGGCGGCGCCGGAAGGCTAGAGCGCGGCGAGCGCCTGGTCGAGGTCGGCGAGGATGTCGTCGACGTGCTCGATGCCGACGGAGAGTCGCACGAGGTCGGGGGGGATGCCCGCGGCCTGGAGCTGGTCGTCCGTCAACTGCCGGTGGGTGGTGCTGGCGGGGTGCAGGATGCAGGTACGCGCGTCGGCGACGTGCGTGACGATGGCCGCCAGCCGGAGGCCGTCCATGAACCGCGTGGCGGCTTCGCGGCCGCCCTTGACGCCGCAGGAAACGACGCCGCAGGTGCCGTTGGGCAGGTACTTCTGCGCCAGCTTGTAGCAGGGATTCTTCTCCAGCCCGGGGTAGTTGACCCAGGCGACGCGCGGATGCTTTTCCAGGTGCCGGGCGACGGCCAGCGCGTTGCTGCAATGGCGCGGCATGCGCAAGTGCAGGGTTTCGAGGCCGAGGTTGACGATGTAGGCGGCAAAGGGATTCTGCTGCGCGCCGATGTCGCGCATGAGCTGGACGCGGGCCTTGACGATGTAGGCGGCGGCGCCGAACTGCTTCGTGTACACCACGCCGTGATACGTCGGATCCGGTTCGCAGAATTCCGGGAACCGGCCGCTGGTCCAGTCGAATTTGCCGCTGTCCACGACCACGCCGCCGACAGTCTGCGCATGGCCGTCCATGTACTTCGTGGTGGAGTGGGTGACGATGTCGGCGCCCCATTCGATCGGCCGGCAGAGGATGGGCGTCGGGAAAGTGTTATCGACGATGAACGGCACGCCCTGGGCGTGGGCGACCCGGGCGAGTTTCTCCAGGTCGGCGATTTCGAGCGAGGGATTGGTGACGGTTTCGGCGAAGAAGGCCTTGGTGTTGGGCCGGAAGGCGGCGGCGAGTTTTTCCGGGGTGTCGTTCTGGTTGACGAAGGTGAACTCGATGCCGAAGCGCCGGAGGGTGACGGCGAATAGGTTGAAGGTGCCGCCGTAGATCGCGACGGTGCTGACGACGTGGTCGCCAGCCTTGCAGAGATTCAGGATGGCGAAAAGGGACGCCGCCTGGCCGGAGGAGGTCAGCAGGGCGCCGACGCCGCCTTCGAGGGCGGCGATCTTGTTTTCGACGCATTCGAGGGTGGGGTTGCTCAGGCGCGTGTAGAAATGCCCCGGGATTTCCAGGTCGAAAAGCTTGCCGAGGGTTTCGGCGGAATCGTACTTGAACGTGGTGCTCTGGAAGATGGGCAGCACGCGCGGGTCGCCGTTCTTCGGTTGCCAGCCGGCCTGCACGCAGCGGGTTTCAATGTGTTGTTTCGGATTCACGGGGGAACTCCTCTTTCAGGTCGGAAGAGGTTTCTACCGCTTGGCGGGGGGAATGCAAAGCCGAAAGCGGCGGGTCAGGGGTCTTCGACGGCGATCCGGTAGAACGTCAGGCCGGCCGGCAGGCCGGAGACATCGAGGGTGACGGTGTTGCGCGGGTAATCGGCCGGGAGCCCGGCGGCCACGGTGTTGGTATAGCCGTTGGTCAGGCTGGCCGTGGACTGGATGGCATAGGTTTTACCGGTGGCGGACTGCCAGGACAGGACCAGTTGCCAGGCATCGGCCGTGGCGGCGTACTGCTCCAGGACGGAGAGGTCGTTGGTCGGATCGGTGCCCGCGAAGAGTTCGTCGGCGTTGGACATGCCGTCCACGTCGAAATCGGCGGAACCGACGGTCTGGGTGGTGGTGCCGCAGTGCCAGAGCTCCGCGGCGTCGGAGAGGCCGTCCGCGTCGGTGTCGTCGGCCGGCTGGAACTGGCGGTACCACATGACCGCCTCCTGGTTCAGGTTGTCGTCGTCGGTGACGATGCACCCGCCGCTGTCGTTGGTGGCGGCGGCGGGGACGAGGGCAAAGCCTTCGAGATTGCCGATACGGGGGCCGGAATATTCGGCCAGTTGGCGCAGGCGGCGGTCCGTGCCGTCGACGTAGGAATTGAGCTCGACGACTTCAAGATAGTTGATGTTGGCGGGATTGTGCCAGACATAGAGCTTGCCCGTCCGGCGGTCGAACTCGAGATCGGCGGTTTCGCTGCGGCCGGTCTTGTAGCGGCCGATGAAGCCAAAGGTGTTGTAGGTGCGGTTCAGGTCGAAGGCATAGACATAGCCGTCGTACTGGTAGCCGATGAGAAACAATCCGCCCATGCCGTTGGTGCTGACATAGGGATTGCCGTTGGAATCGCAGAAATGCTGGCGCCGGAGCCAGTCATCGGGGACGAAGGCAATGCCTTCGCCGCCGAAGACACCACCAACCTCGGGGCAGATGGTGATGACATTCCAGGTGTGCGTGGCGTTGGTCGCGGCGTAGTTGGAGACGTCGTATTCGCGGATGTAGCCGTTCTCGTCCATGACATAAACCAGATTGGTGTTGGAGTCCGTCTGGCAGATGCCCTCGAAATCGCCACCGGCCGGGGACCATTTGGCCTTTACGCCGGCCGCGTTGGTGGCCACCATGTAGCCGCCGGCGCCATTTTC
>CAZMOR010000263.1:0-23896 GCA_964567795.1 uncultured Verrucomicrobiota bacterium
AAGCCCGAGCCGACGGACGACATCAAAGCGCCGAACCCCGAAAAGCCGCCGGACGTGAAAAAGCCTGAGCCCCCCAAGCCAGCAAAGGACATCCGGCAAACCAACCGCGTGGTGCGGCGCAATGCTCCGCCGCCCAAGGACAAGCCTCTTTCCGATGCCGAAATCGCGCGTTTGCTTAAATTGGGCGCCCGCATCTCCGACACCACGAGCATTCCGGACGAAGACAACATTGCCATGGGCGCGTATTTCAACAAGGTACGCGACCGCATGTATGCGATCTGGCAGCAACCCTCCCAGCTGTCTTCCCTGCCCGGCCTGAGCACCGATGTCCGCGTCACCGTCGAGCCCGGCGGCGCGGTCACGGCGCGCGTCAAAACCCGCGGTTCCGGCAATGATCTGATGGACGATTCCGTCATGAAGGCGGTGAATTCGGTGAAAGCCCTCCCGCCCCTCCCCATCGGCCACCGGAAACCGGTGGATATCACCATCACGTTCGAACTCGACAACTGAAAATGAAACCGGCCAGGCTTGCGCCTGGCCTCGGACCGGCTTCGCGGCACCGGGTTTCAATCAATACGAATCGGCGGGCGCCGGTTCTTCCCCCTCCGGCGTCACTTCGAAGCCTTCCTCGTCCACCGGGGGCAGTACGCCCTCGGCCACTAGTTTGGCATCGTTCTCCGGCGTGAGTTGCACCGGCAACGGCGGCATGTTGCCTTCGCGCAGGATTTCCATCTGGTATTCCTGCAGATGTTTCTCCAATTCCTCGCCGGAATAGACCGGCTTGGGCACTTCGACGGGTTTCTGGCGCTCCAGCATGCGCAACCGGCGCCGCTCGGCATAGGAGGTGCGATGCTCCTCCGCCTGCTTGACGGCTTCCTGACCGGCCATCGAGGACAGCACCTGGCCGCCTGAGGTGTCGTTCATCGAAAGAACCACGACCTGGCCATCCTTCTGCAAGGTGGCTTTTTCGCCCTCGTAGTCGGCATCCACCAGTTCGATGCCGGTCCCGGCGTCCTTTTCGCCCACCACCACGGTGAAATAGCTGTTGTCCTTTTTATCCGTGACCGCCACGCGGAGATTGCCATCCGCCAGTTCATAAATGCCGGACAATTGGAGGGAAGCGGCAAAAGACTCACTGACCGGGACCACCTTCTCGGGCATTTGGGAGGTGTCCGGCGGCGCCCCAAACGGCTTGCGGTCCAGGATGACCTGATAATCCTCAAACGGTTTCGGAACCGGGGCCGCCCAGGCACCGGCCGCAACCAGCCCAAATACTAGCATGGCATACCGTTTCATTTCAGGCGGTATCCTACTGCCGCCGTCTCATGCGTGCAACCCCTATCCGGCGCCGCATAACTCAAACGCTTCCCGGAAAAGATTCTTCACGTGACCCGGGACCAGGACCACATGGTTGCCCAGCGGGGCCTCCAGCAGTTCGCCGGCGGCAGGCGGCGGAATCCGCACCCGTACCTGGGTCCGGCACAGGTCCGGGGCATGGCGGCTTTCATACAGGGTTCCCTCCGCGCCCCACCAGCGCTCGAGATTTATCCCCCCCAGCCGCAAAATGGTCACCGGCCCGGCCGGAAACTCCCCATCGATTCCGATCCCCAGTCCAGACTCAAAATGGGTCTTCAGGCGGTGATCGCCCACCAGGCCCAAGGGCACCGTGCAATGCGCCAGCAGCAGTTCGCCCCTGCGGACATCCACGTCCGACGGGTTGGCCATCCAGCCCGCCTTGCCCACCAGATGCCACAGCCACCGCAACATCATCACGGAGGGAATATCGCCTTCGCATCCGGCCGTAATGCCCTCGTCCGCCAGCCGGGACAGCGCCAGGCAGCCTGTGGTCCCGTCCTGGATGACCAGATCAAAGCAGCGCACCGTGACCGCCGTCAAACGGTAGTTGTTCACCATGGCCTTCAGGCCGCGATACACGCCGGCCGTCCGGCTGAAGGCTTCGCGGGTCACCCCGTCCTTGGCCGCCGCTTTCTCCCAGACATCGAATTCCGGGCCGTCCTGCGGCGCGGGGTCCCGGGCGATATAGGCCCGCAGTTCTTCCACCGTCAGCGGCAGCACCCATGTGCCGAATCGTTTCGTGATAATTTCCGGTTGCTGTGAACTGGCCACCAGCCAGTCGGAACTGGCGCCAATCAAGCCCAAGCGGTCGGCGGCCAGCTTGGCGTTTGCTTCCACGCACCGCGCGGTCTGCTCGATTTCCGCCAAGGTTTGAACGTCATCGCGACCCTTCAGGAGGTAGATGCGGCCGGCCCGCCCTTCCTGCTGCACTTGCGCCAGAATCTCCAGGGCCGCCGGCAGTGAATTATGCGCCGGATGGGCGATCAACAGCAGCGGCCCGCCCCGTCCTTGCTGGGAGCGCGAGCGATACCGCCGGATGACTTCGCTTTCGGTTCCACCCGTCTGGATGAAATAAAAGGGGATTCCGGCGGCATCGGCCACATCGCCGTCGCTCCGCTGCCCGCCGATGCCGGCCAGCGCCTTTTCATGGCCGGCCAGCAGCGCGGATAAGGACCGCCGGTCGTGCAGCTTTGAGGCGATGGGAATAAAATTGAACGTCATGGATGCTCTCCTGATGGTGCGGGAAATCTACGGGTTTTGAACGTGCGGGGCAACCGCAGACTTGAATGCCCCCCCGTTTTGTGGTTGAAGAGCGTCGATGCCCCGGTAGCTCAGTTGGACAGAGCGGCGGTTTCCTAAACCGTAGGTCGGAGGTTCGATCCCTCTCCGGGGTGCCAATCGCGGCTGAACCGTGCATGACGTGATTCTAGAGCCCTTGCTGGCGGGCCTGTCCTCGGGACTGTTCTGCTGCGTGTCGTGTTATCCGGTCCTGGCCCCGGTTTTCGCGGCCGAACCGCGCAACGGGCGGAAGACGGTCAGGACCTGGCTGCAGTTTCTCCTGGGCCGGCTCGCTGGCTACCTGCTGTTCGGCGCCGCCATCGGCTGGCTGGGCGAACGGTTTGACGCGGCCTGGCTGACGGCGCTTTCGGCCATCGTCATGGTCACCATGGGCGGGCTGCTGGTTTCATATGCGCTTGGTTTCTGGAAACCCGCCTGGTCGTTCTGCGCCGCCGGAACGCCCCGCGCTGCGCTGGCCCCGCTGACGCTCGGATTGTTAACGGGGTTCAATGCCTGTCCGCCCTTTCTCCTGTCGCTGGCTTATGTATTTGCCCTGCACAGCACCTGGAAAGGGCTCGTATATTTCTTGGTCTTCTTTTGCGCCACCACTGTCTACATGCTGCCGTTGCTCGCGGTGGGGCTGCTCGGCCGCATGGCGGAATTCCGGCTGGCCGCACGGTTCAGCGCCCTGGCGGTCGGCCTGCTGTTTATGGTCTATGGTATATTGAAAATGTGAAACGCTTCCTGGCATTTCTCTTTCTGCTGGCCGTCGTGGGCTCGGCGGCGCTGCTGGTCTATTCCCGCGAACGGGCGGCCACCGCAATCGCCGGCGTTCCGGCAGCGGTGCCGGACGGCACCAACAGCCTGCACGAGGCGCTGTGGTATGAAAAGCTGGCCGATGGCCTGGTCCACTGCCAACTCTGCCCCAATTCCTGCCGGCTGCCCCCAGGCAAAATCGGCTTGTGCCGCGTCCGGAAAAATATCGGCGGCAAATTGTATTCCCTCAGTTACGGCCAAATGGCCTCCGTCCATGTCGATCCCATTGAGAAGAAGCCGTTTTTCCACGTCCTGCCCGGTGAATTGGCTTTTTCATTGGCCACCCCCGGGTGCAACATGCGCTGCTTGTTCTGCCAGAACTGGGAAATCTCCCAGGCGTTTCCCTGGGAAGTCCAAACCACGTCGATGTCACCCGCGGCGGTCGTTGATGCCGCCCTGCGCAGCGGCGCCAAGGCCATCGCTTTCACCTACAGCGAACCCACGATCTTTTATGAGTACATGCTCGATATCGCCCGACTGGCCCGGGCCCGGGGGCTCAAGACGCTGGTCATCAGCAATGGCTACATCGAACCGGAGCCCCTCCAGGCGCTCCTGCCGTACATCGATGCCTACAAGGTGGATTTCAAGGCCTTCAATCCCCGGTTCTACGCCGAAATGACCGGCGGCAGCCGCGAGCCGGTGCTGGAAACCATGAAAACCATCCACGGCCGCGGCGTCTGGCTGGAAGTCGTCAATCTCCTGGTCACCGGCCAGAACGATAGCGAGGCCGAAGTCCGGCAACTGGCCCGCTGGATCAAGGATAACCTGGGTCCGGACGTGCCGTTGCACTTTTCTCGCTTTCATCCAATGCACAAGCTCCAGAATCTGCCGCCCACCCCGGTCGAACGCGTGCTGCGCGCCCGTGACATCGCGCTCGCGGAAGGCTTGCACTATGTGTACACGGGCAATATCCCCGAATCGCCCGGCGATTCCACTTATTCGCCCGGCACCGGCCAGGTGGTCATCCGGCGCCAGGGATTCTTTGTCGTGGAGAATCTTCTCACGAACGGCATGGCTCCGGATGGCACGGCCATTCCCGGTCTCTGGAAATAACGCCGGCCGCTGCCGGCTCGTCAATTGCCCATCCAGCGCGTCGGCAACGTGTAGAAGCTGGCCGGATTGTAGACCCAGGTCCAGGCGCCGTTCCCCACCCAGTTCCGCGAGACAATCACAAGGACATCATTGGGTTTGAAGTAGCCGGCCGGCACCGCCGCGTCGCTGGTCACGAAGCGCCAAACCCCGTTTGCATCGCAATAGATGGTGCTGCCATCCCGCACGCTCTTGGTGGCCGTATTCATGGTGTAAATCTCGTCGCTGATGCCGCGATTGCCGTTCACGAAGCCTGATTCCAAAAGCCGCATCTGGCTGGGATGGGCCGGCACGGGCAGGCGCAGGGCCGCCACGTTGTAGACCAGCTTTGCCGGCCGGTTGCTGCGGCTGCCCGTGCTGATGACCTGGCTGAAGCCATTGGTCGGCACCTGCAGGATCGGCGACCAGATCATGGCCGGCACCTGAACCGGATTGCCGTATTCGTCCAACCGGTTGTAATCCAAGGCCGTGGTCTTCACATAGTTTGTCGGCAGCGGATCCGGCAACGTGATGGAGAAGCCCCGGGTGAAGAATCCGGGTTCCATGACCAGCTCCGACACATCTCCCCCGCCCGTCTGGAGCCACTGCCCGCTGCTGCTCAGCCAATACTGTTCCGAGGTCAGCGCATTGGTGCCCGGGGTGTAGAATTCAATCAACGTCGCCCCGGAGTCGGGCAGCGCCGAGTCGCTTCCCGGAAAATTCTCCAAACCGCCGAATACGGCCTGCATCGTGTTGGTATATGGAATCCCGTGCAGGGCGACGAAATTCTGGCCCCCCGACAGAAGCACATTGTGCAGGGCATAGACTTCTTCGCTGGCCAGCCGGCGCTGCAACTGGCCCAGGCTGTTGGTCGCGCGCCAGCGGTCTTTATAGGAGGCCCGGTAGAACCGCATTTGCCCCCGTTCCTTCATCTGCCCGCCATCATCCACGAACCAGTTGGTACGGACCGTGTCAACCAGCTGCCACTGATTGCTGCTGTTTTCCTGGAACTTGGTTGCATCCCAGCTGATCAGGTCATAATCCTTGGACACGGTGATATATTCCCCCTGGTCATTGGTCGGGCCGGACGCGATCCATTGCAGGGCCGCGGCCGTTGTGGCATTCGTGTTGTTCAGGTCCGCTTCAGGAAACGCCGCCCGGGCGGCGGCTTTGTCGATGGTTTGGCCCCGGATCAGGGCAAACTTGATGGTGTTGTTGGTGGCCCAGCTCTGCACCCCGGCATCGCCCACGTTTCCGGCCTTGTCCACGCCCACAACCACGACCACGTATTCCTGGTCATAGTCCAGATCGTACAGCCGGAGATGGGTGGTACCCATGTTGGTCATGGCCTGGTAGTTCGCCTGATAACCGGGCGCCGTGGGATCGGCAATGGGCGTGTCCGGCCCAACATGCGGCCACGCGCGGAAGGCGCCGTTCTGGATGAACGTCCGGTAAATATAGCCGTTGGTGGAGGCAGGCTCATCGTCCAGCGGCACCTGCTGGGCATCGTAGGCGCCATAATAGATCTGATAGGAATGCCACTTGGACATGATGTCGATGTCCGCCGCGTTCTTCGTCGGATGGACCGGCGAAGCCGGATCATCCGGTCCGATGCCGTTGGTGCTCCACTGCAGGTCGAATTGCGAGGTCGGATCGTCCACCGTCTCCGTGCTCGCGCCTTGGCCGCCGGCGGGCATCGGTACCGGTGTGGGCGGGGTCATGTCGAAGGGGATGTAGAAGAACTTGGTCAATCCGCCCAACCGATCGCCCTGCCGGTTATAGTCAGCGTCCACGGCGTAAATATACTGCGGCACCAAGCCCTGGTTTTCGGCGCTGGCGTGGAAACGCATGGAGGACCGGTTGGTGCCGATATCCACCATGAAGTTCAAATTGTCCCAATACGTGTCGCTTTCGGTCGCCGCCAGTTTCACCCGCAGGAACTCGGTATTGGCATCGCCGAGGTTCTGCTTGGCTATCGTGAAATGGGACCATTGCGAGGTCGGGTCCGTTGCCATCCACAACGTCGCGGTTGGATGAACCAGGTCGTTCGTTGCAAATGCCGCGATCTCCACTTCGGCCGGCCCGCCGCGATGCCAGCCGCTCAAGGCAACTTGCGGGGTCACGCCGGAGGCATTCCGGAATTCAAAGGTCTGGAAGGCCGTTCCGCCGGCCGTCTGCCGCAGGCTGTTGGAGCCTTCATAGACCAAGGCGGGATCGGCAGCCTTGTGCTGGAACGTGCACTGGTCGTTCATCTGCCAATCGCCGCCAGAGGTGATCATCTCAAAACCATAATTGGCCAGCGCCCCGTTCGTGGTCACCACCGGGAACGGGAAACCCCGGACCCCGCGATTCGAGGCGCTGAGCACATTCACTTGTTCCGGCGACACCCGGTATTCACCGATTCCGCGCACATCCCGCTGGACGGTCGGAATGGAGTACCCCGGATCCTGATCACTGGCCAGCGGGTCAAAGGTAACAACAAACTCCGGCGCGTTGGTCCAGACCACCCCCAGGCGGTCCGGCACGTCCTCGGGTACGTTCTCTTCGTTCACCCGCACGTTGCCCAGCGAGGTGGGCAGCATGATGTCGTTGTCGATGGCGGAAAAGTCCATCGGTTCGCTGTTCTGCAGGACATAGGGGGCGTAGAGGTCATCGAAGTAGGCGGCCGTATTGGTGTTCACGGGCGCATTGCCATGATTCCAGTAGCAACCGGTGTACGGCAGCGCGCGCTGCAGGTGGAACGTGTTGGTCACCGCCATGATAAAGTAATCGCCGATGCCATCGAGCGGATTGCCGAAGGCTCCGATTCCGGCGCCCGGCCAGGGGTGCACATACAAGCGCCAGACGCCGGTAGCCACATCCAAATCCACCAGTACCGCCACCGACGTCGTGGCGGAATTCAGGATGGCGGGCAGGCCCAGCGTGACCAGGTCGGAATCCAGATTCAACCCGCCGGTGAACGAAGTCAAAGCCACTTGGTTGCTGCAAATCCGGACCGCATACCCGTTGCCCTCGCCCGTCACCCAATCGATGGAATCCGCGCCCAGGACAAAAGCCGCCCCGTATCCTCCAGGCGCCAATCCGGTTTGGTTGGCGCGCCCGGAGTAGAAGTTGAACGCCCAGGTCATGGTGCCGCCGTTGTTGGTCCAGACCGGATCGTATCTGGCCGACAGATCGCGGATGATGGAGATGCGTCCGTTTGTCCCGCCGGTGCCACCCGGGCCATACAGCTGCAATACCCGGTTCCGAATTTGAATGTTGCCGCCGACCGGTCCCGTCAGGTTGGATATCCAGCCTTCCCCGATGTTGTCCGCCGCATCCGCACGGCCGAAGTTATCCAGGGCCAACGGTACCGCAGACCCGGCCGAAACCGAGGTGTAGTTGGTCTCCCGAGTCAACCACATGCCATTGGAACTCGCCACGGTGACCCGCGCCGTATATACCCCCAGCACCGCCGGGAACAATCGCGGGATGGTGGCGGAAAGCGTTTGGCATGCGCGCCCGCCCAGCACCTGCGGAGAGATTCCGGTCAGGACCGCATTGGACAACGCGACCGTGCCATCGGGATATAGAAGGTCGAAGGCGGCCCCCGCCAGCCCGATCCCGGTATAGTGATACAACGTGAAGGAGACCTGGGCCAACTCATTGCCCAACGACCGGTCGGTCACTTCGTTGGTAAGCCCCGCATAATCCGTCACCAGGAAGGCCAGCAGTTCCGGCGGTTGCATGGCCGGATCGAAACAATAGCCTCGGACAGGCACTTCGAGTTCCGGCGATTCGGCGGAATCGTTATGGATGATCATGCTGACCGTGTTTGTGCCCCCGACCACGGGCGCATACGTGACAGTCAATACCAGGCTGTTGCTCGAAGCCAGCATGGCACTGGCTGGCATCACGGAGAAATGGTTGTTCCCGCCGCCCGTGAATTCGATGGCATCGAGGTTCAGCGCCGCGGTGCCGCTATTGGTTACGGTGACAACCAGGTTGGAGATGTTCCCCACATTCACGGTTCCAAAATCCAGTTCCTCGGGAAACACGGCAATTGCAGGCAGTCCCAGGGTCATGACCATCTGCGTGGCGGAGTTCGCGCTGGTGCAATAATGATCCCATTCCGCGCGCACACGGACATAATACAAGGTGTCGTGGGTCAAGCCCGTCACCGCCAGGAAGGTCCCGGTCACGGCCCGGTTGGAATATCCGCCCACATAGTCGCCGGCGCGGAATGCAGGCTCCGTGGCGACATCCAGGCGGTATCCGTAGCATCCGTCCACTTCATTCCACCGCGCAACGAATGAAGTGACATTGGTTGGATCCGCATGCAGCCCGGCCGGTGCCAGGGTGAAACAGGCGGCGACCGGTGTCGTGGCGGAATCCACCTGCGGATCGGGCATCTGATCGCTCACAAGGGCAGCCTGGTTGACGATCTGGGTATGCAGGGCCGGATTATCCACCCACACCTCAAACCGGACATCCATGTTTTCACCGGATTCCAGCGTCAGGCCGGACACCATGCCGGCCGGCGCACCGCCTGCCGTCAATTGTTGGGCCCGGCGCGTACCGGTAATGAAGACGTCGTCGATCCAGACAATGTCCGTGCCATCCATGCCCGCGGGACTGATGAACCGAATCGTGGTTGCCGAGGAGATATACGCGGTGATGTTGGAGCTGAAATGATTGTAATCCGCATCGCTGGTCGGCCCGCTGAACCGTCCGATTTCGGTCCAATTGCTCACGCCGTTGGTGGAAATCTGGATGGCCACGTACTCGTTGATGCTGTCCAACCCGACCCGCTGGTAATCGAACTCCAGCCGGGCGCTTGTATAGGTCGACAAATCCGCCGCCCTCCGGATGGTCTGGCTCCCGCCGGTGAAGCGCAGCGTATAGGTTTCATCGACACCATTGTCAAATTGGATTTGGATGAACCCGGCCGTTGGCCCGTTGTTTTCGCCCTCCACCCAATCGGCGGCCCAGGTCTCCGTGCCATCGTTATTGGAATAGACACGCCGGCTGAACTGATCGCCGAATGTTTCCGTCACCGTGGCCGGCGCATTCACCATGCAGCTGTCCGCCACATAAAGCGTTCCCGCCGGCAATGCATCGGTGATCGTTACCCCCGTTTGGGTCGTTCCGCTGCGGTTTGTGACGGCCAAATGATACGTGATGATGTCTCCGCCCCAGACAGGTCCGGCGGGTTCCCCGGTCTTGCGGATGGTCAGGAACGAGGTGCCCGGCGTAACGACCACCTGGGCGTTGTCATTGGCCGGTTGAATATCCACTTGGTCCACGGCCGCCACATGGGCGGTATTCGTGATGGCCAGGCCGGCGGTATTGGTCCTGACCACGGCTGTGATCGTCAGCACGGCGACCTGGGCCGGCGCCAGCGTGTCCACCGCCCAGATCCCCGTCCCGCTGTCGTAGGTTCCCTGTCCGGTGATGTGGGAGCCATAGGTCAGCGCGCCGGGCAGAATATCCCGGATGGCCACTCCGGTGGCTGTGTCGGGTCCGGAATTCGTGGCGGACAGCGTGTAGGTCAGCAACCCCTTCTCCGCCGGCGCCGCGGGGGTTGCGCTCATCCCGAGCCCGATATCCACGCTGACAACGGTGATCGCCACCACGGCCGCGTTGTTGGTCGTCACGATATCGGCGGCCCCCGCCGCGGCGATTGAAGCCCGGTTAGTGAGCGTTGCTCCGGCTGTGCCGACATCCACCATGGCGGATATCTGCAACTGGCTGGCCGCCCCGACTGCCAGAGAGTCTAGGCTCCAAGCACCCGTCGTCGGGTTGTACGCTCCCGCTTCCGCCACATGCGCAACATACGTCAGGCCATTGGTCAAGAGGTCGGCAACAACGATGTTGCTGACCGTGTTCGGACCGATGTTGGTGATCCCCACCAGGTACGTAACCATGTCGCCTTCATCCGGATGTTCATCATCCACGGATTTGGTCACCGCCAGGTCCGAATGGATCACCCGGTTGGTTACCGCCGCCCGCACCGGCGCAGCTTGCTGGTCGCACGTCACCGCGACCGAATTCAGCAGTTGGGTCCTTGAGCCGGGATTCACGACCAGGGCATTAAATGTCAGGATGATTGCTTCACTGGCCGCCAGCGCCTGGTTGGTGGCCAGCAACGGCGGTTCACGCCCTGCCGCCGTATTGGTTCCCGGACCCGCGATCCAGGAGCTGTTCGTCACATAAACCGTGCCGGTTGGAAGCAAATCCTCCACGCGAATTCCCGTATGGGCGATTCCGGTGAGGTTGGTCACCACGATGGTATAGGTGACGACATCCCCCGGACGCGCGCAATCCACCACATCCGAGGTTTTGAGAACCCGCAGCCCGGCCACTACCGCTGTGACCTCGGCCGCGTTGTTTGCCGCATCCGGATCCGGCAGACTGGCGGCGGTAATCCAGCTGCGGTTCGTGAGCGTCCGCCCCAGCGTATTGGTTTGCACGGTGGCGGCCAACGTCAGGGTTGCCGCCTGTCCAACGGCCAGAACCCCCACGCTCCAGATGCCGCTCGCACGGTCATAACTCCCCTGGCTTGCGGAACTCGACAGGTAAACGAACCCGTTCGTCAACGGGTCCGCAACCGTCACGCCGGAAACATCCGACGGGCCGGAATTCGTCAGGCGGATGGTGAAGGTCACCGGCGACGACTCGTTCGGCGTTGCATTGTCAATGGTCTTGGTCACTCCAAGATCGGCCCCCAGGACCAGGACAACCGCACTGGCACGATCGTTGTCCGCATCGGTATCCACTTGATCGCAGCGGGTGATAACCGCGGTGTTTGTCCATTGGAAGCCGCCCGCACCGGCGGCCGCGGTTGCAGCCAGTTCCAAAGTCGCCGTGGCCCCCGGAGCAAGGGTGCCGATGGACCACACCCCCGACCCGCTGTCATAGGAACCCTGGCTAGCGCTCGCTCCCGTGAAATGGAAGCCCGCCGGCAGTGCATCGGCCAATTCCACGCCGCTTGCGGTTTCCGCGGCGCTGAGATTGTCCACCGTCAGGAAAAAGGAAAGCCCGGCACCTTCCGCAACCTGGTTCGAGCTGGCCTGGTTGGCCACGGCTAGATCCAGATGGATCACGCGATCCACCACCGTAGCGGAAACCGGTGCCATTTGCTGCTGACTGGTTGCCGTGACCGTGTTGGTGATGGCCCAGATCTCCAGGGGATCCGCCACCTGGACCTGGAATATGGCCTGCAACCTTTGACCGGGTGCCAAGATCCAGTTGGAAGCCAGATCCGGCGGATCTTGGACTGCGCCTTGCGCCTGGTAGGTGAGCCGAACCAAACCATCCGCGCCATTGCCGCCATTGCGGTCTGTGGATGAGTTGGCCTTGCCGCCGGATCCGCCACCACCGTAATTTGAGCCGTTCAGACCGGCCAGGTTGTTGGTGACACCATTGGCGCCATGGCCACCGTTGAGCGCAGTTCCGGTGCCCCCCACTCCATTCGTGGCGGCATGACCACCGGGACCCGTCGAGCCGGCCCCGCCGCCACCCGCGCCGGACCGGTAGCTTGTACCTGAGGTATACGTTCCCGTCGAGCCGTTGCCGCCGCGGTATACCACCTCACCAATGGAGAAGGCGGAAGACCCCAGCCCCGGCTTGCCATTGGAGTAGTTGGTATTGCCATCGCTCAGGCCGCGCGCCCCGCCTTCTGCATAAATCGTGTTGGTTGCTTCAAACCAGCTGGGCCCGCCCGGACGCCCATGTTGGGTATCCGTACCGGTCCCGTTGCCGCCGATCCCGCCTGCGCCAACCGTGACGGTATAACTTTGGAACGGCGCAACAACTACGGTTTTCTGGGCAAATGCACCGCCAGCGCCGCCACCACCGGTGGCCGGATTGCCGCGGGCCCGGCCGCCGCCACCGCCGCCGCCCCAGGCCTCGACCTTGACGCTGGACACGCCGGCCGGCGCAATGAATGTCGCCGAGTTGGTATACAACACCGTCGCGACGATCGCGGGGATGCAGGTGACGGCCAAACTGTCTTGGATGTAGACCGTGCCGGCAGGGATCAGGTCCGAAAGAGCCACATTGGCATGCGTCTGGCTGCCGGCATTGCTGGCAACCACGGTATAGGTGATGACATCCCCCGGATGCACCGAAACCGCGACATCGGAGGTTTTCGTCACTTCGAGTGAACTGATCGTCAGGGTTGCCATGGCCTCATCATTCGCGGGATTCGGATCGGGAATGTCCGTCGCCACGATGCGCGACCGGTTGGTAAGCACCGTGTCCATTGTGCCCTCACCCACCGTGGCCTCGATGATCAGAGTCGCGGCCGCGTGTACGTCCAGCGCGCCCAATTGCCAAAGGCCGGTGGCGCTGCTGTAGGTGCCCTGGGAGGCCTCGTGACCGGCATACACCAGTCCGTTGGTCAACGGCTCTTGGATCTGGATGCCGGTGGCCAGTGAAGGTCCGGGATTGGTCACGGTCAACCGATACCGCACCGTTTGCCCCTCGATCGCTGTCACGGGGGTCACCGTCTTGGCAATCCCCAGATCGGCGCCATAGATGATGACCACGGCGGATGCACTGTTGTTGGCG
Source organism: uncultured Verrucomicrobiota bacterium (assembly GCA_964567795.1). Lineage (GTDB taxonomy): Bacteria > Verrucomicrobiota > Kiritimatiellia > CAIQIC01 > Lenti-01 > Lenti-01. Next base: position 13,072 of record CAZMOR010000263.1, read on the forward strand.
GCATTGGGATCCTCGTGGCTGCTGGTCCACAAAACGGCCGTATTGGTCACGACAAGTCCGCCGCTGCCGATGGCCGCGGTTGCGTGAATGGTTAAGACCGCCGTTCCGCCGTTGGTCAACGCGCCAACGGCCCAGGCCCCCGTGGCATTGGTGTAACCCCCCTGGCTGACCTGGATTTCATCCAGAATCAATCCGGCCGGCAGCGGATCGTTGATCCGGACATCATGGACCGCATTGGGCCCCCGGTTGCTCACCGAGACGGTGAACAGCATCGATTCCCCCTCCTCCAGCGTAGCTTTATCCGCCGACTTGGCCACCGCCAGATCCGCAGACTCCACCCGGAACACCGCAAAAGCGGAATTGTCGGTCATGTTGGTATCCGGCCGGTTCATGCGGCTGATGGTCGCACGGTTGGTCACCACGCTGCCGCCGGAACCCGCGGCAACCGAACCGGTGATCGCCAGGCTGGCCGCGCCGCCTGCGGCCAGGGAGCCAATGTCCCAGATGCCCGCAACCGGATCATAGGTGCCGGCGGTCGCCCCGGCCCCGGCATAGTGGAAGGCGGCCGGCAGCTGATCGGTGACCTGAATCATGGCCGTGGCAGGAGTTCCGGCATTGGTGACGGACAAGATGCAGATCAGCTGGTCGCCGACATTGGCATTCGTGGGCGTCACCGTTTTGGTCAATCGCAGATTGCCCGGTGTCAGATACAAGCCGGCATCCACGGTTAGATTGGTTTCGCCGGATTCCAGGACATAGGGATCGGTGATGCCGGAGAGTGAATCCGGGTCGCTGTCGAGGCTGGGATCGGTACGGGCATACTGCGGGCTGAATTGATAACCATCCGGCGGGAAAAACTGGATGGTGTAGGTTCCCGGGCCCATTCCCTGGGCGAAATATCCGCCATTTTCATCCGAACGGGCCGTGGCCGCCAGCACGGCGTTGCTGGTATAGATGTGCACCAGCACGTTGCTCAAGCCCGGTTCGCCGTCGTCCTGGATGCCATCTCCGTCCCAGTCATCCCACACCCGGTCGCCAACGCCCACCTCAAGCACTTCATCGAAGAACATTGCCCCGCCGCTGATGAGGTCCAAGCCGCCATACTGGGATTCCACGGTGGTGTTGGTCGGGAAATACAAGGGATTGGTGACCTGCAGCCACATCGCTCCGTTGGTGGTGACATCGTTGGCCGCCAGCGAATAGCCATACACCATGTCGTTTGTCGTGAGTCCGAACTGATCCCAGCTCAAATACACCCCGGACAACGATTGCACAGCGGTTCTGGCCGACGGCCGCAGCGGTTGTCCGCCTTCGGTATAGCCGCGCATGACCGTGGTTTCCAGCGTGATTCCCGACGGGCCCCAGTCGGTTTCCAGGACCGATGCCGGCCGGCTGAAGGCGGCCGGCAGGCCATTGGTATCGACGGCCGTGATCACGGCGATCTTGAACCGGTCGTTGCCGCCGCGGTCCATCACCAGGAAGCCGCGCTGGTCGGTAAAGTTGTAGTACGGGAAGCCGGCATTGAATATGTAGTCGATGCGTTCGATGTTGTTGTTGTTGCCGTTGCCATCGCCCTGATTGGCGAACACGTTGTCCGCACCCCGGTTCACCAGGTCGCTGCGCAGGGATTCCACCATCGTGCTGACCAGCGAGGGCTTCAAGTCGACATTCGTCCCCGCCACGGACGACTCCTCGAAAAAAACGATGTTGTGCAAGCCGGTGATCGTCGGGTTGTCAACGCGCACGATGTTGATCCGCTGGGCGAGCTGGATGTAGTTGTAGACATTGGTGCCGGTTTCAAATCCCTTGATGATCAGATTGTTCTGATCGCTGACGTTGAAGCGCAGGTTGTAGACCGAACTTGTCGGATAATCGCCGCTGCCGGCACCCCGCACGGAATAGTCGTGGTTGGTGTCGTCCAGATTGTCGTATTCCGCCATGATGCCGGTGACCGGCCGCACCTGGGCCGCCGCCGGCAGGCTGATGCCGGCCAGCCCGAGTGCCCCCGCCGCCAGCCTGCCCGCCATCCGCACCGGCCATCTGAGTTGACTGCTGGATTTCATTGCGCTTCCGGCTCCGCCAGCCGGATCCGATACAACTGTTTGACGGTCTCGCCCGGGACATCCACCCAAACCTCCAGGCTGGTGTCACCCGCACCGGCCGTCAGGACCTCGCCCAACGGCAGGAAGACCGGCTCCGTCCCCGTCGCCGGATCGGTCGTCAGTTGCGCGGCGGCTTCCAGTTGATAGCGCTTGCCCGGCACCGCCGGCCAGCGGATGTGCAACAGCCGGGTCTGCGGATCGTAGCCGGCGGCATTCGTTTCATCCCAGACGCCGCTCAGTTCCAGCAGCGATTGCGCATCGCCCGGATCCGTCCCGGCCAGCATCTCCTGCAGGTCGCTCATGCCATCCGCATCGTAGTCCGCCGCCGGCCGGCTGTACGTGCCCAATGCCCGCTCCCATGAGTTGTTCAGCCCGTCCCCGTCGTCATCGGCCGCATCCAACGGCTGGATGCCGCCGAATGTCAGCACCAGCGAGGCGCCGTTGGTCGGCACCACGGCGAGGGCGGAATCAACATAGAACGCCGCGTCCGCCGCGGTCGGGGCATCGTACACGCGCGCAAAAACCTTCGTGCCGGCGGCCGGCCGGTTCGGCAGCACCAGGCAAAACAGGCCGGCATCCGCATTTTTCACGTTCAGGCCGATGCCCCCGACGCTGTTCGTGGACAGCAAGGGATTGTACGGATGTGCAAGACCGTTGGTCGCGGGGGCCCGGATGATGCCGTCGGCCGCGGTCCGAATCTCCACCAGACAACGCCCGGCCGCGGCCAGCGGATCCGGCGACCCTTGCATGGGATTTCCAAATTCATCCCGAACGGGCACGACGTTTCCGAGATATAGCGGCGCCACAATCCCCCCGCGCGTCCCGGTGCCTGCCAGAAAAATATAAAACGCCCCCATCAAAGTCATCATCGTCCATAGGCCATGTCTTGCTTGCCACAATTTCATTGCGGGCCTATTTGCTTGAAGAAATCAGCACCGGGTCATGGTTTCTCGGTCATTTCCTTTCACAATCATTTTCATTACGTAATTATTATCCTGTTATTCAGATTATATTACACGCGGCCGGGATGTGCAAAATATTACCTGATATTAATAATTTTATGAAATTGTAGCCAAAACACGCTCCATATATGCATATCAAGTTGTTGTTTATATATTTACATACGCATAACCATTATGTGAATTATTGCCGAAAAATGCCCGGTCGCTCCTAATTTGGATATTTTTACACGGTGGAAGGCCCCAACATGGCGTAAGCCCCCCTTCCGTACGGCGATTTGATGCAATTAACTGTCTGCGACGATTGATCGGCTCGATTGGCGGAATAGCCCAAGGCTTACCGCCAGATTCAGCCCCGCCAGGATGAGCAGGGTGATCTCCATCCCCCAAGCCGGCAGCGCCCACAGCCCAATCAGCAACGCGCCCAGGCAGGATCCGACCAGGTCTGCGCCGTAAACCACGTCGGCCCGTTGCGTCCCATCCTTGTCCGCATGAAATACCCGGCCGGCCACCGGAAATTCAAACCCGACCAGCAAGCCCAGCAGCGCCGCCAGCACCAGAAATACGCCCGTCACGGCGGCCGGTGCCCCGGCGGTGGCCCCCGGCAATGCGCGCAAAGCTCCCATGACAACCACGCTGTAGCCAGCCAGTCCCGCATGAATTCCCGCCAGGATGGTCGGGCTCGCGGCCCGGGTCATCCCCGTCGCCAGCCCCGCACCGGCCGCCATGCCCACCATCATGACCGCCAGGACTAGCGCCAGCGTATGGTATAGATAACCGCAAATCGCCTGAAAACCGAGCAGCAGCACCAGCTCGCACGCCATCATCGTGAATCCTCCGACCCCCATCGCCCAGGGCCCGGCCCGCTCCGGCCGCCGGCGGACGGCCAGCCACATTCCCAGCAGCAGCACGCCCGCGGCGCCCACGCCCCATGAACCGCGGCAACCGCTGAGACGCGCCGCCACGCGCGCGGCCAGCGGATGAAACGACCGGAGCCAATAGATTTGCGTGTAGGCGCAGGCGACCGGCCGCAGGTCGCGGTTGATTTGCGCCACGGCGTTCGCGGCGAACGCCTGCTCCACTTGGGCGATGCGATCGGTGCCCAGCCGCTCGGCCATGGCCGGCGGAATCACGAAATCCGTCTTCAGGCCGCGTTGCCGGTAGCGCGCAATCAGGTCCGCCGCGGTCGGCGCCGGCGTCCCGCCGGCGGTGGCCAGGTACAAGAGTTCATAATCCGGCAGCAGGGCGACGCAGCCGAATTCCGCGCGCAGGGTCCGGTCAATCGAAGCCCCCAGGTTTTCGAGTTCGGGGCCCAGATAGTCCGGCGAAAACGCCAACCGCACCGCCAGCACGCCGCCGGGCGCCAGTTGCCTCCGCACGTCCCGGAAAAACTCCCGGCTATAGTACCGGTTGAGCAGCGCCGTACCCGGGCCGGGAAGATTGAGGATCACGACATCGTAACCCGCCGCCGGCCCGGCCGCGGCCAGCCGGTTGAGATAGGCCCGGCCATCGGCATACACGGTCACGACGCGCGGATCGGCCAGGGCTTCACGCCGGGAACCCGCGGCAAACCGCCGGGCCAGATCGATCAGCCGGGGATCCAGTTCCACATACTCCACCCGCTCCGGCGCGTGCTTCAGGATTTCGCCCAGCGCCCCGTTGAAGCCGCCGCCGACCAGCAGCACGCGCCGGGGCGCGGGATGCCAGAGCATGGGATAATGCACGAGTTGCTCGCTGGCCAGCTGTTCGTCCTCTGCCCCCAGCAGCAAGCCGTTCTCATAATAGTTCAACTGGCGGCCGACGGCGGTGAGCGCCAGGTTGCCGTAGATGGTGTTGCGCGACGCAACCAGCACTTGCCCGGGAAAGCGCCAGGCCGCCGTCCACCGGGCGATTTGCCCGCTGCGCTGCACCAGCGGCACCAACAGCGCTAGGGCCAGGATCAACCACAGGCGCAGCCCGGGCGTCCGGCTGCGAAAGCCGCGGCAGAGCCCGAAACCGGCCAGGGCATTCAGGCCGCCCAGCAGCCCGGCCACCCGGAATTCATTGGCGGTCATCAGGACCCCGCTCAACAGGAGTCCGCCAACCGCGAAGCCGGCGGTTTCCAGGGCGTATCCGGAACCGGGACCCGCTCCGGATCCGGCGCCGGGAAACGCGCCCGTCCCGCTCCAAACGCGGGCGGCCAGGACAAACTGCGCCCCGAACAACAGACACATCGGCGCCAGCGCGGCCAAGGCGAACCCCATCGCCGGCAGCAGGTCCGGAACCGCGCCGGGCACGCCGGCCAGCCCCGTGTGGGCATAGCGAACGGCGGCGATCAGCGCGGGAAACAGCACCGCCGCCAGCGCATGGCAAACCGTCAGCAGCCGCCACCCCCCGCGCGCGAACAGACCCCGCGGCCCCGCCAGGAATGCGCCGGCGGCGGTCCACGCCAGCCAGCCGAACAAGGTCCACCCGATGAAAAATTCGTTGCCGTAGAAAACAATGAGCAATTCGCGGATCAGCAGCACCTGGACCACCACCGAGGTGCCGCCCAGCACGAAAAAGGAAAATGCCAGGGCCTTTCTCACCCCGTCATTATCGCCGATTTTCCATGCAATGGAAAACTTTTTACGACTTTTCCACGCCGTGGAAAAACTTTTCCACAGTGTGAAAAACTCAGAACGGCAGGTTGTAATCCTGGATCTTGCGCTGGATCGTGCGGCGCGAAAGCCCCAGCTGCTCGGCCGTCAGGCTGCGGTTGCCGTTGTTGCTGCGCAGCGCATCCTCCAGGATCTTCTTTTCGATCTGCTCCAGCGTCAGCCCCGCGGGCACGCTCCAGCCGCCTTCGGCGGCCGGAGGTTTCGGCGCCGCACCGGCCAGGCGCAGGCGCGCGGCTTCCAGGACGTCGCCGGGCGCCGTGACCACCGCGGCCTCGACCGTGTTGCGCAGTTCCCGGATGTTGCCGGGCCACGCATAGGCCTCCAGCCGCGCATACCAGTCCGGGTCCACCGCCCGGATGCACTTGCCGTGTTCCGCCTGTGCCAGCGCGATGAACCGTTCCGCCAGCGGCCGGATGTCCGCCCGCCGCTCCCGCAGCGGCGGCAGGACAAGCCCCACGACCTGCAGGCGGTACAGCAGGTCCTGCCGGAACGCGCCGGACGCCACGCGCGCATCCAGATCGCGGTTCGTGGCCGAGATCAGCCGCACATCCACCTTGAAACTCCCGCTGCCGCCGACCCGGATGATTTCCCGGTCCTCCAGCACGCGCAGCAGTTTCACCTGCACGGACGGCGGCGCATCGCCGATTTCGTCCAGGAACAGGGTGCCGCCCTGCGCCCGCTCGAACGCCCCGGCGTGCCGCGCCACCGCGCCCGTGAACGCCCCCTTCTCGTGCCCGAACAGTTCGCTCTCCAGCAGGCTTTCGGTGAAGGCCGCGCAATTGACGGCGACAAACGGCGCCTCCGCGCGCGGGCCGTCGGCATGCAGCGCGCGCGCCACCAGTTCCTTGCCCGTGCCGCTTTCGCCGCGGATCAGGACCGTCGCATTCGTCTGCGCCAAAGCCAGGGTCTGCCGCACCACTTCGTGCATCGCCGGCGATTCCGCCACCCAGGTCTTGGCCGACCATTTGCCCCGCACTTCCGCGCTCAGCTGCTCCACCTGCCTGCGCAGCCGGGCCGCCTCGAGCGCGCGGCCGAGCTTGGCTTGCAATTCGTCGATATCCAGCGGCTTCTGCAGGTAATCATACGCCCCGGCCTTCATCGCCCGCACGCTGGAATCCACCGAGCCGTAGGCCGTCATCAGGATCACCGGCGTCCGGCCAGCATCCTGTGCCTGGATCGTCTTCAAGACTTCCATGCCGTCGATGTCCGGCATGACCAGGTCCGACAGCACGACGTCCGCGCCCTTGGCGCGGAACGCGTCCAAGCCGGCCCGGCCGGTGGCCGCCAGTTCCACCTCGAACCCGAGGTCGCCGATGGCTTCCAGCAGCGAACGCCCGTTGTCGGCATCATCCTCCACGATCAAAATCCGCGCTTTGCTCATGCCGGCTCCTTCTCCGCCAGGGGAAATTCCATCCGCAGCCGCGCCCCGGCGCCCGCGGGTTCCGCGACCACAAGCGTCCCGCCGTTCTTTTCCACGGCGGTCCGGGCCAGGAACAGCCCCAGGCCGGTGCCTTGCGGCCGCGTCGTGTAGAACATCTCGAATACTCGTTCCCGGTTTTCCTTCGGGATGCCCGGGCCGGTGTCGCATACATCCAGCCGCGCGACGTGCCCGTGGCGCGAAATGTCCACGGTCACCCGGCCGCCCGGGCCGGCATGCTGCGTCGCATTCAGCATGACATTGAGCAGCGCCCGCTTGACCGCCGCGGCGGCGGCCAGGATGGCAAGGCCATCCGCCGCGCCATGGATTTCATGCGCCACGCCCGACACCTCGAACCGCGGCGCCAGCATGTCCAGGCACTCCTGCGCGGCGGCGCCCAGATCCAGCCGCTCGGGCGCGGCCTCGCCCGGCCGCGCCAGCACCAGGAATTCCTGGAAGACCTTCTCCATGCGGTCCAGCGTATGCCGCATCCGCCCCGCCAGTTCCGCGATGCGGGCCGGCCGCGCCTCGTTCCCGCGCCCCGTCTCCTTCTCCAGCATCTGCGCGTCGAGCCGCAAGCTGGACATCGGGTTGCGGAAATCATGCACGATCCCGTTGGCCAGCACGCCCGAAAACGCCAGGTGTTCTTCGCGGCGGCGCGCCTGCTCGCGCCGTTCTTCGCGCCGCACCGTCCAGACCACCACGCCCACGCAGACCGCGAAACAGCCGCCGATCGTCAACAGGCTCAGGCGATACAGGGATTCGATGGCGCGGGCCGCGGGCCATTCCTCGCGTTCGACCGCCTGGCGCCGCATGCCCAGCTCCAGCGACACGGCCTCGGTCTGCGGATTGGTCACGGCCACGGAGAAGGTCACCACCGGAATCTGCTCGTTCCCGGCCGTGAGCAGCTGCCGCCCGATGGCCACCGCTCCGTCGAAATGGAAATCCCCCTCGTCCGAAGCGGCGCCAATCTCTTCGGCGTGCTCCTGAAACAGCGTCACGCCGCCGCGGCGCACCGCCACGTATTCCAGTTCCCCCTCCACTTCGCGCAGGGAGCGCAGCAGCCCGGAAAATTCGCGCCAGGCTTCCGGATCCCCCGCCTCCGCCGCCGAGGCCGCGCGCAGCGCCAGGCTCAACGCGAGCCATTGCCCCCGTTCCGCCACGGCCTGGGCCGCCGCCTGGTGCGCGGCCTGGCTGTGCCAGCGCTGCAGCACGAACAGGCCGCCGCCCGCCAGGACGGCGATCAACGCCACCCAGGCCGCCGCGGCCCACGCAAATGAAATCCGGCGCTTTCCAGGTTTTTCCATGCCGTATCATTCTATTCCCCCAGCTCTGGCCCGCAAGTTTTTACGGTTGTTTTCACCTTTTCTTGCGGTATCTTCGTTCCACCATGACCTCGATCCTCAACATCCATACCTTCGGCGATCCCATCCTGCGCCAGCCGGCGCGGCCGGTCGCCGCCATCACCCCGGCCATCAAAACCCTGGTGGCGGACATGCTGGCGACGATGCGCGCCGCCCAGGGCGTCGGCCTGGCCGCCCAGCAGGTGGGCCGCACCGAGGCCATCTGCGTGGTGGAACTGCCGGAAAGCTACGACATCGAGGAGGAAAACGGTCCCCGCCTCAATCCCGGCGTGCCGCTCACGCTGCCGCTGATCAACCCGAAAATCGTGGCAGCCTCCGACGAAACCTGCAGCCAGGAGGAAGGCTGCCTCAGTTTTCCCGAGATCCGCGGCAATGTCGAACGCCCCTGGAGCGTGGTCATCGAACACCTCGGCCTCGACGGCAAGGTGAAGCAAACCGCGCTGAAGGGCTTCTTCGCTCGGGCTGCCCAGCACGAACTGGATCACCTGGCCGGCGACTTGTTCATTGATCATTTCAGCCATGTCAAACGGCTGGCCATCCGGACCAAGCTGAAGCGCCTGCAGGCCGAGACGCAGGAAAAACTGGCCAACGCCTGAACCGGAGGTTTTCCGTGAATCCCCTGCTCGCTCCGCTTTTCGCCCGCCGCAGCGTCCGCAAATTCCAGGCCAAGCCCGTGCCCGCACCTCTGATCCAGGACGTCCTCGCGGCCGCCATGGCCGCCCCCTCCGCCAATGCCAAGGACCCCTGGGAAATCATCGTCGTCCAGGAACCGGCCATGCTTGCAAAAATCGCCGCCGGTCTGCCCTACGGCAAAATGCTCGCCGGCGCGCCGGTCGGATTTATCATCTGCGGCGACCTGCAGCGCGTGAACGGCCAGCACTTGTCCTATCTGCTGCAGGATTGCTCCGCGTGCATCGAAAATCTCCTGCTGGCCCTGCCGCTGCTGGGCCTGGGCGGAGTCTGGCTCGGCGTCCATCCCCGGGAAGACCGGATCGCCCATCTGCGCGGCCTGTTCCAACTCCCGGAAAACGTGATTCCGATCGGGGCCGTCGCCGCCGGTTATCCGGCCGAGCACCCCGCGCCGCGCACCCGCTTCGCGGAAACGCGGGTGCACCGCGAGAACTGGTAGGACGTCAGAACCCCCGCTGGATGGAAAACGTCGCCCGCGGCAGTTCGTCCTCGCCGGGAAATTGGTACCCGACCCAAACGCCGTTGAGCGGCAGGCGGATTTCCACGCCGCGGACCTGGCTCTCCAGGCCGGTCACCGACATGGCGCCCCATTCTTCCGGCCGCTCCACCTTCAGGCGGAAATCCGGCAGCTTTTCCGAAAACAGCCAGGGCATGTTCATCCGGCCCGCCGTCGTTTTGAGCAGCGGCGATCCCAGCGTCAGGATCGGCGCGGGCTCCGCGGCCGGCAGGCTGGCCTGCGGCGCCTGCGCCGCGGCGCACCACGCGACACTTGCCGCCAATATTCCGGCGCCGGTCCATTTCCCGATCGCAATCATGCCGGCATTCTAGTCGGCTTCCATCCTGGCGCCAAGCCCAAGCCGGCGCCATCTTCTCGCTTGCGTTTCCTCCCGCCCTGCCACAACATCCGCACAACATGGCCACGATCTTAATAACCGGCGGGTGCGGCTTCATCGGCTCGAACCTGGCCCTGGCTTTCCGGCGGCAGGGCGACCGGGTCATCGCCTTCGACAACCTCTCCCGCCGCGGCTCGGAAATCCTCCGGGACCGCATCCTGCAGGCCGGCGTGGAATTCGTCCGCGGCGACATCCGCCAGCCCGCCGATTTCAAGCAGATCACGGGCTCCGTCGATCTCCTGCTGGAGTGCAGCGCGGAACCCTCCGTACTCGTGGGCGTCAACGGCGACGATGCCGAATTCATGGTGCAGAACAACCTCGTCGGCTCGCTCCACTGCTTTGAATTCGCCCGCCGGATGGGCGCCCCGGTCATTTTCCTTTCCACGTCCCGCGTCTACCCGTATGACGCCCTGAACCGCCAGGAATACCGCGAAACCGCCACCCGCTTTGTCCCCGCCACGTCCGGCCCCGGATTCGGTCCCGACGGCGTCGGCTCCGATTTTCCCCTCGCCGGCACCCGCTCGCTGTATGGCGCCACCAAGCTGGCCTCGGAAATCATCCTCCAGGAGTACAGCCAGCAGTACGGCCTGCCCGCGGTCATCAACCGGTGCGGCGTCGTGGCGGGTCCCTGGCAACTGGGCAAGCAGGACCAGGGCGTCTTCACCTACTGGCTCGTCTCGCACCGGCTGAACCGCCCGCTGGCCTACATCGGCTTCGGCGGCCGGGGCAAGCAGGTCCGCGACCTGCTGCACATCGACGAC
>CAZMOR010000264.1:0-2083 GCA_964567795.1 uncultured Verrucomicrobiota bacterium
GGTTCGAGCCCAAGCTCCGCACCGGCCTGCTCTCGCACGAACTCGCCTAGGAAGCCGGCATGCGGCCGCGCCTGCCCAACTGGTTCCGCCGTCCCCTTCCGCCCGGAGCGGAAGGGGGCCGCGTGAAGCGGTTGCTCGGGCAGCACGGCCTGCATACCGTCTGCGAAGGCGCCCGCTGTCCCAACCGCGCGTCCTGCTGGCACGATTCCGCCGCCGCCTTCCTGATCCTCGGCGACACCTGCACGCGCGACTGCCGCTTCTGCGCCATTCCGCACGCCGCCCAGCCCGCCCCGCCCGATCCCGGCGAGCCGGCCCGGCTCGCCGAGGTCGCCGCGGCCATGGGCCTGCGCCATGTCGTAGTGACCTCTGTCACGCGCGACGACCTGCCCGACGGCGGCGCCGCGCATTTCTCCGCCACGATCCGCGCCCTCCGCGCGCGCCTGCCGGAAGCCTCCGTCGAGGTGTTGATTCCCGATTTCCAGGGCGATACCGCCGCCCTGGATCTCGTGCTTGGCGCGCAACCCGACATCCTCAACCACAACCTCGAAACCGTTGCCCGCCTCCAGCCGTCCGTCCGGCCCCAGGCGGATTATCAGCGCTCCCTGGCCGTCCTTCGCCATGCGGCCGATGCCGGCGCCCGCGCCAAATCCGGCCTCATGCTCGGCCTGGGCGAAACCGATGAAGAACTCGCCGCCGCGCTGCGTGATCTCCGCGCCGCAGGCGTATCTTTGCTGACCCTGGGCCAGTATCTCGCGCCCTCCCCCGCCCATCATCCCGTCGCCCGCTTCGTCCCGCCCGCCGAGTTCGACCGCTGGCGCGAGGAGGCCCTCGCCCTCGGCTTCGCTTCCGTCGCCTCCGCGCCCCATGTCCGGTCGTCGTATCACGCCGGGGAACTGCTCGCCGCCGGAGGCGCCCCGTGACCCGGCCGCCGCCCCGCATTCTCATCTGCTACCTCGTCCGCAACAGCGGCCACCACGCCGCCGCCCGCGCCATCGAGGCCCAGATCAAGAAACTGGATCCCCTCGCCGAAACCCGCTGCCTCGACCTGCTCGAAACCACGCATCCCACGTGGAGCGCCATCGTCCAGTACGTCTACATGTCCACCATCCGGCGCACGCCCGAACTCTGGGAGGCGCTCTACGACAACTTCTGGTTCGACTGGCTCACCAAGTGGATCCGGCCCCTCGTCCAGCGCGGCAACAGCCTCAAGCTCCGCATCCTGATGGATGCCTTCCAGCCCGACGCCATCGTCTGCACCCAGGCGCATCCTTTTTCCGTCCTTTCCGCCTACGCCCGCCGGCAGGGCAAGCCGATCCCCCTCTGGGGCGTCGTCACCGACTTCCTGCCGCACCGGTTCTGGCACGTGCCGCCCGACGAGCACATCCGCTACGTCGTCCCCACCGAAACCGCCGTGCAGCGCCTCATGATCCTCGGCACGCCCGCGGACCGCATTTTGACCTACGGCATCCCGATCCAGGCCGACGTTCTCGCCGCGCGCAAGCGCACCGTCTCGCGCGAAAACGGCCACCGCATCCTGGTCATGGGCGGCTCGCGCGGCCTCGGCGCGCGCTACGCCACCATCCGCCACCTCGACCGCGCCACGGCTGATTTCACCATCGACGTCGTCACCGGCACCAACCGCCGCCTGCGCAAGCAGCTGCTGGCCGCGCGGCACAAGTTCAAGCATCCCATCCGCATCCGCGGCTACGTCAAGGACGCCATGGCCATCATGCGCCGCGCCAGCCTGCTGATCGGCAAGCCCGGCGGCCTGACCTCGGCCGAGGCCATGGCCTCCGGCACACCGCTGCTCATCATCCGCCCGCTGCCCGGCCAGGAGCGCGGCAACACCGAAATGCTTGTCCGCCACGGCGCGGCCATCCATCTCGACCGCGACCGCGACCTGCCGGCCGTCGTGTCCTCGCTCCTGACCAATGCGTCGCTCCTCGGCATGATGGCCGACCGCGCCCGGGCCCTCGGCAAGCCCGATGCCGCGCGCGACATCGCCACCGCCGTCCTCGCCAACCTGCCGCCGGAGGAACCCGCGTCATGATGTACGGATTCTACCGGCTCGTGGCCTTCATCA
>CAZMOR010000265.1:0-3476 GCA_964567795.1 uncultured Verrucomicrobiota bacterium
GCCTCCGCGGCGGCGGCGAAACGGGCGGGGTCTTCGAGGTAGCCGCGGATTTCAGCGAGGCCGTGGGCATGCGCCGCGTCACGCAGGGCCTCGCCGAGGCCGAGGGCGCAGATGCGCGCGATCATCTCCTGCATGGCGCCGATGGCCAGGGGCAGGAGATTGACGTTGATGTCCTCGGAGCGGAAGTGCCAGGGCAGGTTGTAGGTATCGCGCCAGTTGGCGGCGCCGGCAATCGTGGAAATCAGCGCCCGGCGGGTCGCCTTGAATTCGTCCGGATGCGCGGCGATGAGTTGCGGCGGAGTGAGTTTGGGGTATTTCGCGCGCAGGGCCTGCCATGCCGCGAGGTACGGCGCCGCGGCGCCCAGCAGGTAGTTCCAGTTTCGCAGAAGCGTGGCCAGGTTCGATTCCGTCCGGCCCAGCACCGGATGCGCGGCCTGCAGCCAGTGGGCCAGGTCGGCATCGGCGATTTCCCGGAACCAGCGCGCCGCCGCGGAGGGATACATGAGCGTCTGGTCCAGCACGTCGAGAAAGGGATGCTCCGGTACCGTTCCATCCAGGATGGTCTGCATGAGCGGACGCGCGCGTTCGAGGTTGCCGCGGTCGTATTCGTGGAAGAAGCTTTCGAGGGCGTCCATTACGGTCCGGTCGTCGGTCCATTCGTCTGTGACGTTGACGATGCCTTCAGGCGCGATTTCGTTCGCGACGCTCTGGATGCCCGTGCGGCGGGCCGGCGCGGAGAGCACCGGCCACATGATGCTCAGCGAGATGAGGGTGTCGCGGCCGAAGTACGACAGGAAATTCCAGGAGCCGGCGAGAAACTTTTCGCGGTAGGAGAGGAATTCGAAGTTGCGGATCGCCTCAGCGAAATGCGGGTCCTGCGCCGCCAGTTTGCGGCCGCGGTCGTTCACCAGTTCGTCGAAGGGGAGGGGCGTGAGCAGGGCGAAATCCGTCGAGGCACGGACGACCAGGCGGAGTGGGGCGGAGCTGGTCGGTTCCCGGCGTGCAATGCGCAGGCCGTCGCCGGTCACGCTGACACTGGTATCCGGGCCGGCGGTGAATTCGAGGCGATAACGGTGTTTGCCATCCAGCGCGCGGCGGGTGAAGGTGACGGAGTTGCCGCCGGCCTCCACGACGGGGCCGGTGATTTCGCCGCGGCCGGCGAGATCCTGCAGGGGCAGGCCGAGCGCAGCTTCGATTTCCCGGATGCCGCCGGAGCGGACGAGATCCTTCAGGCGGTTTTCGTTGCGGCGGTCGGGATCGAGGCCGAACCGCGCGATCAAGGTGTGATGCAAGAGAATGGACGACACCGGAATGGAAATCTCCGGCACGGAGGAAGCCAGGGTGAAACGGACGCCGTTTTGTCCATCCGCCTCGGCGAAGGGGAGGAGGGGGTCTGCCAGCGTCCAGTCGGCGGGCTGGGCGGTTTCGAAGCAGAGAGACGCCTTGCCGGCCGGCATGGCGACGACGACGCGGCGCGAGTTGGCGTTGACGGGGATTTGCACGTGCGCGGCGATGCGGGTTGGCACGTCGCGCATGAGAATGTTTTCGAAATCGCCTTCCGTTTTCCTGATGAACAGCGTGGTCATGGACTCATCCTTGTTGGCGAAGACATGTGGCCGGAACCCGAGGTGCAACGGATCCGGGCCGAACGCCCCGAGATCCTTGGCGGACTAAACTACAGGTTGGGTAAAGCGTTTGACAAGGCGGATGTTGAGAAGAGATTTAATGTGGACATCTTATTATAAATAAACAGGTTAGACAGGATTAACAGGATTTACAGGATAAAAACGGGGGGATGTGGAGAGCCGCACGGCGGCCCCCCGTGCGGGGAATCGCGGCTCATTAGGAAAAGAGAAAAGGAGTTTAGACAGAATTCACAGGATTTGCTGGAGATGAAACAGAGCGGGGGAATGGTTGAAGATGCGGATTGTCGAGAGGTGGGGGCTCAGGATTGGAAAGGGGCGAAAAATTCCCCAAACGGCACTTTGGCGGGGTTTTGCTACCAGATGGCTAGAATTCAAAATGAGCGGGAGAAACATCGCGGGAAGCATCGGGAAACGACTTGTCACCCTGTGCGGCAAGTGGGAGCATTCCGGCAACGAGCTCCCATGATGGTCGCGGGAGCAGCTTGTGGATCAAGGTCGGACATGCGGCCGCGCCGCGGCTGCGGAAAGAGATAAAGGAAACATGAAAATGCGATGGATGACAGGTGCGATGCTTCTGGCGTGCATGGGCTGGGCGGGTGTTTCCATGGCGCAAGAAGTGGCCGGCAAGACGACCCTGGATAATCTCCAGACGGCCTATAACGGGGAGTCAAATGCCAAGGCGCGGTACGAAGCGTTTGCAACCAAGGCGGATGAAGAGGGATACAAGTCCGTGGCCGTCCTGTTTCGCGCGGCGGCGGATTCGGAATCGATTCACGCCAGCAAACACGCGGCGGCGATCCAAAAACTGGGAGCGGAGCCGCAAGCGACGGTCGTGGCGCCCGAAGTGAAAACCACGGCGGAGAATCTCGCGACCGCCGTGAGCGGTGAAAACATGGAGAAGCAGACCATGTATCCCGCTTTTGTCCAGCAGGCCGAGGCGGAAGGGAACACCGCGGCGGTTTATTCCTTCAAGGGCGCCATGGCGGCGGAGGCGGAACATGCCAAGCTGTTCGCGGAGGCGGCCGGCAATCTCGAAGCCTGGAAGGCGCTCGGCAAGGAATTCTATGTCTGCCAGGTCTGCGGCTACACCCAGGTGAACGATCCTGCGGTCGTGAAGTGCCCGATCTGCGCGGCGCCCCGCGCCAAATTCACGATCTTCAAGTGAATTGCCTGAGGAAGACCGCCTGGTGGGTTCTGGCCGGGACCCAGCTCCTGATCGTGGTCGGGTGCTGGTTCTGGTTCCATACCCACCATCCCATGGGCAATCTCCTGACCGGGGATTCCATCGGCAAGCTTCTGGCCTGGGGCCGGCTGGCCGGCCTGCTGGCGGTCCTGGCGATCCTGTTCCAGCTGATGCTGGTCGGACGCGTGCGGTGGGTGGAGCGGGCCTACGGACTGGACCGCCTCACCCGCCTGCATCACGTGACGGGTTTTGCCCTGATCGTGCTGTTGCTGCTTCATCCGGTGCTGCTCGCGCTGGGCCATGGCATGGCGGCCGACAATGGTTTCTGGGCGCAGATGTCCGAGTTCGTCAGCATCTGGGAAGACGTACTGGCGGCGGCCGTCGGGCTGGTCCTGATGCTGGCGGCAAGCGTGTTTTCGGTGCTCGTGATCCTGAAGCGCGTGCGCTACGAACTGTGGTATGCCACGCACCTCGTGCTGTATGTCGCCATCGGCCTGGCCTTCCTGCATCAGGTGTCCAGCGGCAGCGACTTCACCGATCACGTCGCTTTCCGATACTATTGGTATGCGCTCTACGCCTTCGTGCTCGTGAATCTGCTGGGCTACCGGTTTGTGCGGCCCGCGCTGGCCTTTTTCCGGCACCGGTTC
>CAZMOR010000266.1:0-9105 GCA_964567795.1 uncultured Verrucomicrobiota bacterium
CAGGTCTTCGTCCATGTCGTTGACCTTGAGGATCAGGTCGTAGGTGCCCGGCGCCACCGGGAACGGCCGCCACAGCGGCTCTTCGTTGTCGAAACCGCGCTGGATGGCCAGCGCCGGCTCCGCGCCGCCCGCCGGCCGCAGTTCCCAGCCCCGCACCCGCGTGCTGCTCGGCCGCGTCACGATGATGCCTGAATCCAGCGTCAGCACGGTTTCCTTGCCGGCCGTAATGACCAGGCCCTTGGCGACCGGCGTGGGCTTTTCGCAGCGGCGGTAGAGGAACGCCACGTCGTAGGTGCCCGGCAGCAGCGCCTTCGGCTTGAAGAGGTAGTAATCGTTGCCATTCGGCAGGATCCGCAGTACTTCCGCGCCCGTGGCGATGTCCGTGATGACGATCGCCTCGACCGGCGCATCCTGCAATTCCGCGGCGATATTGAACACCAGGTCGCCCAGCGCGATTTCCGCCGTGCCGCCCTTCACCACCGTGAAATCGCCCGCCGCCATTTCGGTGGGCGGCTGGTAGTTCGGATTGGCGAACAGCACCGTCAGCCGGTAGTCGCCCGACATCAGCGGATGCGTCGAATCCGCGCCCAGCAGTTCGCCCTCCTTGACCACCTTCTCGCTGATCTTGCGGACGATGCGGATGCCCTTGAGGCTCGGGAGCGCGCTTTCCGGCACAACGATACGCACCTTGCCCAGGCCGGTCGCCTGCTGGACCACTTGTGTCTTGGCCTGCTCCACCTTCTGGGCGATTTCGGCGTTCACGGCTTGCAGCGCCGCCAGCAGCGCCGCGCCGTCGGCCGCGCCGAAGTACTTGCCGCCGCCCGCCTGCGCGATGCACTCGAGCTGCGCCTTGTCCGCGTCCGTCACGTCGAAGCCGACCACGTGCAGCACGAACTTCACGCCGGCGGTTTTCAGTGCTTTGACGACTGCGCAGGGATCGCCCGCGCAGGTTTCCTGGCCGTCGCTGACGAGCACGATGGTGGTTTCCGCGTCGCGACCCTTCAGCAGGTCAGCCACCTGGGTGATCGCGGCCGAAATCGGCGTCATGCCCTTGGGCTGCATGGCCGCCACGCGCGCCAGCAGGGCGTTGCGGTCCTCGTTGCCGGGCGGGGCGAGGATCTCGATGTCCGTGCAATCGTTCTCGCGGCGGTGGCCGTAAGCCGCCAGGCCAATTTTCACTTCCGGCGCGACCGCCGGAATCACCTGCGCCAGCACGGCTTTGGCCGCATCGATCTTCGCCTGGCCGCCGGCCGCCCCCGCCATGCTGCCCGAGGCATCCACGATGAACACGGCCTCCGGCAAACTCGCCGCCGACACCCACGCTGGCAACCACAGGAAAAACAGCAGCATTTTCAAGGCTTTCATTCGTCACTCCCTGGTGGCGGCCGCGCCCCATGCCCGACCGACCGGGGTCCATGTTGCCCGAACCGGCGCCCCAAGGCAACCGCGAAGCGCCCCCCCCCATCAAGCATGACGCCGGCTGCTTGACATATAGACATATGTATATATGTTTATATTCATGAACTCAACCCAAGCCAAAGCCCGGGCCGCAATCTTGAAAGCCTTGGCTCATCCGACCCGCGTCCTGATGTTGGATGCGCTGAGCCGCGGCGACCGCTGCGTCAACGACCTGCGCATCCTCGCGACGGTGAGCCAACCCACCATTTCGCACCACTTGGAAAAGCTCAAGAAGGTCGGCATCGTCACGGAACGGCGCGCGGGCAAGCGGATCATCCACCACCTGGCCTGTCCCTGCATGCTGCAGGCGCTCGGGTGCACGCTCGAAGCCCTGAAGACGGTCAAGAAACGCCACGAAAGCGGCGTCTGAGATCCGGTTCCATGAACCGGGAATTGAAAATCCTGCTGGGACTGCTGGCCGCTTTTCTGGGCCTGTATGTTCTCCCTGTCGGCCAGGCGCGTTTCGACGGCGCCATCCTGGAAGCCCTGCGCCTGGCCAAATGGTATGCCCGCGAGCACGTCCTGCTCTGCCTCGTGCCGGCGTTTTTCATCGCGGGGGCCATCGGCGTTTTTGTCCGCCAGAGTGCCGTGCTGAAGTATTTCGGTCCGCAGGCGAATAAATTCCTCTCCTACGGCGTGGCTTCCGTTTCGGGCGCGATTCTGGCGGTCTGCTCCTGCACCGTCCTGCCCCTCTTCGGCGGCATCTATCTGCGCGGCGCGGGCCTTGGCCCCGCCATTGCTTTCCTCTATTCCGGACCGGCCATCAACGTGCTGGCCATCGTCCTGACCGCGCGCGTGCTGGGCTGGCAATTGGGCGTCGCCCGCGCCGTGGGGGCCATCGTTTTCAGCGTGGTCATAGGCCTGCTGATGCACTTGATTTTCCTGAAAGAAGAACGCGCCAAGGCCGCGACCCCACAAAAAATGTTCCTCGGCGACGATGACGGCAAAACCCGCCCCCTGTGGCAAGTCGCCCTCTATTTCCTCGCCATGGTCGGCATCCTCGTGTTCGCCAACTGGGCCAAGCCGCAGGAAACCGCCGGCCTTTGGTTCTCCATCTTCAAGGCCAAGTGGATCGTCACCGCGCTGTTCGCCGCGCTGATGGGCATCTGCCTGCGGCGGTTTTTCAAGGTCAAGCCGGCGTATATCGCCTTGGCGGCCGTCCCGGCCGCCGTGCTGGCCATCGTCCGGCCCCACTATCCCGTGGCCGCCTTCGCCGCCGGCGCCATCGGCCTGGCCGCGCTGACGTTCACCGGCAGCGTGGAACTCCGGGATTGGCGCGACCAGACCTGGGGCTTCGCCAAGCAAATCTTGCCCCTCCTCTTCATGGGCGTGCTGGCCGCCGGATTCTTTCTCGGCAGCCCGGGGGCCAAGGATGCCGGCATCGTGCCGAATCTCTGGATCCAGGCGTTGGTCGGCGACTCGCCGCAAGCCTTGCTGTCCGTGCTGGGCCATCCAGACGCAATCGCCCCGACATGGCTCTCGTTCCTCTGGCCGCTGTGGACCAATTTCTTCGCGGCTTTCGCCAGCGCCTTGATGTACTTTGCCACGCTGACCGAAGTGCCCATCCTGCGCGGCTTGCTCGACAGCGGCATGGGCCAGGGGCCCGCCCTCGCCCTCCTGCTCGCCGGCCCGGCACTGTCGCTGCCCAGCATGCTGGTCATCAACTCCATCCTCGGCCCCCGGAAAACCCTGATCTACGTGAGCCTGGTCGTTGTCATGGCGACCCTCACCGGAATGCTGTTTGGCATGATTGCGGCATAACCATCCCCAAGGAACATCCCATGAAAACCATCCAAATCCTGGGCACCGGCTGCCCGAAATGCAAACGGCTGTTGGCTAATGCCGAGATCGCCGTGAAAGCCGCCGGCCTCGAGGCGAAAATCGAAAAGGTCGAAAAGATCGCGGACATCCTGAAGTTCGGCGTGCTGACCACGCCCGCGCTGGTCGTGAATGGCGCCGTGAAAAGCGCCGGCAAGGTCCTGGAGCCCGATGAAATCCGGAACCTATTGGCCTAGCACGGTCGCCGCACGGAAGCTGCCGATTGCCGGGCTCAGAGTAACCCGCCGCGGAACATGACCAACAACCTGCCAGAGACAGTCCCGCTCTGCTGCCCCGCCGGTGGCAGTGGAGACATATGGCCGTTGGTGGTGGTCGTGCTGGCGCTGCTGGCAGGACGTTTCCTGTTGAACTTGTACCGGCAGCGGCCGGAACGACTCGGCCCGAAAACCGTCCGGAACATGGCCATCGTCGCCGCGGTCGTCGTTGCGGCCGGATTCATCCTGGCCATCAAGCACGACCGGATTCGCCCGTTGCCGGCGGCGCCGGCCAAAACCGCCCGATCCGACACCGGCACGCCCGGCCAGGCCGCGGCTTTGCCCCGTCTGGTGGACCTGGGCGCAAATAAATGCGTGCAGTGCAAGATGATGACTCAGATCCTCGAAGACTTGAAAACCACCTATGCGGGCCAATTACAGATCGAATTCATCGACGTCTGGGACAACCCCGATGCGGGCAACCTGTACGGAATCGCCACCATTCCCACGCAGATCTTCTACGATGCAAACGGCCGGGAACTCTTCCGCCATGAAGGATATTTTCCCCGCGAGGACATCCTGGCCAAATGGCAGGAACTGGGCGTGGCGTTGACGGCTCCGGCCCAGGCAATGCAACCATGAAAATGCAGTTCATCCTGGCGCTGCTGAGTCTTGGGCTGGCCCTGGCGCCAGAAAGCCGCAGCGAGGACGGTCCCCCGGCCCAAGTTTGCGTGCTGTACTTTCACCGGACGATCCGCTGTCCCTCCTGCCTGGACATGGAGTCCTTCGCCGCCGCTGCCATATCCCGGTTCGCCGCCGAACAGGAAGCCGGGCGCCTCGCCTGGCGGGCGGTGAACATCGATGAACCCGACAACCAGCATTACCAGCAGGATTATGCGCTCGAATTCAACTCCCTGGTCCTTTCGCGGCGCATCGGTGGCCGGGAAGTGGCCTGGACCAACCTGCCGGATGTCTGGGCGCTCGTTGGCGACAAGTCCAATTTCACCGCCTATGTTGAAATGGAAATCCTCAAGCAGCTGCAGCAATTGCCCAAAAACTAAACCATGCCTCCGCCGAAGCTGAAAATTCTATTCCTCTGCTCCGGCAACTCCTGCCGCAGCCAGATGGCCGAAGGCTGGACCCGGGTCCTGAAAGGCGATTCGTTCGAGGCCTTTTCCGCCGGCATCGAAACCCACGGCCTGAATCCCCTGGCCGTGCGGGTCATGGCCGAGGCCGGCGTGGACATCTCCGGCCAGCGCTCCAAGACGGTTGCGGAACTGCCGTCGCGGGAGTTCGATCTGGTCGTGACCGTGTGCGACCGCGCGCGCGAATCCTGCCCCCTGTTTCCCGGCAAAACCAGGATCGTGCATGCCGGTTTTGACGATCCTCCACGCCTCGCCCGATCTGCCCGGACCGAGGAGGAAGTGCTCGCCCCCTACCGCCGCGTCCGCGACGAGATCAAAACCTTTATTGAATCACTGCCGGAAGGAGTACGGCCATGACGGAACGCTCGGCTCTATCAGAAACCCGCCGACTGACGAATCCCTTCGAGCGCTATCTGACCGTCTGGGTCGCGCTGTGCATCGCCGGCGGCATTCTGCTCGGCAAGCTCGCCCCGAACGTCGCGAAATATCTCGACGGTCTTTCGATTAACGTCAACGGGGCGCCCGTGGTCTCCATCCCCATCGCCATCTGCCTGTTCTTCATGATGTATCCCATCATGGTGAAGATCGACTTCGCCGCCGTCATCCGGGCCGGCCGGAGCGGCAAGCCGGTGTGGCTGACGCTGTTCGTCAACTGGGCCATCAAGCCATTCACCATGTACGCCATTGCCTACGTTTTCCTGGGATTCATCTTCCGGTCCTTCATCGGAACGGACGCGATGGATTTCGTCAAAATGCCTTTCGGCCTCGATCTGCCGGTCGGCGCGGAGCATGGCGCAGGAACCGTGGTTCTCGTCGATGGCGTCAAGCTGCTGCAGGTGCCGCTGTGGCGCAGCTACTTGGCCGGATGCATCCTGCTGGGCGTCGCCCCCTGCACCGCCATGGTGCTGGTCTGGGGCTATCTGGCCCGCGGCAACGATGGGCTGACCCTCATCATGGTGGCCATCAACTCGCTGACCATGCTCCTGCTCTACGGCGTGCTCGGCGGCTTCCTCCTCGGCGTCGGCCGCCTCCCGGTCCCGTGGCAGGCCTTGCTGCTTTCCATCGCCATTTATGTGGCCCTGCCGCTCGTCGCCGGCTACTTCTCCCGCAAGTGGATTCTCGCCGCCAAGGGTGAAGCCTGGTTCAGGGAGAAATTCCTGCACGTCCTCACGCCCGTCACGATCCTTGCCCTGCTGACCACGCTGGTCCTGCTGTTCAGCTTCAAGGGCGAGGTCATCCTGTCCAATCCGTTGACCATTTTTTGGATCGCGATTCCCTTGTTCATCCAGACGATGCTGATCTTTTGGCTCGGATATGGGTGGGCCAAATTGCTCAAGCTGCCTTATGCCGATGCCGCCCCCGCCGCGATGATCGGCGCGTCGAACCACTTCGAAGTGGCCATCGCCACGGCCACGATGCTCTTCGGCCTCGCCTCCGGCGCCGCGCTGGCCACGGTCGTCGGCGTCCTCATCGAGGTGCCCGTGATGTTGTGGCTCGTGCGCATCTGCACCCGCACCCGGCACTGGTTCCCGGAGAGGATGGAGTGACCATGCTGGAATCGCTGTTCACGGCACTGACCCGCGCCGTCGAAGGCGCGCCCGCCGTCGCGCTCGCCGCCGCCTTTGCCTGGGGCGTCCTGAGCATCCTGCTCAGCCCCTGCCACCTCGCCAGCATTCCGCTCATCGTCGGTTTCATCGATGAACAGGGCCGGATCACCACCCGGCGCGCCTTCCAAATCGCCCTGCTGTTCGCGTTGGGCATCTTGGTCACCATCGGCCTCATCGGCGCACTTACGGCCGCCACCGGCCGGATGCTGGGCGACGTCGGCGGCGCCGGCAACTACGTCGTCGCGGTCGTGTTCCTGCTCGTCGGCCTGCATCTGCTCGATGTCCTTCCGCTGCCCTTCTCCGGCCCGGGACAGGTCCGGATGAAGCAGCGCGGGCGCCTCGCCGCCTTCCTCCTTGGCCTGGTGTTCGGCCTCGCGCTCGGTCCCTGCACCTTCGCTTTCATGGCGCCCATGCTGGCGCTCACCTTCCGCCTGGCGTCCGCCCACATGGCCTACGGCATCCTGCTCCTGCTGGCTTATGCCGCCGGGCATTGCGCCGTCCTCGTGCTGGCCGGCACCTTCGCCGGCGGTGTCCAGCACTACCTGGATTGGAACGAATCCTCGCGGGGCGCCTTGATCCTCAAGAAAATCTGCGGCGGCCTGGTCCTGCTCGGCGGCCTCTGGATGCTGTATGCCGCCTAGGGCCGCCCGGCTGCCCCCATGCGGGGGCTCGCGGCTCAAGTTCCGGCGCCCGGGTGTTCCACACAATGGAAAAACTTTTGGCGATTTTTCCACACCATGGAAAAACTTTGAGGAATTTTTCCACAGTGTGGAAAACTTTTTTCCACAGTGTGGAAAAACCTCGAGCCGCGAGCCCCCGCATCCGGGCCGCCCGGGCTACGGCAGGTCGCGCAGCGTCGACCAGGTTGCGCCGTCGCGCTGTTTGTAGCGCCCGATCACGCCGGTATCCCCCGTCTTCCGGTACCACGTTGCCGCGGCCAGCGGCGCCTTGGAACTCAAGGCTTTGGTCCGGTCCGGCCGCGGCCCCGGGCTCCAGACCGCCCAGGCCAACGGCGAGCGGGGCGAATCGTCCAGCTTGCCGCCCGCCGCCAGGCACGACGGAAAATCGGCCGGCACCCACACCGGATAGCGGTCGTCCTGCTTCGAGCCGTTCATCCAGTAGTTCTCCGGCGCGGCGTATTTATAGGTGCTGCCCGGATGGAACGGATCCTCCAGCAGCGTCGAGGTCTTGGAGCGCGTGTTTTTCGGCAGATAGCCGCCATCCGCGAGTTCCTGCGGCAGCTGCAGCACTTCCTGGTTGTCGATCGCCATGCAGGACATCACCACGGGCGGATAGCACCCGTGGTCCGTGCGATAGGCCTCCAGCGCGATTTCGGCGGTCTGCAGGTCGGCCACGACGCGCGCCACCCGGCCGCGCTCGATCGAACCCAGCAGCGCCGGCGCCGCCAGCGCCGCCAGAATCAGCAGCACCGCCAGCGCCGTCAACAGCTCGATCAATGAAAATCCCCGTTTCAATCAACCTTTCGCAGCCGGTACGCCCGGTTGGTCGGGGCCGTCGCATCCTCGATGACGATCACCTTGACCGGCGTGGCATCCAGGTTGGTCCAGGAATGCAGGCCATCGTCGGAATATTCCAGGACGTAGCCTTCATAATCCGCGGAGAAACTGACCGCCGCGCCGCCGGTCGCGCTCTTGCCGGCGTTCAGCACCGGCCCGATCTCCTGGACAAACAGCTCATAGCCGTTGGTGTTGCCGCCCTCCTGGTTCAGGATGCCCGTGGCCGAGAAATAGGTCGAGGTGGCCGGCGGCACGCCCAGGTCCGCCCGCGGCATCCGCAAGGCAAATGTCCGGCCCATGGCATCGGCCACCGTGCACACCCGGTCCGCCCAGTTGGTCTTGCCCCAGCCGTTGGTATTCACCAGCCGGATGCCATCGAGCCGCACCCGCATGCCCTGGTAATGTTCGCCGCCCGTGGCCCGCGCGGCATCGAAGATCTGGCTGCCGTCCACGGCCACCAGATTGCTCACGGCCACCGCCTCCGCCTGCGGCAGGCCGGTATTGGCCCGCACCAGCGCCACGTCGAAATTGTTGGAGACCGTGGTGCGGTGGGCCTCGTTGATGTTGCGCTTGCCGTTGTAAAACAGCGCCTTGCGCGCCGTCACCTCCACCAGGTCGCCCTTGCGGAATTTGCGGCCGCTGCCGTCATACATCACCCGCCGCATTTCGTTGGACCAGGTCGCGGCGTCATAATTGTCCCCCAGATAGCTCATTTGCGACATGTACAGCGCGGTGCCGCCGCGGTCGCCGCCGCCCGCCGCCTGGATGAACACCTGGTACTGGCCGCCGTTCGAGGGATTCGTCGCATCGGGATTGTAGACGGGATCCAGCATTTCCTCAGGATCGTTCACGATCACGCCGCGGATCGTGAATGGAAAGCTCTCGACCCAGGCGCTCGTGCCCGTCGCCGTCACCGCCTGCAGTTCCGCGTGCGTCACCACCGTCGTCTGGCCGTGGACCGCGCCGGCGCCCAGGGCCAGCAACGCCACCAGCCATCCCTGCTTCTTCATGTTCATGCCTTGTGCTCCGTCGTGGTAATCGTCAGCCGGCCGTGAATCACGCCGCGCACCGCCGCCAGCCGGTCGGCCAGCACCCGCACCTTGTCCGCCGGACCGCGCACCACCAGCACCTCCAGGCAGGCATGGTGCGTCAGGTGCACGTGCATGACCGACACGATCAGCACCTCGGCGTCGTGCTGGAGGTCCGTCAGCTTCGCCTGCAGGTTGCGCGCGTGGTGGTCATAGACCAGCGTGATGGTCCCGGCGATCTCCTGCTTGCCGCGGCGCGACTGGTGTTCCACCACCGCGTCCCGCACCAGTTCCGCCACCAGCGCCGAGCGGCTCGC
>CAZMOR010000267.1:0-8706 GCA_964567795.1 uncultured Verrucomicrobiota bacterium
CACGCCGCCCTGGACAATACCGAACACCAACTGCCCCGGTGCGCGGGGCTGTTGGGCACATATGGCCGCCCAAGATAGGGTGCGCTCCACCGCTTGGCAAGCGTATTCGGGGGTGCAGGGACACGGCGGACACTCGTCGAAAACCATCGCGATGTCCGACCCCAGCGTCCGCTGGATCGCCATGCTCTCCTTCGGCCCCATGAACATCTTCGTCCCGTCCACGTGCGACTGGAACCACACCCCCTCCGGCGTCATCTGGCGCAGCTTCGTCAGGCTGAACACCTGGTAGCCCCCGCTGTCGGTCAAAATCGCCCGCTTCCAGTCCTGGAACCGGTGCAGCCCCCCGAACTTCTCGAACACCTCCATCCCCGGCCGGACGTTCAGGTGGTAGGTGTTGCCCAGCAGGATCTCGCAGTTGGAGGACTCCAGCTCCCACGGCGCCATGGACTTGACCGTGGCCTGCGTCCCCACCGGCATGAACACCGGCGTGTCCATCGGCCCGTGCGCCGTCCACAGCCGCCCCAGCCGCGCCTTGGACCCCGGGTCCTCGTGCAAGACTTCAAATGTGCCGATTTCGGGCATAGGGGGCGCACTCTACTCTTCCGCCCCCCCGCTTGTCGAGGCCCGGAAATCCCCCCTTACACCAAAAAATCCAGTGATTTATATGACAATCCCCCCCTGCCATGGTAGACTACCGGCATCAAAACCGCGGAAGCTCCGGCTCCCCCGCGGAAAGACCGGAACCAAGAAAGGAACATTCATCATGATCAGCAAGAAAATGGCGAAGGAAATCAACGCCCAGATCAACCGCGAATTCTTCTCCGCCTTCCTCTATCTTGCCATGGCCAACGATGCCATCGAAAAAGGCTTCCTCGGCACCGGCAAGTGGATGAGCATCCAGTTCAAGGAGGAGCAGACGCACGCCCTCAAGTTCTCCAAGTACCTCCAGGACCAGGGCGTCAAGGTCGAGCTCGAGGCCATGGAAGCCCCCCGGAAAACCTGGAAGAGCATCCTCGAGATGTTCGAAGACGCCCTCGACCACGAGAAGAAGGTCACCGCCTGGATCTACGACCTCAACACCCTCGCCATCCAGGAAAAGGACTACGCCACCCAGAGCATGCTCAAGTGGTTCATCGACGAACAGGTTGAGGAAGAAGCCAACTGCGTGGAAGCCATCAGCGCCCTCTCCATGGTCGGTTCCTCCGCGGGTTCCCTCTACATGGTCGACCGCCACATCGGCAAGCGCGAGGAATAACCCCCCCCCTCGCGTCCCGCCGCGGGAGGCTCCGGCTTCCCGCTTTTTTCATGCCCCTCCGCCCCCGCACCCCTTCCCCCCATGCGGGGACTCGCGGCTCATTTCAATTTTCTTAATCGTAATCTTAATCCCCATCTTCCCTTCTGAATTCTGACTCCTGAATACTGAATACGGCCGCCTTTGGCGGCCCTAAACGCCGCGAAAGGGCCCTTTTGAGCTGTTCCGGTCATTTTCGGCCATGAGCCCCCCCCCTGCCGCAGAATGTAACCGAATCCCGTTGCCAGCCGACTCCTGACTGCATAGAATTTGCAAAAACAAACAAACACACTCCAAGGAGAAACGTGAAAAGATACATGGGTTGGGTTGCGGTCCTGGTTCTCGCCTGCGCCACGGCGGCCTTCGCCGGCAAACAGGACTTTACGCTGGTGAACAACACCGGCGCGGACATCTCCGAGATCTACATCAGCTCCGCCGCCGTCGACAACTGGGAGGAGGATCTCCTCGGTGGCGACAAGTATTTGCCCGATGGCAACGAAGTGGACATCCATTTCGCGTCCGACGAGGATGCCGAACTCTGGGATATCCGCGTCGTGGATTCCGACGGCACCGCCGTCGTCTTCCAGCGCATCAAGCTGACCGCGGTCACCAAGGTCACCCTCACCATGGAGGACGGCGAACCCACCGCCGAACTGGAATCCGCCAGCGGCGAGGATGATTCCGGCGCCGACGCCGAAGCCACCAGCAATCTCGACTTCACCCTCGTCAACGCCACCGGCGTGGACATCGCCCAGCTGTTCGTCAGCGCGGCGGACGTCGACAACTGGGAGGAGGATCTGCTGGGCAAGGACGACACCCTCGCCGATGGCAGCGAACTCAACGTGCACTTCTCCCCCGCCGAGGAAGCCGAACTCTGGGACATCCGCATCGTGGATTCGGAAGGCACCGCGATCGACTGGAAGGGCCTCAAGCTGAGCGAAATCTCCAAGGTCACCCTCCAGATCGAAGACGGCGAACCCACCGCCACCTTGGAATAGTCATCCGGTCCCGGATTCCGGCGGGAGGCTGCGGCCTCCCGCTTTTTGTTTTCCGGATTAGGCGCCTTGCACCCACCATACCAGGCGCACGGCCGCGAAAAAGCCGGTTTGGAGCAGTAAATAGATGCCCGCCAGACGGCCGCTGGTGCCCAGGTCGCAGAGATCGCGCAGTTGGCGCGGATGGATGGCGGTAAACACCATGGCGAACAGAAACAGGGCCAGATAGTTCCCGGCCGGAGCGCCAGCCGTGTCCGGCCAGTGCCAGTAATCCAGCCGGATGGCCGCGGGTTCCATGAGCCCGTCGAAGCCCACCGCAATGAACGCTGCCAGCAGCACCATGAGCGGCTTCCGCCAGCGGCCCAGCGTCGGCGGCGCCAGCCGGCCGGCCACGCAAACCGCGCCGTTCATGATCAACACCCAATTCAACGTGACGAGCAACGGCACGCCGCAGCAGGTCCACCCCAGATGCGGGCCGAAGGCGAAGGCCCCGAAAACTGTCGGCACGGCCAGGCCGGCCACGTCCAGCAGGAAGACAAAGGCGAACGCCGCCGCCAGCCACAGGGCGAAGCGGCGGCCCCCGGCCACCACGGACGGGATCAGCACCAGCACGGCGGCCAGCAGCATAAACGGCGGCGTGGCGGAACGCATCGCGGGCAGCGCCTCCGGCAGCGCATGGCCGGCGACGCCCACGGCAAACAACACGCCCAGCACAAAGGCCACCGAACGCGCATAAACCCGCCAGGCGCCCGAAAGAGATTCCCCCCTAGCCATGAATTCCTCGCCAAAACCTCATATCCACAGCTTAAGCGCAGATGAAGTCCGGAAGCAAGCCTCCGGCATCTACCGCACCGGCAAAGCATGCGCCGCGCTTCCCCGCATGCGGGCAGGCGCGGCGCGGAGATCCGGCGGAGGCGGTCTATTTCGCCGGGGCGGCCGCCTCGGCCTTGGGTTCCGGCTTGGCCGGCGGCGTGTAGCCCGGATCGAGCGCCTCGTTCAACAGCAGCGCCAGCCGCACGCCGGCCTTTTCCAGCTGCTCCCGCGCCACCGGCAGCCGCGCATCAATATAGTTTTCGCTGGTCAGGTCCATGCCCGGCCGCGACCAGGTGTGGGGCAGGTTCTCGCCATTGGCCCAGCGATAGGCCTGCTTGCGCGCCCGCCAGTAGCTGTCCGTGGCCCAGTTCAGGGGCTGGCCCTGGCTCCACCACTGCAGCTGCTCGGGCGTAATGTCGGTCAGGAGATCCCGCTCAAACGCATACCGGCTCTGGCTGCCCATCAGTTCCAAAACCATGGATTCATCCCAGACGCTATGGATGCTGGGTGGATAATCCATGGGCGTGCTGGGCCCGAAGGAATACTTGTGGCCCTTGAACGAATTGACCGGAATCATGTTGCCGCCCATGTCGCCGCAACGGAAAGCGCAATGCAGCGGCTGGTGCAGATCGCCCACGAAATGCACAAGAAACCGCAGGGCGTCCAGCTTCTGGGCCGCCGAGGACTCCTTGGAACCCAGCGCCTTCTGCCAGCGGGTGATCCGGTCCACCACGTCCTGGCCGTTGGTCGGCGGCTTCAGCTCGAAATCCTCGTCGTAGTGCTGGAAGGTGTCGAAATCCACGAAATGCCAGGCGCCGTTGTCGGGATATTCCTGCGCATACTCTTCCGAGCCGCGGATCTCGTCCGGCCAGCTCGATACTTCGTAGTCGCCGATTTTCTTGTCGCCCAGGAGGGCCTTGATCTGCCGCTTCGCCCGCGGGGTCAGATAGTGCGAGGCAATGTCGCCGACCACGGTGTGCCCTTCCGGCCCCCAGGCCAGGGCCAGTTCCGGGACGCCAAGCGCCGCCACCAGGACCATCTTCAGCATCGCATGTCTCATTCAGGGTCTCCTTTCGGAAAGCGGACACGCTACCCCACCTCCCCCCGCGCGTCAAACCCCGCGTTGCCCGGAATCCGCCTTTCTGCTCGCCCCCAGGCAGTTCCGGTTGCCAGGCCGGTCGGAAGTTTGTAGGATGCTGGCCGTTGTTCTGCGGCCTTGCGATCCGAAACTGTTTTCAACCACGACAGGAGACGCCATGACCACCGAATCCGTTCTGCAACAGATGCTCGCTCCGCTGTACCGCGCCAAGGGCTGGCTGAAATTTGTCGGCGTCCTCTCGATTATCCAGGGAGTCCTGTCCATTCTGAGCATCTGGGGCATTCTCATCTGCTGGCTGCCCATCTGGCTGGGCGTTATCCTGTTTTCGGCGGCTACCCAGGTGGAACGGGCCTTTGAGGCGGACGACGCCGAGGCCGCCCGCACCTCCATGGCCAAGCTGGCTTCCTATTTCCGCATCTCCGGCGTGCTGACGGTGATCATGCTGGTCGTGGTGTTCATCGGCGTGGGTGCGGCCGTCCTGATCCCCGCGATCGTGCATGCGCGTGGCGCCGCGCTGCCGCCGTAAACCGCCCGCCCCGTCCGCCGGAGAAACCCGCATGAGAATCCGCCCCTGGCTCGCCCTTTTCCTGGCCCTGTGGGGAGGGCTCGCCGGCTGCTCCGCCGGTCCCCTGCCCGCCGCCAATCGCATCGGGACCGATCGCGCGTCCGCGTTCCACGCCCGTGACGGCTGGCTGTATTTCAGCAACCTGCAGGACGAAGAGCGGCTCACCCGCATCCGCCCCGACGGCTCCGCGCGCGAGGTGCTCGCCGATATTCCCCGCGCCATCCTCCTCGGTTTCGATGGCCCCGCCGTGTACTTCGGCATCTGCTGCTTCGAGGACAACCCCAAACACGACTGGACCATCGACGAACTGTATTGCATTCCCGCCGCCGGCGCACCGGCGGCCAAGATCGCCGAAGTCGCCATGTCGTTCCTGGATCCCGGTTTCATCGCGGCGGGAAATTCCATTTTCTTCAACGGCGGCGACCCCAACCACCCCGCCTCCCTGCGGCTGGATCTGGCTTCGGGCACAACCGAAACGCTCTCCCCCCAACCCGTCCAGCAGGCCTTGCGCGGCCCCGCCGGCGCCGTCTATCTGAGCCGGGCAGGCGACTCCGGCGGCATCGAGCGCTGGGACTTGAACGCCACGGCCGCCGTGCCGGTCCTTGCGGAGCCGGTCCAGGAATTCGCGCTGGCCGGCGACAGTCTGTATTTTGCCAGCGCCCGCGATGTCGCCCCGTCCCGGAAATCCCGCACCGGCCGGCTCTACCGTCTGCCGCTCGCGGGCGGCGCGCCGGTCCGGCTCGACGATGGCGGCAGTTCCGGCCTCCAGGTCGACGGCGACTGGATCTACTACACCCAGGGCGGCTGGGGCCCGCTGTACCGCACCCGCCTGGACGGCTCTAAAACCGAGCGCCTTTGTTCCGGGCAGGTGCTCTGGCCCCTTCTGGCGCCAGACTGGATCTACTTCACCTCCGGCAGCCCGCTGGAAGCCCTCGGCAGCAAATTGTGCCGCATCCGCCGGGATGGTTCCGAACTCCAGACCCTTTCCAAGGCCCGCGGGCAGTTCGTCACCGCCGCGAACGACTGGGCCTGTTTCATGACCGTCGACGACGACACCCTCGTCCGCCTGGCCCCGCTCGCCCCCTGATCCGCCGGAAGGAAAATCCATGAACGTCGCCATCCTCGGTGCCAGCAACAAGCCGGAACGCTACAGCCATCAGGCCGTTGTCCTCCTGGCGCAAAAAGGCCACGCCGTCTTCCCGATCCACCCGGCCCTGCCGGATATCGACGGCCACCGCGTCTTCAAACGCCTCGGGGAGGTCCCCGCCCCGCTGCACACCGTCACGATGTACGTGTCCCCCGCCCTTTCCTCCGGCATGGCCGATGCGCTCATCGCCGCGCGTCCCGCGCGCGTGATCTTCAACCCCGGCACCGAGAATCCCGAGCTGGAGGAAAAACTCGCCGCGGCCGGCATCGCAACCGTCCGCGCCTGCACGCTGGTGCTGCTCCGCACCGGTCAGTTCGGTTCCTGATCCACCCGCGGCGGACCGCCGGGCTTAGCGCAGCAGGAAAAAGATCACCAGTCCGCCCACGGAGAGGATCACCAGGATCAGCTGGCTCTGGTAATGGTAGTCCGTGCGGCGGCGGCCCCGCTTGTGGCTGAGAACCAGGCCGGCAATGCCGATCAGCAGGCCGGCCGTCAGCAACGGCAGCAGCGTGTACAGATCCATCGGGGTGTTGACCTGGGCCCAGGCGTCTCCGCCGAACATCTGCTTCGAAAGGCTCCGCTCGCGATCGACGCTGGCGACACCCAGGAAGATGAACAGGAAAACAACCAGCACCGGATAGACGAGCAATATCACGTAGCGGAAAACCCGGGCCCAGATGTCCGGCTTGCGCTGCCGGCGGTCCGGCATCCCCGGCCGATAGGGAGTCTGTTGCGTCTGCCCAACTTCTGTCTGTTCCACGGCGTCCTCCTGCGTATAAACCATGATATCTGGTGTAATTTCGGTAGTATGGGAGGTTGACCGGCGGATTGCAACAGGCATCTGGAACATCAACAGGCCCTGCGTATTAATCAATTAATTAATGGAAAATAGCAGACGGTTGATTGACATTTCCGGCCGTATCCGCTTAGGTACGCCGCCGTGAAAACGGTTTTCCAACTGCTGAGCTTCACAACCATGATGCTGCGCTTCCGCCGCTTCCTGGAGCGCCGTTCGCCGGTCCAGATTGTCGAACTCAGCCTCGCGATGGTCGCCATCTTGGGACTCATCGACCAGTTTGTGGAGGACGAAATCTCCGTTTCGGTTTTTTATCTTTTCCCCATTGCCCTGGCCACCTGGTACGCCCCCCGGCCGGTGGGCTCCCTTTTCTGCTTTCTCAGCACCGCCGTCTGGCTGGGCGTGGATATCAACTCCCATGCCTACGTCGCCTATGGCCTGCCGATCTGGAATTCCCTGGTGCGGCTGGTGTTCTTCCTCGTCGTGACCCGCCACCTCGGCCTCCTCAAGGCGGCGCTGCGGCGCGAACAGGCGCTCTCGCGCACCGACAGCCTCACGCAGGTGCTCAATCCGCGCGGGTTCGACGAAGCCGCCGAACGCCTGCTGCAATTGGCCCATCGCCACCAGCAGCCGGTCACGCTGGCCTACATCGATCTGGACAACTTCAAGCACGTCAACGACACCCTCGGCCATTCGGTCGGCGACCGCGTCCTGCAGGAGGTCGGCGCGATGCTTCTGGCCAATGTGCGCAGCACCGATGTCGTTGGCCGCCTCGGCGGCGACGAATTCGCCGTTTTCATGCCGGTCACCGCGCTGGAGGGCGCCCGCGCCGCCTTCACCAAGATCCGCACGGAACTCCTGCGCGCCTCCGCCGGCAAGAACTACCCCATCGGCTTCAGTATCGGTGTCGCGGTCTTCCCGGCGGCCCCGGCCAGCCTGGACGATGCCATCCGGATCGCCGATGACCTGATGTACCAGGTCAAAACCTCAGGCAAAAATAATCTGCTGTGCGTGGAACAGCCGGCGACCCCGGCGGCAGCCGCAAATCCCGCCTGATCCGGCCACGTAACCGCGACCGCCCGTCATGCGACTCCCTTCTGTACTCTAGTTTGTAAACGGTGAATAACCTTAATTTAACAGATAATCTAGCAACTTACTTGGAAATCCGGGGAATAGATGCTATCTTCTGAAGCATAATCGAGTAAAACATGAACTTGAATCCTCCCGATCGTAAATTTGCCACATCACCGTATGAAAAGCCGGATCGGCGCCGGCGGGCCCGCTCGCGCGACAACTACTCCACGCGCCGCACCGGCCCCCGCTACTGGAGTGACTTCCCCGTCCAGATCAGCATCGGCAGCGGGGAAAACCGCCGGACCTATACCGGCATCGCCCGCGATATCTCCGATGGCGGCCTGCTCCTCGAAGCCGCGGACGTGCCTGCGGATGCCCAGGTCTTCCAGCTCCACTTCGAAGTGCCCGATGGCATCCTGCCCGAGGAATACCTTCACCACCCCGTCGACGTCCGCGCCCAGGTCCGCCGGCATGACGCGCAGAAATCCCTCTGGGGCGTCCAGTTCGAAGAGCCCCTCTCCAAGCGCCTCGCCCGCTCCACCTGGGCGCTCCTGCGCTGGACGGCCATCCTCGCGTTGCTGGTGGCCATCAGCATCACCCTGTTCCTGAAATATGAGAACTACCAGTTCTTCTGGTTCGATGCGCCGGTCTTCCTGTACAGCATCCTCGTCGGCGGCTACCTGATCAGCCGCTTTGTATTCGCCGGCTTCTACCGCAATCCGCCGCCGCGCCACGACACGCCGCCGGTCACCCTGCTGATCCCCGCCTTCAACGAGGAACAACAGATCGAACGCACCATCCGCCAGGTCATGAACCTGGAATATCCCGCCGACCAGCTGCAGGTCATCGTCATCAACGACGGCAGCACCGATGGCACGCTCGCCGCCATCCACCGCGCCCGCGAGCTGTATCCGGAAGTCGAACTC
>CAZMOR010000268.1:0-6569 GCA_964567795.1 uncultured Verrucomicrobiota bacterium
CTCCTGGTACGCGCCGACCAGGAAGACGGCCAGCACGTAGTCCTCGTCCTTGCCGACGGCGTGCACCCGCAGCGCGCCGCGCGTGTCGTGCTGGCCGACGAAATGGTCGATCTTGCCGTCGCAGTCGCAGGTGATGTCGGAGAGCACGGCCAGCCGCGCGGGCTTTTCGTTCAGCCGCTGGATGGGCATGATCGGGAAGAGCTGGTCGATGGCCCAGCTGTCGGGCAGCGACTGGAAGACGCTGAAGTTGCAGTAGTAGATGTCGGCCATCAGCTCCTCGAGGTTGCGCATGTCCTCCGGCACGAAGCGCAGCTTCGCGATTTCGGAGCGGATGCGCGTGAGGATGTGCCAGAAGAGGCGGTCGGCCTCGGCATTCTGGCGCAGGGTCAGGTCGCCGTGCTTGAAGGCCTTCTGGATTTCCTCGCGGTAGAAAATCGCATCGTTGTAGAACTCGCCGAGGTTGCGGGTGCGCAGGCTCGCGGCGACCTCCATCAGGTTCCGGATCGGCTCGGGGATCGGCTTGGGCAGGGGCTTGGGCGGCTCCGGCACCTCGACCGAGCGCGTGCTCAGCACGTTCATGAGCAGCACCGAATAATAGCCCACCAGCGCGCGGCCGGATTCGCTGACGATCGTGGGGTGCGGCACGCTGGCGTGGTCGCACACCGCCATAATGCCTTCGACGACGTCGGCCGCGTATTCGGCGATGTCGTAGTTGGCGCTGCTGGCGCAGTTGCAGCGCGAGCCGTCGTAGTCGATCGCCAGTCCGCCGCCGATGTCGAGGACGCCCATCTTGGCGCCTTCCTTCACCAGGTTCACGTAGTAGCGCGAGGCCTCGCGGATCGCCTCGCGGATCTCGCGGATGTTGGGCACCTGCGAGCCGAGGTGGTAGTGCAGCAGCTCCAGGCAGTCCAGCATCCCCGCCTCGCGCAGGCGGTCCACCACCGCGATCACCTGCGACGGCGTCAGGCCGAACACGCTGCTTTCGCCGCCGGATTCCGCCCACTTGCCGCCGACCGAGCTGGCCAGCTTCACGCGGATGCCGATGCGCGGCCGGATGCCCGTCTTGGCTGAACGGTCAAGCAGCAGGTCCAGTTCGCCGGGCATCTCCAGCACGAGTATCGTCTGCAGCCCCATCTTCAGCGACGACAGCGCCAGGTCGATGAATTCCGCATCCTTGTAGCCGTTGCAGACAATGTAGGCCTCGGGATCGTGCATGTAGGCCAGCGCCGCGATCAGTTCGGCCTTGGAGCCCGCCTCCAGCCCGTGGTGGAACGGCCGGCCGTACTTGACGACGTCGGACACCGTCTGCTGCTGCTGGTTCACCTTGATGGGATACACGCCGCGGTAGAAGCCCGCGTAGCCGGAATCGGAAATCGTCTTGGCAAAGGCGAGATGGATCGCCTCGAGGCGCGCGGCCAGCAGGTCGCCGAAGCGCAGCAGGATCGGCAGGCTGAATCCGCGCTGGTACAGGCCCTGCACGATGTCGTGGAACTTCACGCTCACCGGACCCGAACTGTTCTTCAGCCGCACGGCCGCAAAGCCGTCCTCGGTGACATGGAAGAAGCCGTTGCCCCAGGCCTCCACGCCGTACAGCTCGCTGCTGCGCACGCTGTCCCAGCTGTCCAATGCTTCCGTCAATCCACGCGACATGTTCCGTGCTCTCCTCGCCAACAAAAAGGTGCCGGACCCGCACGCGCGCGCCCCTGCACCACCTTTATGGCGTGAACTTGCGACAATCATCCCCGCGACGCAATAGTAAATCGATTCCCCCGCGCAATTTTTCCGCGCCCCCGCGGCGTTCCGGCCTCTTTAGGGTTGCGGCTGGTCAGGGGACGGGCATAAAATGCCGGCCATGAAGATTCTTTCCGGAGGTTTCCAGCCATGACCGATCCCGCCCGCGCAACCCCCGACATCCTGCCGCCCGAACCCGGCGCCCTGGCCGTGCCGCCGCCCTTGCCCCAGAAGAAACCCGGCTTCCTCCGGCGCCTGTTCACCTCGCGCAAGAAACAGCAAACCGTCGCCATGCAGAACGGCTACCTCGAGATGGTCGACCTGATCCGCGCCATCCGCAGCCACCTCGACCGCCAGGAAAACGTCCAGACCAGCGTCCTCGCCATGCTCGAGAAAGTCCCCGGCGCCATGGACCGCCAGCACGAAGTCATGACCATGTTCAAGCAGCAGCTTGAAAACGGCATGGAGAACAACCGGCGGCTCACCGACAGCATGGGCAACCTCAACAACACCCTCGCCGCCATGGACGAGTCGCAGAAGGCGTCCTCGCGCACGATCACGGACCTGATCCACCGCTCCCGCGAATCGGAACAGCTCCTGCGCGAGGTGATGCGCCGCTCCGAGCGCCGCATGACCGCGCTGGTGATTTTCTTCTTCCTCGCCGTCGTCGCCCTGGGCTTCTATTTCGTCCGCTTTTCGCACCGCGCGGCGCCGGCACCCAAGCCGGCGGCGGTCGCGCCCGCCAAGGCCGCGCCGGCGGCGGATCAGCCGGCCGCCGTGGCCCCG
Organism: uncultured Verrucomicrobiota bacterium; assembly: GCA_964567795.1. Taxonomy (GTDB): domain Bacteria; phylum Verrucomicrobiota; class Kiritimatiellia; order CAIQIC01; family Lenti-01; genus Lenti-01. The sequence continues at coordinate 2,518 of CAZMOR010000268.1, forward strand.
GCCCGGGAGGATGAATCATCCCCTGCCGCCCCGGCCCCCGCCAAGAAGGCCAAGCCCCGCAAGTCCGCCAAAGCCAAGCCGGCCCAGCCGCCTTCCGTCGAAGAGCCGCCGGTCGGCCAGCCGGACCTGACCCTGGAACAACTGCAGCCGGCCGCCGGCGAAGCCGCCCCGGCCGACAAGCCGGTGACGGCCCCCTGACCCCATGCCGGCCGCCCCCGCCGCACCCTTTGACGCCTTTTTCTACGAGGCGTTCGCCGAAGAAGCCGAACGGCTGCTCCACTACGCCGCCGAAGCCGGCCTGCGCGTCGGTCACTCCCCCCTGACCATCCAGGAAACCGGCCATGCCGCGCCGCCGGCGCCGGTGGTCAGCCTGCGCACGCAATCCGTTTTTCCGCCGGCCTGGGCGCCGCAGCTGCGCGGCATCCTGACGCGCTCCACGGGCTACGACCATTTATTCGCCTATCGCGATGCCGTCGGCGCCGCGGTTTGCCCGCCGCTCGGCTACCTTCCGCTCTATTGCGTGCGGGCCGTCGCCGAGCAGGCCATGCTCCTGTGGACCGCCCTGCTCCGCCGCCTGCCGAAGCAGCTGGCCGAATTCGACCGGTTCCGGCGCGACCACCTGACCGGCCGCGAAAATCCCGGCAAGACCCTGGCGCTTTTCGGCGTCGGCCATATCGGCTACGAAATCTGGCGCATCGCCACCGCGCTCGGCTTGATCGTGCGCGGCGTGGATCCGGTCCGCCGCCATGCGGATGTCGCCTACGTCTCGCCCGGGGAGGCCCTGGCCGAGGCCGACATCATCGTCTGCGCCATGAACCTGACCGCGCGCAACCGCGGCTATTTCACCCGCGAGGTGCTGGCGCAGGCCAAGCGCAAGCCGATGCTCGTCAACATTGCGCGCGGCGAATTCACTCCGGCCATGGTCCTGGAGCAGGCGTTGGAACAGGGCGTGCTTTCCGGTGCGGCGTTGGACGTCTTCAACGAGGAATCCACCCTCGCCCCCGCGCTGCGCAGCGGCGATTCCGCCACCCTCACCCCCGACAACCAGGCGCTGCTGCGGCTGCACCAGCGTCCCGATGTTCTGCTCACGCCCCACAACGCGTTCAACACCGTGGAAGCCGTGGAACGCAAATCGGAGCAATCCATCCGCACGTTGGTGAACTTTCGGAAAACCGGCCAGTTCCTCTGGCCCGTCCCGGAGGAGTAACTACGGTTTTCCGGCCAGCGCCGCCGCCATGCGCGCGGCGGACCGCGCCGCCCGCGGCCCCGGTTTGAGCAGGTAATCTTCTTCCAGAATCCGCACCTGCCCGGGTTCAAAGCCCAGTTTTTCCCAGTCGGCGGTCAACGCGGCCCGGCGCGCGGCGTCCGCCGGCGCGGTCTGGAAGTCCAGGATGACCGCCGGCGCCCGGCGGATGAGGGTTTCCTGCGAAATCTTCGGCCAGAGCGCCTTCACATCGGCAAACACATTGCTCCCGCCGGCTTTTTCTACGATTTCCGACAAAAACGTGCCCGGGCCCGACGTCATCAGTCCCGAAAAATCACCCGGCACATGCCCCAGGGCGAGAAAAACCGGCGTGGTTCCGGAAACGGGAATCGCGGCAAATGCCGCATCCATGTCCGCCAGCAGTTTCCGGCCGCGGTCCTCGACGCCCAGCGCCGCCGCAAAACCGGTAATCATCGCGCGCAGATCCGCCAGCGTATCCAGGGGCAGGGAGGCAAATCCGATGCCTTGCGCCTTGGCAAAACTCCCCAGCACTTCCGACCGGCCCTGGGCCAGGATCCAATCGGGCTTCAGCGCCAGGATTTTTTCGCGGTTGGGCGCCAGCGCCCCGCCGATCACGGGCTTTTGCGCCGCTTCCGGGGGCCAGTCCGCGAATTCGCTGACGCCCACGATGCGGTCGCCGCAGCCCAGGGCATAGACGATCTCCGTCACGGCCGGCGTCGCGCAAATGATGCGCTGCGGGGCTCCCTCCGGCGCGGTTCCGCGGCCGTTCTGCCCGCCGCAACCGGCCAGCAGCAGCGCCGCCAGCGCCCCGGCGATCAATCCACCACGCACACCAGCCCCTTGAGGTATTCGCATTCCGGAGCCTCGACCGGCACCGGGTGGTCCGCCGGCTGTCCCAGCATTTCCAGGATCCGCACGCGCCGGCCCGAATCGTGCGCCGCCCACCCCACCATCTTGCGGAAGTTCTCCATGTCCACCAGCCCCGAGCAGGAGAACGTGGCCAGGATGCCGCCGGGCCGCAGCAGCTTGATCGCGAGCAAATTGACGTCCTTGTAGGCGCGCAGGCCTTTTTCCAGGCCTTCCCGGCGCGTGACCATCCGCGGCGGATCCAGCACGATCAAATCCCAGCTTTCCCGCCGGTCGCGCGCGAGGCGCAGCCGGAGCGGGACATCGGCTTCTTCGTATTCCACGGGCACGCCGCTCGGATTCAGTTCATGATGCCGCCGGGCCTGCGCCAGCGCCGGCGCGGAGGAATCCCAGCCGCGGATGCTTTTGGCTCCGGCATGCGCCGCGCAGACTTCAAACGCCCCCGTGTAGCAGTAGGCGCTCAGCAGGTCGCGGCCGCGGGCGTAGGCCGCCACCTTGCGCCGGTTCTCGCGTTGATCCAGGTAAAAGCCCGTTTTCTGCCCGCCCGCCAGGCCCGCTTCGAACACATGGCCGTTTTCGCGGATGGTCACCATGTCGGGCGCGGCCTCGCCGCCCAGATTCTCGGACAAGCCTTCGCGCTTCACCGCGTCGGCATCCGCGCGCACGGACACGCAGCTGGCGCCGGTCGCGGCCTTCAATTCCGCGATCACCGCCGGCAGCCAGGGTTCCCACACTTTGCCGCCCACCTGCAAGGCCACCACGTCGGCATACTGGTCGGCAATCAGGCCCGACAGGCCGTCCGCCTCCGAAAACACCATCCGGTACGCCGTCGTGCCCGCCCAATCGGTGGATTTACCGAACAACCGGTGGCGCAAATCCACCGCCCGGCGGATGCGCCCGCGGAAGAAGGCTTCGTCCAGGGTTTCTTCAGGATTCTGCGTGTACATGCGCACGGTCATGTCGGCTTCCGGATGCCACAGGCCCCGGCCCAGCCATTCGCCCGCGTTGTCGAACACGTTGGCCGGCTCCCCGGCCGCCCCGCTGCCGTCCACCTCTTCGATGGCGCCCGAAAAGATCCAGGAACTGCCCCGCAGCACCGGTTTTTCGCGCCCCGGCTTCAGCCGAACCTGGATTTTCACCCCGCCGTTGCCCTCTTCAACTTGATTTGCCTGTGCCATATTCATAGGATTGTGGGTCTATACATCCAATTGGTCAAACAGGAAAAAGAGGTTCCCATGCGCATCAATCCCTATCCAGCCCTTCGTCCCCGTCCCGACATCGCCGGCAAGGTCGCCGCGCCCCCCTACGACACCGTCGACACGGCCGAGTCCGCCGAACTGGCCAAGGGCAATCCGATGTCCTTCCTCCACATCAACCATTCGGAAATCGACCTGCCCGCCGGCACCAACCTTTATGCCGAGGAGGTCTACACCAAGGCCGCCGAAAACCTCCGAAACTTCAAGAAAAACGGCTGGCTGGTCAGCGAAGCCAAGCCCCTGATGTATCTCTATGCCCAGACGATGGGCAGCCACACCCAGACCGGCCTCGTTTGCTGCGCCCACATCGACGATTACATCAAGGACGTCATCAAGAAGCACGAATTGACCCGCAAGGACAAGGAAGACGACCGCACGAAGCACACGGCGACCATCAACGCCAACATCGGCCCGGTCTTCATCGCCTACCGCGACGTGGAAGCCATCCGCCAGGTGCTGGCCCCCATTCCCCGGAAAACCGCCCCGCTCTACGATTTCGTGGATGAACTGAACGTGCGCCACCAGGTGTGGCCCGTCGAAGACACCGCCACCGTCGTCAAGCTGTTCGCCGAAAAGGTTCCCGTCAGCTACATCGCCGACGGCCACCACCGTTCGGCTTCCGCCGTGCGCGTCGGCGCCGAGCGCCGCGCGGCCAATCCGAAGCACACCGGCAACGAGGAGTACAACTGGTTCCTGTCCGTGCT
>CAZMOR010000269.1:0-2409 GCA_964567795.1 uncultured Verrucomicrobiota bacterium
CGGCGGGACAGGAAACCGATTGACCGCGCCCCGCGCGGCGTTTAGAGTGTCCCGGTTTTTGAGACAAAACCTTTCAGGAGAGATTATGGCAACGGTGAAGAAGGAAGAGCAGCAGCAACCCGCGGAAGGTGCTTCGGCGAAGAGCGCCCTGATTTTCGAAATGGACAACGTGGCGCTCGGCGCCCGGCGCATTCGCTATGAAATCCTCGCGGGCATCATGAAGGAGCAGCGCCTCGAACTGACCCCCATTCAGTTCTCGCGCTATTGCCTGCATCCGGCTCCGTCCATGTACATGCCGGCGTTCCTGGAAGCCATGAAGTACAAGGCCGCCACGCCCGAACAGGTCGTGGACCGCCTGGTGGGCGAGACCACTTCGCGCCTCATGCAGAAAACCACGGTCATCAGCGACGGCCTCATCAAGTGGATGGAAGCTGCCCAGGCCCGCGGCGCCGCCATCGCCTGCATCTCGATGCTGCCCCAGGCCTCGGCCGACGCCGTCGCCGCCCACCTGAACTTCGACCGCTGGGGCGTCAAGGTCTTCTCCGCATCCCCGGCCGACAAGGGCTTTCCCCATGCCAAGAACTGGCTGCAAATGGCCAAGGCCCTGGCCCGCAATCCCAAGCGTTGCCTGACCCTTGTCAGCAGCATGTCCGTGGCCAAGACCGCCCTGGCGGCCATGATGAATGTCGTGGTCGTCACGGATGAATTTACGGAATACCAGGATTTCTGCGGCGCCAACCTGGTCTGCCCGGACCTGAAGGAAATCAATCCCCATGAGTTCTTCGAGCAGATCAGCTTCTAAGCCAGCCGTCCGCAAGCCTTCGAAAAAAACCGCTCCCCGGAGCAAGGCCGCCCGCAAGGCCTCGCCCGCCGCCCTGCGCCAGGGCGTCACGCAGATGGACCGCCTGCTGAAGATCATGGCGCGCCTGCGCCGCCCCGGCGACGGCTGCCCCTGGGATCTTGAGCAAACCATCGACACCATCAAGCCGAACCTCATCGAGGAGGCCTACGAGGCCCTCGACGCGATGGAGAGCGGCAACCGCGACCACCTCGCCGAGGAACTGGGCGACCTGCTGCTGCAGATCGTCTTCCAATCCTACATCGCCGCCCAGGAGGGCACGTTCAACTTCGCTGATGTCGCCCGCGGCATTTCCGACAAGCTGATCCGCCGCCATCCGCACATCTTCGGCGATGTCAAGGTGGCCGACTCCAAGGAAGTCCTGAAAAACTGGGACGCCATCAAGAAGACCGAGAAAAAGGCCCGCATTTCCGCGCTCGACGGCGTGCCCAAGCATGTGCCGCCGTTGCACCGCGCCTACCAGCTCCAGCGGCACGCCGCCCGCGTCAATTTCGACTGGAGCGACATCTCGGGCGTCTTCAAGAAGCTGGACGAGGAAGTCGGCGAACTCAAGGACGCCATCGCCCGGAAGAAACGCCAGCACGTCATCGAGGAAATCGGCGACCTGCTCTTCTCCGTGGTCAACGTCGCCCGCTTCATGAAGGTCGATCCCGCCTATGCGCTGGAGCTGACCAACGCGAAATTCATCCGCCGCTTCCGCCTCGTCGAGGACGAGATCACCGCCAGCGGCCGCCGGATGAAAGACTGCACCCTCGCCGAGATGGACGCGATCTGGGACAAGATCCGCGCCGCCGATAAAAAGGCCTGAGCCGGTGGCCCCCGTGCGGGGGCTCGCGGCTCAAGCTCCGGACCAACGTTTTCCACACTGTGGACCCGCCGCGGCGGGTTCCATAGTGTGGAAAAATGGCGGCTGTCGCGGCGGGGCGGGGTGTGGTAGAAGGGGGAGGTCGAAAGGAGCTGCCCATGCCGGTGCCCATCACGATCGAGAAACTCACCAAGCGGTTCGGCGACAAGACCGTGCTGGACGGCATCGGCCTGCAGATCGCCGCGGGCGAGCTGTTCTTCCTGCTCGGACCCTCCGGCTGCGGCAAAACGACCCTCTTGCGCGCCGTCGCGGGCCTCAACGAACCCGACGCGGGCCGCATCCTCGCCGACGAGCGCGACCTGACGCATGTGCCCCCGCACCAGCGCGACATGGGCATGGTTTTCCAGAGCTACGCCCTTTGGCCGCACATGACCCTGCGCGAGAACGTCGCCTTCGGCCTCGAAATGCGCTCCCTCAAGCGCGCCGAGGTGCGCCAGCGCGCCCTGCGCGCCCTCGAACTGGTCAAGCTGGCCGACCGCGCCAACTCCAAGCCGAACGAACTCTCCGGCGGCCAGCAGCAGCGCGTGGCACTGGCCCGCGCCCTGGTCATCGAGCCGCAATGCCTGCTGCTCGACGAGCCGCTGTCGAACCTCGACGCCAAGCTGCGCCTCGAAATGCGCACGGAAATCCGCCGCATCTGCAAGGAGGCCGGGCTCACGGCGATTTACGTGACGCACGACCAGAA
>CAZMOR010000270.1:0-10617 GCA_964567795.1 uncultured Verrucomicrobiota bacterium
ATGCCGGACCGGCGGGCGAAGGCAAGGTCGGCAACTCCATGACCTTCGTGATCTTGCCGATGTTGTTGACGGTCGGCATTCCGCTGCTGCTGATCCTGGTGATCCTGAAGCAGACGCGCACGATCAGCCGGCTGGCCGAAACCATCCGGACCCTGTCCTTAAAAACTCCGGCTTGAGCCGCGAGCAAGCGGACCCGGGGGCCTGGCCTCCGGGTTTTGGATTTGTTGGTATTGACTGGCGCCTAAAGAGTTAGGCGACGGGAGCGGCCGGGGCCGCCGGGGCGGCGGGAGCGGCGCCCGCGGGCGGGGCCATCAGGCGGCCGCCGGGGGTCCGGCGTCCGGTCTGGGCGCAGGTGTCTAGGATGGCGCTGACCTGCTCGTTGACCCAATCGAGGGCTTCCGACGAAATGGTTTCGAGCCCGCTGCGGGCCTTGAGTTCCTCTTTGACGACCGAGGCGATGATGAATTTCTTGTCCATGGCTTTTCTCCTGTAAAATCCGTGAAGGTTCAAGCAACGGGAGGGAGCATAGCACAATCCGGCGCGCGCGCCAGAAAAGTTGTGAACGGCCGGAAAAACGCCGCGAAAGTGCCGTTTTAAGCTTTTCCGGGAAATTTCCGGCCCTACCCCCCCCTTGCCCGCCGGCCGGGGCGGAAAAGGCCGTGACCCCTCGGCCCCGGCGTGGCAGACTGACGGCATGAAAGCATTACCGCTGGACCGGGTATTTCAATGGATCGAGCCGGGGCCTGTCGTGCTGGTTTCGACCGCGCACAAGGACCGCGCCAACCTCATGACGATGAGCTGGCATCTCGCGCTGGAATTCACGCCGCCGCTCATTGGCTGCGTCATCGGGCCGTGGGATCACACCTACCGCGCGCTGCGGGCCACGCGCGAGTGCGTGATCGCGGTGCCGGGCGTGGATCTCGGGCCCAAGGTGGTGGACATCGGCAACTGCAGCGGCAGCGAGGTGGACAAGTTCAAGAAGTTCCGGCTGACGCCGCAGCCCGCGGAGCTGGTCCGCGCGCCGCTGGTGGCCGAATGCCTCGCCAACTTCGAGTGCCGGCTGATCGATGCGACGCTGGCCCGGAAATTCGGGTTCCTGGTGCTGAAGGTCGTGCGGGCGTGGGTCAATCCCGCCCGCAAGGAACAGCGCACGTTCCACGCGCACGGCGACGGCACGTTCGCCGTGGACGGCCGCATCCTGAACCTGAAAAAGCGAATGACGAAGTGGAATGACTACGTCTGAGCCGCCCGCCCCGGCACGGCCTACAGCTCGGTGTATTTCTTGGCGCTGCCCTTGGACTTGCGCACGGGGTATTTGCGCGCGTTGATCCGGATTTTCTTGCGGATTTCCGTGGGCAGGTCGAGTTCCATGCGGTCGGCAAGCAGCAGGGCGTAGTTGACGACGTCGGCCAGTTCCTGGGCGATGGCCCGGCGGCGCTTCCGGTCGTGGATGCGCGCCTCGCATTCGGCGTCGGTGCACCACAGGAACTGCTCCTGCAGTTCGGCGGCCTCGATCGCCAGGCCGGCCACCAGGTTCTTGGGCGTGTGGAACTGCTTCCAGTCCCGCGCATCCCGGAATTTCACGACTTCGTCCCGCAGGCTTTTCCAATCGTTCTTCATGGGGGCCGAATCTACCAGCCCCCCGCCCCCCGCACCAGCCCAAAGCCCGGCACTTGACGCCGGGCCGTTGTTTATCCAGTATGGAAACCGTAACGGGGCGGTCCACTGCCAAGGAGTTTGCACATGCACTTGCGTTCATTGAGGTCACTGGAATTTTCTGTCACCCGCGGCATGGCCGCCGTGCTCCTGCTGCTGGCCGGCGCCGGGACATGGGGCACGCGGGCGGCAGCGGAGGACGTGATCCTGCTGGCCAGCACGCGGCTGGCGCGCACGGCGGAATTCGACGCGACCCTTGGCCTGTACCAGCAGGCCCTCGCCGACAGCGAGGGGCTCTCCAGCCGCTATGTGGAAGTGGACTCCGCCGCCTGCCAGAATACGTATGGCGACCGGGTGGCCGACCTGGACAACTGGCGCGACGTGCAGCGCGTTCTGGCCCGCATCCGCGCGCGCAGCGGCGCCCGCTATTTCCTGATCCTGGGCGGGCGCCTCGTCGTGCCCCGGCCCACGCTGCCCCTGCAGACGGAGGACGGCACCACGGAAGACGTGGAAAGCGACGGCTGGTACCTGGATTTCGACGGCGACCGGATCGTCGACGGCGACGCCGCCATCGGCCGGTTCGCCGACCAGGGCGTGGCGTTTGGCAATCCGGACGTCTTCCCGTCGATCGACGGTCTTCTGGCCGCGTTGCGGACCGCCATCGTCGTCCACCTGCGCGGCGGATTCACGCTCGATAATCCGATTGCGTTCGTGCAAGGCGAATATGAAACGCCGCCCTTCGGCGTCGGTCCGGAATGCGCCCAGCCGGCCGCATTCATGAAGCTACTGGCCACGGCGGATGGAATCGAGTTCACCGGCCACGGGGAAATCAACTATTTCAAAAATAACGATCGGGTTCTCATGCTGGACCCGGAACACCTGGACGCCCAAACGCTCCAGCGCAACCATCCGTTCATTTGCGCCTGGGGACCATGCAATTCAGCCCGGTTGCTGGAAACCTGGGAAGGATTCCCCGAGGATTATCCTTTCCCCATCGGCTTCCCGCGCGATTTCCAACTGTCCGGCGCGGCGGCGTTCATCGGCCGCACCACCACCCATGGTTTTTACGGCACCACCACCAATGTGTTTTATGATGAACTGGCGGCCGGGGCGCGCATCGGGGATGCCTTGTTCACGGCCATGCGGGCATCCGCGCAGGACGCCGTCCCCCGCTACGGCGAGCGCGCGTTGATCACGGCCCAGCATTTCTGCCTGTATGGCGATCCCACCCTCCGCCTGACGGGTGCCCTGCCCTGCAACGCCCACAAGCCGGTCCTCGCGAATGTCACCAATGGCCTGGCGTCCTCCGCCATCCAGGTGAACGGCCGGAATCCGACTGCCACCGGCCGGTTCGGCCCCTTCGCGACGGTCACCGACAAGCTGGTGGTCCGTGTCCGGCCCATGCAAGTGGGCGATTCCGATTTCATCCAGAAAAGCATCCGGGGGTTGGGCTGCCAGATGCTGGTGGCGACTAACAGCACTTTTCTCGGCAAAATCTTCCGGGTCAACGGGACCTTTCTGCCCGGCCATTATCCGCAGGCCGACCGGTATGAATTCCGCCTGGGCCCCGCCCAGCAGGCCGGCACGTGCTTCTTCCGGGTCGTGGCCACCAACGCCTTGGGTTCCGCGTCCATTCCCACCGCGAAATTCCTTTATGATTCCTACACGCTGACCTTCACCGGAAAAATATCCCAGGTTGGCAGCAGCTTCCCCCTGCTGGATGCCCGCTGAACCGGCGGGCCGCGATCCTCGCGATTTGAAAACATCATACCCAAGGAGTAGAGGATGAAAAAAGTAGGCATCGGGTGTTTGATCGTGCTGGGGATCGTATTGATCGCCCTCTGGGTGGGCGCGCGGATCGTCATCCACAAGGCGAAGAAGTTCGTGGCGGGCTACGAGCAGCTGCAGGAAATCCCCGCCCTGAACCAGCAGATCCGGAATCAGGCCGCATACGAGCCGCCGGCCGACGGCCGCATGGACACCGCCCAGATTGAACGCTTCATGGCCGTCCAGAACAGCATGCTGGCGCGGCTGGGCGAGCGTGGCCAGCAACTGAAGGAAAAATACGACCAGCTCGACAAGGAATTGAAGCAAAAGGGCCGCGAGGCGAACATTGTGGAATCGCTCGGGGCCATGCAGGACCTGTTCTCCATGCTGATGGAGGCCAAGCGGGCCCAGGTGGACGCCTTGAATGCCGCCGGCTTCTCCTACGCCGAATACCAGTGGATCCGCCAGCAGACGCTGATCACCCTGGGCCAGGGCGCCGTCGGCCTCAACATCGACACGCTGGTGACCAATCCCGCCGCCGCGGGCAGCGCGCTGGCCATGCCGGTGGAAATCAACCCGGACGCGCTGGAGCACAACCGCGGACTGCTGCAGCCCTATGAAGGCAACATGGACCAATGGCTCATGCTGACCTTCTTCGGCCTGTAGGCCCGACAGGCTCAAGCCGCGATTCCCCGCATCGGGGGCCAAGGTTCCGGCTTGCCCCCGTCCCGGTTTTGCTGGATTTTAGCACTCCATGGACTCGCGGTTCACATCCGGAGCGGATTGGTTTGCGGCGCGGCGCGGCGCATTGTCGCGCAGCGGCCAATGGCTGGCGGGCGACGAACCCGGCCGCCCCGACCCGGCGGATTTCGAAAAGGCCAAACTGCGGATCCTGATCTGCCGGCTGTCGCCCTACGACGACGTGCTGCCGTCCATCACCCACCGCCTGCTGCTCGCCGCCGCGCAGGCGGTTCCCGGAGTCTATGCCGACCTGGCGTTTTTGCCGAACGAGGCCGATGCGGAAATCCTGCGCCGCGACGGCGTGCCACCCTGGCTCGCCACGGGCTGCAAGCGGGCGCCGGCGGAATTCGATGTCCTGGCCGTCAGCCTGTCGGTTCAGCAGGAGGCAGCCAACTTGCCTGCGGCCTTGCAGCTATCCGGCCTGAAGCTGGATTTTGCGTCGCGCCTGGCCGCTGAGAAGCATCCGCTGATCCTGCTCGGCGGGCACGGTGCCGCTTCCGTGCCGTTCATCCATGGCGATGCCGCCGGTTCCGGCTCGGGCGGTCTCGTGGATGCCGTCTGCCTCGGCGACGGCCTCACCTGGCTGCAGGAATTCGCCCGGCGCCGGCTGGCCGGCCACCCGGCGGCCCAGCCGAAAAAGGATTTCCTGCTCGCGCTGGCGCGGGAGCTGCCGGGCACGTATGTGCCGGCTTTCTATCGCCATGAATACGCCAACGGTTCATTGACCGCCATCGTCCCGGCCGAGTCCGGGCTGCCCTTCCCGGCCGGATTCCGGCAGGACCCGATGGAATCCTGGCTGGCAGGCTACGACGGCGCGTACATTCCGTTTTCCGCGGAGGAAACCGAGGAAACCCTGCCGCTGGCGGCGGGCTGCATCTATCGCTGCCGGTTCTGCCAGACCGGCTGGATGCGCCGCGAATTCTCGTCGGCCAAAACCCGGGAACTCGTCGCGGCGGCCACCCGGTTCAAGGCCGCGATGGTCAATGCCGACCTGAATCTGCTGGCGTCGGATGCCTGCAGCATCTCCGGGCTCGACGGCACCCTGGAGGCGCTGGCGCCGCTGTTCCGGAACATTTCGGTGAAAAGCCTGTCTGTTTCCAGCCTGGTGCGGCGGCCGGAATATTTCCAGCTCCTGCGCCGGCTGGCGAAGCATGAATTCACGTTCGGAGTGGAAGGCATCAGCGCGCGCCTGCGGGCCTGGCTGGGCAAGCCGGCCACGGTGCAGGACTTGATCCAGATCGTCGCCGCGCTGGCCGGCGGCGGCCTGCGGCAGTTGAAACTTTTCTTCATCGCCACCGGCCTGGAGGACGAAAGCGATTTCGCCGAACTGGAAAGCCTGCTGCGCCAGATCCACGTTAAAATTCCCGCCGCACGCGTGATAGCCAGCTTCATGCCGCTGTTCCATGCGCCGTTCACGCCGCTGCAGTATGCGCCCGTGCGCGGGCTTTCCGCGGAGGCGGAGAAAATCCTGTCCGCGCTGGTCCGGCAAGCCGGCGGCGAATTCCGCTGGAGCGCCTATCCCGACGAAATTGCCCTGATGAACCGCCTGTGCCGGGCAGGCCGCGCCGCCACGCCTGCACTGGTGGACTTCGCCCTCCGGCGCGGCCTGCGCTATACCAGCCGCCTGGCCCCGGACCTCGTGCGCGAACTGGCCGCCGCCCTCCCCGACGACCCGGCGGAAAAGCGCCGCGAGACCGTCTTTCCGTGGAGCGACCTGCAGGCGTCCGCGGATCAAACCACGTTGTGGCGCTCCTACGAAAAGGCCTGTACCGAACTCCAGGCGGCGCCGGAACCGGCCGTAGTCGCCACCCGCTTGCCGCTGCGCGCCAGCGCCGCGGCGGCGCCCCAGCCCGTGGAATCGTCGGGACGCGCGTATTTCTGGATCCAGACCGCGCCCGCGCAGGCGCAGCATCCGGACCACGTGGTGGTCCGCGCGTTTTTCCGGCGCTTGTTTGCATCGTGGAAAGCCGGTCCGGCCGCCTACCTCGGGAATCCCGTGCTTCTGCGGCCGCCGGGCACCTGCGGCTGGGCCCTGGCTTCGGCTGAATTCAAAGCCGGCGCGCGCTGGCCGGCCAAAAATATATTACCGGAACGGGCCAGCCTGCCGGGCATCCGGCAGGAGGATCTGCTGTTTGAAATCACGTGGCCGGGCCTGGCCGCCGCCGGCGCGATTTTGAACGTCCTCAAGCAGAGCCGCGTGAAATTCCAAACCGTGCGCCGCGGTGCGAGCCGCTGGCAGGTCGTGGAGCGCGCGTTCCGCGGCCGGACCGGCCTGGTGGCGTTGCGCGAGGATGCGGACCGGACCACGGCGTGGTGTTCCAGCCAGGCGGCGAGCTTGAAAACCGTGTTGGCGGCATCCACCGGTGAAGTCACGGCCGTGCTGCAGCCCGCTGCGGCAACCTGCCCGGCCTGCAAGGGAGTCTGCTATGAGCCGGTCGCAGGCGCCGGAGACGCTCCGGCCTGCTTCACCTGCCTGACCCAGCCGCGCCGCGGCTGATCAGGTGGCCGGACGCAACTTCAACAGGGCGTCGAGGATCATCCGCAGTTTCGGCGTGGAGAGCGCCTTGTCCGTGGATTCAAAGAACACGGACAGGTCGGCCATCTTCTCCGCTTCGTAAATGCTGGCCTGCAGCCCCATTTCCAGGCGGTCGATTTCCTTCACGAACCGCGCTTCGGGGGTCTGGCTGTCTTCGAATTCCTGCCAGACGACAAGATATTCCCGGCCTTTCGGAAGCCGAGCAAACACGCGTTCGACGGATTTCCGCTCCAGCTCGTGCTTGTCCGCCAACGACATCTTGCCCGGCACGATGTCGCCGGCGTAGATCTCGCCGAAATCGTGCAGCAGGCCCATGAGGACCACTTTCATCCGGTCCAGCTGCGGGAAATACGCATCGGCCAGGAACAGCGCCAGCAGCGTCACGCCCAGCGAATGCTCGGCCACGGATTCGCACTGCTCCTTGGTAATGCCGTGGCGCAGCCAGCCCTGGCGATAGAGGCACTTCAAGTGGTTGAATTCGTAGAAAACCTCGATGATGGGCAGCGTGTCCTTGTTTTTCAGGTGCTGGATGGCGTGGGCGCGTTTGGTTTCCATGCGGTTTCCTTGGTTCTTTCCTGCGGTTGCAAATGGGTTCAGGGGGAATAGCGGCGGACCGGCCAGGCGCCCGCGTCGTCCAAGCGCGCATCCGGGCGCGCGGACTCGTACCGGAGCCGGTCGTGCAGCCGGGACGGCCGCCCCTGCCAGAATTCGATGGAATCCGCCTGGACGAGATAGCCGCCCCAATATTCCGGCTTCGGGATTTCCGTGCCCGCCGGCCAGCGTTTTTCCAGTTCGGCCATGCGCCGGTCGAGTTCCGCGCGGCCGTCGAGCCGCGCCGACTGGGTCGAAGCCCAGGCCGCAAGCTGCGAATCCCGGGGGCGCGACCGGAAATACTCCGCGCTTTCCGCGGCGGACAGCGGCTCCGCCCGGCCCAGCACGAGCACCTGCCGCTGCAGGGCGATCCAGGCGAACAGCAGCGACACGCGCGGATTTTCCTCCAGCGCCTTGGCCTTGCGGGAGCCGTAGTTGGTGAAGAACCGGAACCCGGCGGCATCCACGCCCTTGAGCAGCACAATGCGCGCCACCGGCTGTCCCGCGCCGTTGACCGTCGCCAGCGTCATGGCGTTCGGCTCGGGCACCCCGGCCGCCACCGCCTCCTGCAGCCAGAGTTCGAACTGCGCCAGGGGCGCCGGCTGCAGATCCTGTTCCAACAGCTGGCCGCGGTCGTAGGAGACCCGGAAACGGGACAACTCCGAGTGGTTCAGGGGACTCATGTCCGGAGCCCTGCGTTTGTGCGCCACGGTTGCATGGGCATACCATCCCGTGCCCGGCGTCCGCACACAAGCAAATCTTTCCGGCAGCCGGCGCCCCGCAGGAAAATATTCGCCAAAAACCGGTTTCCGGAGGAAAGTACGGTTTTCCGTCCAAGGTAATCATGATGAATGTCCAAGTGCTGAAAGACCGGCTGGCCCGGGTGGCTTTTGTTGCCGTCACTTCCTTTTTCTTTTTCGGGCCGTGGGCTTGGCCGGCTTTCCGCAACCATGCGGCGGGTGTCGCCGTCATTTCCGGGGTCATCTATGCCCTCCTGTTCGGGAATCCATTCATTGCCCGCACGTCGAAATTGAGCGGCACCCTCCTGGGGGTCGCCATTGTGGGCATGGGCGGCGGCATGAACCTGATCCAGGTGCTGAAAGCCGGCGCGGACGGGCTGCTCCTGACCGTCATCGGGATCTCCGCAGGACTTGCGATCGGCGTGGGCCTGGGCAAGGCGTTCCGCGTTTCCCGCGACGCCCGCTGGCTGATCGCGGTCGGCACCTCCATCTGCGGCGGCAGCGCCATTGCCGCGGTCACGCCGATCCTCAAGGCGAAGCCGCACGACGTCGCCCTCGCCGCGGCGACGGTATTCATCCTGAACGCCGTGGCCTTGCTGGTGTTCCCCCCGCTGGGCCACTGGCTGAACCTGGATCAACACACCTTCGGGACCTGGGCGGCCCTGGCCATCCATGACACCAGTTCCGTGGTCGGGGCATGCTACCAGTACGGCCCCGAAGCGCTCAACACCGGTACCACCGTCAAGCTGGCGCGCGCCCTGTGGATCGCGCCCGTGGCGCTCTTCGTGGGCTGGATCGTCGCCCGCTCCGGCACCTCCGCGGAGAAAACCCGGGTCCGGATCCCCTGGTTCATCCCCGGCTTCCTGCTGGCCGCGGCCATCGTCACCTACGTCCCGGGCACGGCCGAAGTCGGCCGGATGCTGAAGGGCCTGGCTCAATATCTCATGGTTGCCACGTTGTTTCTCATCGGCGCCAACCTCAGCCGCGACAAAATCAAGGAATTGGGGCCCCGGCCTTTCTTTCTCGGCGTGATCCTCTGGCTGATCCTGGGCTCCGGCTGGGGGCTGGCCGCGAAATTGGGCTGGCTCGGTTGAGGTCCCCCCTGCCTCCTTGACAAACGCCCCCCGCCGCCGTTGAATGTGCGGCTGATTTGGCCTATAAGGATAAAAGCATGTTCAAGCCCGTTTCCAGCAAGTTGTCGTTCCCGCAGATGGAAGAGGAAATCCTCCGGTTCTGGGAGGCGGACGGCACGTTCAAGAAATCCATCGCCAACCGCCAGGGCGCGAAGGAATACATCTTCTACGACGGCCCGCCGTTCGCCACCGGCCTGCCGCACTATGGCCACCTGCTGGCCGGCACCATCAAGGACATCGCCCCGCGCTACCAGACGATGCGCGGCCATGCCGTCGAGCGCCGCTTCGGCTGGGACTGCCACGGCCTCCCGATCGAAGCCCTCGCCCAGGAAAAACTCGGCCTGTCCGGCGCCGCCGACATCGTCGCCAAGGGCGTGGACGTCTTCAACGAGACCTGCCGCTCCATGGTGCTGACCTACGTCTCCGAATGGCGCAAAACCGTCACCCGCATGGGCCGCTGGGTCGATTTCGACAACGACTACAAGACGATGGACGTCACCTTCATGGAGTCCATCTGGTGGATCTTCAAGCAGCTCTGGGAGCAGGGCCGCGTCTACAAGTCGCACCGCATCATGCCCTACTCCTGGAAGCTCAACACGCCGCTCTCGAACTTCGAGGCCGGCAGCAACTACCAGGACGTGCAGGACCCCTCCATCACCGTCCGCGTCAAGCTGAAGCAGGCGCCGCAGGGACTCAACGCCGGCGGCGCCCCGGTTTTCGCCCTGATCTGGACGACGACCCCGTGGACGCTCTACGGCAACCTTGCCATCTGCGCCGGGCCGGACATCGATTACGTCGCCGTGCGCGATCTGTCCGACAAGAACATCTACCTCCTCGCGGAGGCGCGGCTCGCGGCCTACTACAAGAAGGCCGAGCAGTACGAGAAGCTGGCCGCCTGGAAGGGCTCCGACCTCATGGGCCTGGTCTACGAACCCATTTTCCCGACCTTCGCCGACACCCCCGGCGCCTTCCGCGTCCTGAACGATGGCTTCGTCAGCACCGGGGACGGCACCGGCTTTGTGCACATCGCCCCCGCGTTCGGCGAAGACGATTTCCGCGTCTGCAAGGCCGCCGGCATTCCCCTGCGCGATTATCTCGACGACGTTTGCGCGTTCACCGAGTCCGTACCCGAGTACCACGGCGTGTTCTGCAAGGACGCCGACAAGCAAATCATCCGCTCGCTAAAGGACGCCGGCAAACTCGTGCACCAGTCCACGCTCGTGCACTCGTACCCCTTCTGCCCGCGCACCGACACGCCGCTCATCTACCGCGCCATCGAGGCCTGGTACGTGCGCGTGGAGGACCTGCACGACCAGCTGGCCGCCAACAACGACACCGTCCATTGGGTGCCGCAGGCCGTCGGCGAGAAGCGCTTCGGCAACTGGCTCAAGGAAGCCAAGGACTGGAACATCTCCCGCAACCGCTTCTGGGGCTCCTGCATCCCCGTGTGGGT
>CAZMOR010000271.1:0-21889 GCA_964567795.1 uncultured Verrucomicrobiota bacterium
CCGCCGTTAAGGCCGCGCAGGCCTGCAAGCTGCGCAACGTGGCGACCATCGAGTTCCTCTGGAACGAGGACGCCCAGGAATTCTACTTCATGGAGATGAACACCCGCATCCAGGTGGAGCATCCCATCACCGAAGAGGTGATGGGCGCCGATCTGGTGCAGCTGCAGATCCGGGCGGCCGCGGGCGAGGTCATGAAGTTCCCCGACGACGAGTTCGCCCCGCGCGGCCACGCCATCGAAGTGCAGCTGCTGGCGGACAACCACGGGCACGTGTACCAGCTCGGCGAGCGCGACTGCTCGATCCAGCGGCGGCACCAGAAGCTGCTGGAGGAAACGCCCAGCCCGGCGCTGACGCCGGATCGGCGCAAGAAGCTGCTGAAGGCGGCCGTGAAGGCCGCACAGGCGTGCAAGCTGCGCAACGTGGCGACGATCGAATTCCTGTGGAACGAGGATGCGCAGGAGTTCTATTTCATGGAGATGAACACGCGCATCCAGGTGGAGCATCCGATCACCGAAGAGGTGACGGGCGCCGACCTGGTGCAACTGCAGATCCGCGCCGCGGCGGGCGAGGTGCTGAAGTTTTCCGACAGCGAATTCGAACCACGCGGCCACGCCATCGAGGTGCGCGTGAACGCGGAAAATCCCTACAAGAACTTCACCCCGTCGCCGGGGCCGATCCAGGCCGTGCATTTCCCGGGCGGGCCGGGCATCCGCGTGGATTCGCACGTGTATTCCGGCTACGTGATTCCGCCGTACTACGACAGCATGATCGGCAAGATCATCGCCCGCGGGAAAAACCGCGAGGAGGCGCTGACGCGCATGGCGCGGGCGCTGGCGGAATTCAAGATGGCCGGGCCGGCGACCACCGTGCCGGTGGCCCAGGCGCTACTGGCGGATGCCCGCTTCCTGCGCGGGGAATACAACACGCATTTCCTCGAGCAGTTCATGAACGACGTCTTCTGGGTGTCCTGAGGCGTTCGCAACCGGGAGCCGCGGCATGAACCCATCCAGCCGGGCCGTGTGGACGGTCGCGCGCAGTTCGCTCGAGAACTGGGTGGAGGGCGTGCTGAGCCGGCTGGAGGAATATCCCCGGGTGCTGGGTTCGGCGCCGGCCAAGGCGCGGGTGGTGGTGCTGGGCGGGGGTACGGGGCTTTCCACGGTGCTGGGCGGCAACTCGGCTCTGCCCGGCTGGGTGGACCAGGACGCCACCGGTCTGGCGCGGGAATTTTCACAGGTCCACGTGGGGGTGTGCACCACGGACGACGGCGGTTCGACGGGGGAGCTGGTCCGGCGCCTGCCGATGATCGGCATCGGCGATACGCGCAAGGTGATGCTGTCCATGGCCGACCGCGCGGCGCTGGCCCGCCGCTACGGCCCTGATGCGCCCGCGCTGGAAATCATCCAGCAGGTATTCCTGCATCGGTTCGGCGCACGCGCGCCGAACCGGGCCGATTTGCACGATCCCGTGCGGGTGCTGAAACCCGCCTTGCGCAAGGCGTGCCCCGCGGCGCTGCTGGCGGCCCTGATCCGCTTAACGGCGGGCCTGCCGTCCTGGCTGGAGGCGCGGCTGCGCGTGCCGGGCCAGTCTCTTGGCAACTTGCTGCTGACCGCGGCCGTGTTTCGCGGCATCCGCACGCTGCGTTCCCCGACAATGACCGAACTGGAGCGAGGGCTGACGGTCGTGGCGGAAACGATCGGCGTGCCGGTCGGACGGGTGCATGCCGCCACCGCGGCGCCGGGGTCGCTGATTTATGAGTACGCCAACGGCGTGGTGGCGACCGGGCAGTCGCGGGCGGCGCGGGCGCGGCGCGGATGCGCCGTGCGGCGGGTGCGGATCGCTTTCGCGGGTCCGGCGCAGGCGTGTCCCGCCTTGATCCGCCAATTGCGGCAGGCGGATCTGATCGTGTACGCGCCGGGCAGCCTCTACAGCAGCATGCTGCCCGTGCTGCTAACGCCGGGCGTGGTCGAGGCCATCCGTGCCAACCGGCGGGCGGTGAAAATCCTGGGCGCCAATCTCTGGATCCAGGAGGGCGAAACCGACATGTCCTTCCGCGAAGAAAGCCGCGGCTTCTGGGTGTCGGAACTGATCGAGGCCTATGGCCGGAACGTGCCGGGGGGGATTGCCGGGCTGTTCGACGTGGCCTTGGCGACCAATCTCGACACAGTACCGGGCAGCATCATTCGCAACTATGCGCTGGAGGACAAGCATCCCATCCACCTGGACCGGGCGCGCGTGGCGGCTTTGGGCGTGATGCCGGTGGAGGCCAGCCTGTTTGCCAGCGACCGCTGGCAGCGGGGGGCCATGATCCACCACGATCCGGCCCGCTTTGCGGCGGCGGTCCGGACGGTATACGAAGGCCTGGCCGGCCGTTCCCGCCGCGCGCTGCCGCGAGCGAAAAAATCTCCGCCGGCACCGCCGGCGGTCTGCCGGGGCGAATCCGCGTGCGCGCGGATGGAGGCCATCCGGGCCGTACTGGCCCGCAAATCCATGCAACCCGCCGCCCTGCGGCCGGCCGTCGAGGATTTCCTGTGGAGGAATCCCGACCTGCAACCGGCGCACCTGGCGTATTTCGACGGGGTGCAGGTGGTGCCGGATGCGGAATGGAAGCGCAGCCGGGAATGGGACAATGTCCTGGGATATTACGAGCCGGAAACCCGGCGGATCATGCTGCATGCGCTGGCCGTGAAGAAAGCGGGGGCCTTCGCGGCGAATTTCGCGGTGGCGCTGGGCGAGTCCCTGCTGGGCAACTATATTGCCCGCAAGTGGTGGGAGGAGGAGGCGCCGGGCACCGGTTACCGCGCCTATGAGATCGAGCTGCGTCCGGAAAGCCAGCGCACCACGTTCCTGAACGAGGCGGAATTAAAGACCTATCTGCGCCTGGCGCAGATGAGTCCGCGCCAGGAGGATGGCCGGCGGTATTTCCGGCCGGTGCCGAACGGCACGGGTTTCCTGCCGTGCGGCATTCTCTTTGGCCTGACGTTTGCCTGGATGCTGGACAGCGCGTTTGTGCCCGCCCTGGATTTCGAAATGCAAATGCTGCAATGGCCGGCCTCGCGGCTGCTGCCCTACCAGGTCCGGACGCGAACCCGGCACCAGGAACTGGTCCGCTTTTTCCGCGAACAGATCCTGCGCAACGGCTGAAGCGCACTATTTCCGCCGGAGGCGACATTCGTGCTTCCGTTGGCGGAGGGGAGCGGGTAGCATCCATCCCCATGGCTGATCAACCTGCATCCGGAAAGCAAACGCTGGCGGAGGGCCGCCACCTGAATTTTGTGATTCGCAACGGGTGGGAATTTGTCGAGCGCCGCCACATTTCCGGGATCGTGGTGCTGATCGGGACAACGAATCACGGTTGCCTGGTGCTGGTCTCCCAATGGCGCGAGCCGGTCCAGGCGTGGGTGGTGGAGCTGCCGGCGGGCCTGGCGGGGGACATTCCGGGCCAGGAGCACGAAGCCCTGGCCGAGGCGGCCCGGCGTGAACTCTACGAAGAAACCGGTTTTTCCGCCGCGACTATGGAACCGGTGTTGACGGGGCCGCCCAGTCCGGGCATTTCGGATGAAGTGGTGACGTTTTTCCGGGCGCGGGGGCTGGAGCGGACCGGTCCCGGCGGCGGGGAGTCAGGCGAAAAGGTGCGGGCCCATGCGGTGCCGCTTTCGGGCCTGTTCGACTGGCTGGACATGGTGCGGGCCAAAGGCATGCTCGTGGACCCGAAGGTGTATGCCGGTGCCTATTTCGTGCGCCGGGAGATGGATGAGTGGATGTATGAGTGAACCGCGCATGACCGAAACCGCCGAGACGAAGAAATCCGGAGCTGCAAGTCCCGCTGTCTATTCCGTGCCAGAGGACAAACGGATTACGGTCGGCGCACCCAGCCTCATCGCGCTGGCGAACGGCAAGCTGCTGGTGGCGTTTGACCAGGCCGGTCCGGATGTGAAGGGATTGAACGGCAAGAAGGGGCATGATGCCAAGCGCAACCGCTGGATGCAGGGCCGGGTGATGGCTTCCAACGATGGCGGGGCCAGCTGGCAACTGGCGGCCACCTATCCGTTCCGGCGGGCCAGCCTGTTCCGCGATGGCGGCGATGTCTACTTGCTGGGCGAGGCCTCCGGCGGCTTGAACGTGATGCGCTCCCCGGACGGCGGAGCAAGCTGGTCGGCTCCCCTGGAATTGACGGGCGACCTGGATCTGTGGCTCTCGCCAATGACCGTGCTGGGCGATGGCGAAGCCTGGTACATTCCGTGCCTGATCCCGGCCGGCGGTGGAATGGGCCTGACGGTGTTCCGTGCGCCCCGGGGCGCCAGCCTGATGAACCGCAAGGCCTGGACGCAGGGACCGGTTTCCGCACCGCTCGCCCAGAGGATTCCCGCGCTGGCCGGAGCGGGTTTCGGCCTGCCGGTCGGCGGAGTCGGAGTGGCCTGGCGGGAACCGGTGCTGGCCAAGGTCGTGGATGCGCGGCACCACTGGCATGCCGCCGGGATACTGCACGTCCTGGGCGCCACCAGCAGCGGGCGCCAGCACTGGGCGGCCATGATGCAGCTGGCGACAGCGGATTTGACCGTTGCCCCGCAGCCCACGCCGGACGGTGAACCATGGATCTGGCTGCCGCTGCCGGGCGGGCATGAAAAATTTGATTTGTTCTACGACGAATCCAGCCGGATGCATTGGGTGGCGGGCAGCCGCGGCGTGTCCGGCTTGCCGCTGGGCCGGATCGTGGCGCAAGAGGAAGGCCTGCACCGCATCGGGTTGTGGGCTTCGGACAACCTGGTGGATTGGCAGTTTTCGGCCGCGCTGATTTCCGGGGGGGAGGGGCCGTCCGGAATCCGGTGCGATCCGTCCGTGACCGTGAGTGGCAACGACCTGGTCTGGGCCTGCCGTGCGGGTGGGGCGCAGAGCCGGAATGCGCGCGAGACCACACGGATTCTGTGCGGCCGAGTCGCGAATTTCCGCACGCGAAACGCTTGATTTTGAACGTGATTTCCCGTGCGGCGTCGGCTAGGCTCGCTCCATATCGTTTTGGGAGACCCATTGCATGAATGAAACCAGTGAAACACGCGTGGCCCCGGGGTTGCGCTGGCTGTTGCCTTTGGTGCTGGGGGCGATTGCCCTGGTGGTTTACCTGGCGACCTTGAGTCGCGGACCTTTTCCAGGGTTGCCGGCAAAGAGCCTCGTCTGGCAGCTTGGACTGGACGCCAGTCCGGTACTGGTGGACTCCCTCTGGGGATACCTGATGCGGTTGCTGGACTTTTTGTCCAACGGTCACATTGTCTTCTGGGCCGGAATCGCCAGTGCGGTATTCGGGGCGATCAGCGTGGCGTTGATGACGCTGCTCATGATGCGGGTTCGGTACCAGGTGCACGACGCGCATGATCCTGATGAAACGCGCCGCGAAGAACAGGCCTGCCTGCTGGCCGGCACCGTGGCCGGTTTATTTGTGCTGGCCTGCATTCCGGTCTGGGTGTTGTCCACCCGTTCATTGCCCGGGACCTTCCACCTGGCCATGCTGCTGGGGGCCGCGATTTCCTTCTCTGAATACCAACGGACGGGCAAGCCGGGAAGGCTCTATCTGCTCGGGCTGTTGTTTGGCGCCGGCATTGCGGAATTTGCAACGTTCTGGGTATTCGCCCCGCTGGCGGCCCTGCTGGTGGTGCGGGCCATGCTGCAACGGGCGGAATTCAGCCTGCGGGTACTGGTCCGCACGGCGTTGTGTGTGCTTCCGGGCCTGCTGTTGTATGTGCTCAACGGCTGGTATCTCTGGCAGGATTCCGGGGTGCGGCTGCGCGGCTTCGGCTCCTTGTGGTCCGTGATCTGGTTCATCTGGCGCGATCAATGGCATTTGATTGTCGACGCGCCCCAGACCGCCGGATTCCTGCTGGTGATGGCATTGACGGTGGTGCCCTGGGGCATGCTGTTTCTCATGCGGGCCAAGAAGCCGGCCTGGCGCTATTCCATGTGGCAGGTCCTGCTGCATTTGATCGTCCTGGCAGTGGCAATGGCCACCCTGTTTGATGCACCGCTCTCGCCCTGGCACTTCTTCGGCATGAGTTACGTGATGGCCACGCCGTATCTGATCCTGGCGGCCTGCGCAGCGTATACGACCGGTGAATTCTGGGTCATGGGACAGACCCGGGAGCACCGCAATGCAGGTATCGGCCAGCCGCTGCGGCGGCTCATGGCGGTGCTCGGTCTATGCGTGCCACCCGCCTTGCTGGTGGCGGCCTATTTCAATCTGCCGGTCACGGATGGCCGTTTTGGCCAGGATCTCGAGGTCTTGGCCAATCAAGTGCTGGACAACCTCCAGGGGCGCAACGTCCTCATTTCGGACGGGGTTCTGGACGACGCCATCCGGCTCCAGGCGCATGAACGCCGCATGGCTGTGCAGGTCATTACGCTGCCGCGGACGGATTCGCTGCCGTACCGGCAATATATCGCCCGCCAATTTCCGGATTCCCGGCAGCAGTCCCTGCTGCAAGTCGGGTTTGCCGCTTTCCTCCAGGAATTTCTCTCTTCGGATGCCGGGTTGCAGCGGACCGCCGCGATTGACGTGGCCGATCCCCTGCGGGAATACGGATACTTGGTTCCGGACCGGTTGATCTACCGGGCCGAACCGGCGGAGGACCGGATAGATCTTCCGGCTTTGATCGCGACACAAAAGGCGTTTTGGGCCTGGCTGGCCAAGCGGACCGCGGTGCCGCTCGACCCGCGGAATCCGGCGCGCAGCTATCAGCAATACGTGTTGCGCCTGGTATCGAAGGTCGCCAATAACACGGGTTTCATGCAGGTGGAGCGGGGCGACAAAGCCGGGGCCGTGGAATCCTTCAAACAGGCCCGGGTGTTCGATGCCGACAACATCAGCGCCCTGTTGAATCTCCTCACCCTGGCCCAGATGGACCAGCTGCCGGAGGAGAAGGAGTACCAGGCCGCATGGGATGATTTCAAATCCCGGCATGTCGACAGCCGGGTGATGTGGTCGCTGGCAACCTTGTACGGGTATGTCTACAATACCGGCTATCTCGTGCGCCAGGGAATGATGTGGGCGGTTTCCGGCAAACCGCGCATCGCCGAAGCGGAATTGCGCCGGGCAGCCAAGGGCCAAGCCGTTGACGCAACCGTCAAGGCGTTCCTCGGCCGGGCCTATTTGCACGGCGGAGATCTGCAAAAGAGCGCGGAGTATTATCGCGCGGCCCTCAAGGATAATCCCAACGACCGGGAATCGCTCATGTTCCTGGCGGACATTGCCATGCGGGATGGCGATTATGCCGGGGCGGAAGACCTGCTGCGGCAGGTGGAAGCGGCCGGGGTGGCGCCGGCGCAAATCCGGTTCGAGCGCATAGCCTTGGCCTATTTGCGCGGCCAGGGTGCGGATGCGGTGGTGCAACTGAAGGATCTGCTGGCCCAGGACAAGGGCAATGTCCGCGGCTGGGCGTTGCTGGCCATGCTGACCAGCGATGGCCGCGATCCCAAGGCCTATGAACAGGCGCTGAAAGCGTTGAAAGAGCTGCAGGGCAGCTCGCCGGATGTACGCCTGATGCTGGCGGAATTGTATTTCGGCCGGCAGGAGTGGACGGCCGCCCGGGATGAATTGGATCAGTTGACCCGCATGAATCCCCGGAACATCCGCGCCTGGGAATTGCTCGTGGACGTGGATTTCCATGAACGCAAGCGTGAACTGGCGGAAGACCATGTCCGCGAGCTTCTGACGCTGGATCCGGAGAATTTCACCGGAAACCTGATGCTGGGCTCGTTCCAATATGCGCGCGGGCAGTTTTCCCTGGCGGAATCCTCGTACCGCACCGCACTGCGCGCCCGGCGGGATCCCATGGCCCTCAACGATTTGGCCTATCTGCTCATGCTCAACAAGGACGGACGCGGGGAGGAGGCGCGGACCTTGATCGAAGAGGCGCTGGTGTTGCAGCCCAACAATCCCATATGCTTGTCCACCCGGAGCGAATTGAATCTGCGCGAAGGCCGGCTGGACGAGGCCGAACAGGATTTGCAGCAGGTGCTTGCCGCCCTGCCGGACCAGCCGCAAGCGCTTTTGTTGTCTGCACAGTTGTATGCCGAACGCGCCCGGCGCTTGCAGGCAGGCGGGCAGGCGGATGCCGCCCGCCGCCAGAAAGAAGCCGCTCTGGATTTGGCCAAAACGTTGGCGGATCGCATGGGAGAGTTGCCTCCCGAACAGCAGTTGAAACTGCAAGAACTCCTGAAGGATGCACCCTAGCCGCCCAGCTTGGCCGGCGAGAATCTGCGGCGGCCCGGGCGTCGGCTGATTCCGGGCGCATGAGGCTTGGTTCCCGATCATGAGTACAACGCAGTCGAAAACGGATTCCGCCAACGGTTCCCCGCCGGAATTCCATTTTTTCCCGCCGGGAATGACCCATACCCCCGGGGAAGGCCGCGATCCCCGGGTGCCGCTGGAAAAGGATCCGGTCATCCGCGAGTTTCCAACGGGGCGCCAAATCGGCTGGTTCGTATTCGGGGCGGCGCTGGTCGTATATCTGATTTCGATGAGCTGGTTTGCCTTTCCCGGGGTGCCCACGTGGGCCCTGCTGGAATGCCGGGATCCGCATGCGGCACCGGTCACGATGGATTTCATCTGGATGTGGTTGATCCGCGGTTTTGCCCATCTGCCGGTCGGCACCGTGGCCGGCTGGGCCGGCATCTTCAGCGCCATTTGCGGCGCCGCCAGCGTGGGACTGCTGGCGCAATTGATGCTGCGGGTCGGCTATCTCATCCGGAATGAGCCCGGCCAGGATTCTTTCGTGCGTGAAGCCCAGGCGCGGCGCCTGTCCGGCGTGGTGGCGGCCTTGTATCTGGCCTTGTCCATCCCGTTCTGGGTGGCCGCCACCCGGTCGTTGCCGGATTCGTTCCATCTGCTGCTGCTGCTTTGGTTCGCTTGGTATGTTTCCGAATACCAGCACTGGGGAAAGAAGCGGCATTTGTTCATGGCCGGTCTCCTGCTGGGCATCGGCTTGTCGGAATTCCCGACGTTTATCGTGTTCCTGCCGCTGGCGTTGTTCCATCTCATCCGTGAAATGTTCCGCTGGCGCGTCTTGCGCAACTGGCGGATGCACGGGGTGTTTTGGGGCGGACTCATCCTGGGACTACTGGTCTACCTGCTGAACGCATTTGTGTACTTCAAGCAAAATGCCTGGATGGGGACGCACCTCTCTCCGCCAGCGGCGGTCCAGCAGGTTCTGGGAAATCAATTCCGGCAGATTACCCAAATCCGCTTCAGCCCCGGCTTCCTGGCCATCATAGCGATCTCGGTGGTTCCCTGGTTGACGCTGTTTGCCATGTCCAGCCGTTCCCCGTGGTTTTATGAATGGGGCCAGGTCAGCGTCCGCCTGATCTTCGTCTGCGGGTTGGTCGCCATCCTGTACAATGTCTCTTTTGCGCCGTGGCATCTGCTGGGCATGAGCTATTTGATGGTTACGCCGTATTTATTGCTGGCCGTGTCCGCCGGCTACATGGCGGGTGAATTCTGGATCCTGGGGGAAACCCAGGCGTTGCTTGACACGATGTTCGTCCGGCGCACCATCCGGCGCGCCTCCAGCCTGTTTGCCCTGCTGTTTCCCGCGGTGATCCTGTTGGGCGGGGCGCTGAACTGGCGGGTGGTGGATGGCCGATATTCACGGCTCGTGGCGGAGACCGTGGACGAAGTCTTCCGGCGGCTCGGGACCCGCGACATTCTGTTTTCCACCGGCCTGCTGGATGATTCCTTGTGCCTGGCGGTGCTGGAGCAGGACCGTCCGGTCCACATCATCAGCGCGCCGCGCACCGGCTCCAGCGTGTACCTGGCTGAATTGGCCAAGACCTTCAAGGAAGACATCCTGGCCCTGCCGCTAAGCAAGGGGGATTTCGGCACCTTCCTGGACAATCTGCTCATGTCCGACACGGGCCCCGGCCGGATCGGGATCATTGACATGCCGGATGTGTTCCGGGAGTTCGGCTACATGGCGCCGGATGCCTTGCTCTACCGGTTGGAAGCCGCCCCGGAGCGAATCGATGTGCCCGGCCTGGTGGCTTCCCAGCAGCCCTTCTGGAGGGTCATGGAGCACATGGCGCAGCAGCCTGTGCCGGCGCAGAATATCCTGCGTCCCTTTCAGGATTTCCTGCGCTTGATGGCCTCCAAGGTGGCCAATAATCTCGCCTATGTCCAAATTACGCGCGGCGATGAATCCGGGGCTCTGGACACCTTGGAGACGGCCCGGCGCATCGATGCAACCAATCTCAGCGTGTTATTGAACCTCCTCGAATTGTCGCATGCGCACGAACTGAAGAATGTTGCGGAGCTGGAAGCGGACTGGACCAAGCGGCAGATCGATTTAGGCAGCGAGCGCTGGATTCTGGCGGTTCGTTTCGGCTATGTCTGGAATGCCCGGGCCTGGGTCCGGCGGGGGTTTGTCTGGGCCCTCTCCGGGGTGCCGGCGGTCGAGGAGGCCGCCCGGCGCAAGCCGGCGATTTCAACCGAGGACGAGGCGAGCAACGACAATCGCATGCAGATTATCGACCAGGCCTATCTGCAATGGGGCCTGCCGTTCATGGACGACACCTATTATCGCAGCCTGCTCATGAAGGACAGCCGCGATACAACTGCGCT
Organism: uncultured Verrucomicrobiota bacterium; assembly: GCA_964567795.1. Taxonomy (GTDB): domain Bacteria; phylum Verrucomicrobiota; class Kiritimatiellia; order CAIQIC01; family Lenti-01; genus Lenti-01. Next base: position 10,601 of record CAZMOR010000271.1, read on the forward strand.
GCTGGCCATGTGCCGGCTGGCGCTGCGCCGCAACGACACCGAGGCCGCCGAGGCCTATATCGGCGAAGCCCGGGCGGTGGGCCTGGACGATGACCAAGTCCGTTTTGACGAGGCCATGGTCGAATATGTCCGCGGCGACAAGGCCAAAGCCATTGAAGATCTGCATGCCATTGGCCGGCGCACTCCCGGGGACATGCGCGTTTGGATGGCCCTGTTGCTGCTGACGGATGAAGACGATCCCGCGAATGACGAAGCGTTGAAGGTGTTGAAGGACCAGGGCCGGGCATCGATCGGGCAACACCTGGCGCTGGCTTCCGTTCACATGGCGCGGCAGCAATGGGCCGCAGCCCAGAACGAGCTGGATGCCACCATCCAGCAGGACCCGCGCAACTCTCAGGCCTGGGAGATGATGGTGCTGCTGGCCCAGCAGCGCGGCAACAAGGCGTTGCTGGATGCGGGCATGCAGGCGCTGCTGGTGCGCGAGCCGGATCATTTCCTGCAGTATCAGAACGCCGGGGTCGAGGCCTACCGCAAGGAGGACTGGGCGCAGGCGGAAGCCATGTTCCGCAAAGGAATCATGCGCCGGCGCGATGCGGTTTTGCTGAACAACCTGGCCGATGTCATCATGCAGCGGGATGGGGATCTCCAGGATGCCTTGAAACTGGTGAATGAAGCCCTGTTGCGCCAGCCGGGCCAGGCGCAGATCCTGTGCACGCGCGGCGAGGTGTTGCTGCGTCTTGGACGTTATGCCGAAGCCCTGCAAGTCCTGCAGGAATCCCTGCGCAAGCAAGGCCGGACCGATAGTTTGCTGCTGCTGCTGGCCGAGGCCTACGAGGGGCTGGGCGATCGGAAGCGCGCCATGACGGTTGCCAAGGCGCTGCTCGGCAAGCGCGACACCTTAAGCCGCAAACAGCAGATCCGGTTGAAAGACCTGCAAGTCCGGCTGGAAGAACCGCTGACGGCGGCGGAACCGGGACAGGACGGGCAGCTCGCCTTGGAGCGGGTGAACACGGCTTTGCAGAACCGGCCCGGGGATGGGGAGCTTCTGGGACAGCGCGGCGAAATCCAGTTCCGACTGCAGCAGTATGAAGAAGCCCGCCGGGATCTATCGGATTCCCTGCGTCAGCAGGCCGGCAACTTCGGCCGCTGGATTCTGCTTGCGCAAACATATGAACGGCTGGGCGATTCCGTTCCGGCCGCGGCCATCGCCAGGAAACTGGCGGGAAAAACGGACCAGTTATCGGCCGCGCAGCAACAGGAGGTGCAGGATCTGTTGCGCCGGTTGCCGCCCGGTCCGGTTCCGTGAGCGGCCACCACCCGGGGATCAGGACGCGCGGGGAATCCAGGCGGTTTGCACGGCGGCCGGAGTCAGCTTCGTGAAATCCGTGACAATCTGGTCGGCATCGGCGAGTTCGGCCCGGAAATGGCTGGTGAGCAGGGCAATGGCCCGCATGCCGGCGGCATGTGCGGCGGCGATGCCCGCCGGGGCGTCTTCAAACACCAGGCAGTTCCGGGGCGCCACGCCGGCACCGGCGGCCGCTTTCAGGAAGATGTCCGGCGCGGGTTTGCCGCGCTGCACATCGGCGCCCGAAACCGTGGCCCTGAACCGGGCTTCCAGCCGCAGGGTTTTCAAACAAATATCCACGTTTTCGCGCGGCGCGGAAGAGCCCACGGCGCAGGAAATTCCCAACCGGTGGGCTTCCGCCAGGAAATCCACGACCCCTGGAATGGCGCGGATGCCGTCCCGCCGGACCCACTCGCGGTACAGCTCTTCCTTTTCGTAGCCGATCCGGTCCGCTTCCGCATCCGTCACCGGCCAGCGCAGGAGGTCGCGGATGACGGCGCGGGTGCGCAAGCCGCATTTCCCGATATGCTCCGGATCGGGACAATCAAAACCATGGCGCCGGGCGACGGCCTTCCACGATTCGACATGCAGGCCGTTGGAATCGACGACGACGCCGTCGAGGTCGAACAGGAAGGCGGGCGCGGACGACATAACCTGCGAATCAGACCAGGCCGGCCGGGGTGAAGGGCACGGGGTAGATCTCCCCGATCGTGGTCAGCGTGACGTGCCGGACTTTGCCCTGGCGGGTGAGGTTGACGGCGATGATGCGCGCATCCGGACCGGTGGCGAATTCGCGGATTTTCTGGCGGCAGAGGCCGCAGGGCAGGGCATAGCCGCTGCTGGATTGCACCGCCACCGCCAAGGCTTCGAGCTGGAAAGTGCCAGTCTTGATCATGTCGTTGATTGCGTCCATTTCAGCGTGCGTGGTCAACGTGAAATCGATGGTCTCGATGTTGCAGCCGGCATGAATCCTGTTTTTAACATCCCGCAGCGCGGCCCCGCATTTGTAATGGGAGAAGGGCGCGTAGGCCTTCTGGCGGACGGCAATCGCGGCTTGGACCAGCTTGCGGTCGCCCGCGGACAGTTCGGATAGTTTCACTTTTTTCATAGGACGGGCGAATGTACCGCAGCGCGGCGGGGGATGCAAGCGGCGCGCGGTTCAACGGGCGAACTGGGCAAACGCCTTTTCGGCGGCAGCCGTGTCGGGCCAGCCGTAGGTTTCCAGCAGGACCGGCAGCGCGGCCTCTCCGGCCAGGACCCGCCCGAAGAAGGTGTCCCATTTGGCCCGCGGCTGCTTGAGCAGGAGATAGCCCGCCAGATACTTGCTCGTGGCATAGAACCGGGAGACGTCGAGCGGCTCGACCGGATATGCGGTCGCGCTGAGCAGCTCGGCCAGGGGGGTCCAGGTCCGGAGCGGCCGGAAGGCATTGCTCTTGCTCTGGCCCATGCCCTTCGCGGCCCGGTAGGAGAATTCGCCGTAATATTCCGCCAGGCCTTCGTTCAGCCACAGCGGCAGCCGTACGGTCAGGAACCGGTTGAAGACCAGGTGCGTCATTTCATGGGCCAGCGTGTCCATCTTGTCGGCGGTGGCGGTGCCGGTTTCCTGCAAGTACATGGCCTGGCCGCGCACGAACGAAGCCGCCCACGTCTCCATGCCCGGCGTGGCGGCCACGATGGCCTTCCAGGCGCGCGGATCGCGGAAGATGAAAATGTGCGAGCGCGCGGGCGAGACCCGGTCCTGAAGGCTCGGCAGGTCCTTGGAAATCGCGTCATAAAACTGCTCGCCCATACGCGCCACCTTCGACGCGAAAATCTTCTGGTCGTGATGCAGGATGAAATGCGCGGTTTGCAGGTGCTGCCACTTGTAGGATGGATTATCAAGCAGAGCCAGGTCCTCCGGCGTCAGGCCTCTGCGCTCGACCGATTCGGCGGGGATGTCCTGCGGGGCCGGCATGGCGGCGGCGCCTGGCGCCGGCGCCGGTGCTGCGGCGCCGGGAACCGTGGGCAGGACGGGCGGCCGGGCGCAGGCAAAGCCTGCGGAAAAGGCCATCAGGACCCACAGGACAGGCAGCCGGTTTTTCATGGTGTTCACTCCGCATCCATCGTATAAAGAACCCGCGCAACATGCAACCCAACCGTAAGATCCTCCCGTCCGATTGGATCGTGGACGGCGCCCTCGTGGCGTTTCCGGCCGCGGGTGGCCGCAAGCCCCGGATGCTGGACGGGTTTTACCGTCCGGCGTCCCGCGCCCACGCGCCATTGCTGGTTTTCGTCCACGGCATGGGCAGTAATTTCTACCGCTCTTCCTTGAAAAAGGCGTTTCTCGAAGCGGCGCCGGCACTGGGATTGGGCATCCTGTCGTTCAACAACCGCGGGGCCGAGCGGGGAACCGAGGATGAAAAATTCAGCACTTGTCTCGCCGATCTGGATGCGGCGGCGGAATTCGCCCGTCGGCGCGGCCACCGCAAGCTGGTTTTCGCCGGCCACAGCACGGGCTGCCAGAAAATCGCCTATTGGCAGGCGCGGCGCCGGAATCCCGCCGCCGCCGGGCTCGTCCTGCTGGCACCGGCCGACGATTACGCCGTGAACCGGCGCGACTTGGGGCGCGGTTTTGAAAAGAAAGTGGCATGGGCGAAGCGCATGGTGGCGCGCGGCCGGGGCGATGCGCCCGTCACCGGCCTCTATGAGCGTTTCACAGCGGCGCGCTTCCTGGGCCTCGCGGACATCCGGGCTACCGAAGCCAATGTATTTCGTTATGCGGGGCCGCTCACGCAATTCCGGCGCATCCGCTGCCCTGTCCTGGCCGTGTTCGGCGAGAACGAGGAATTTGCCGCGATACCTCCGGCGGAGATGCTGGCCATCCTTCGCCGCCAAACGAACTCGCGCGATTATGATGACTGGCTGATCCCGGGTGCGGATCACGGCTTCAAGGGCTGCGAGGCGGAACTGGCGCTGTCCGTGTGCCAGTGGGCCCGGGAGGCCGCGACGTGAGGCTCACCGGTGGCGAACACAGCGGGCGCCTGCTGCAAGTGCCGGCGGACGGCACGCGGCCGACGCAGGACAAGGTCCGGGCTGCAATTTTTTCCGCACTTGCCGGCATGATTCCAGGTGCGCGTGTGCTCGACTTGTTTGCGGGCACCGGCGCGATCGGATTGGAGGCATGGAGCCGCGGAGCGTCCTGGGTGGAGTGGGTCGAGGAAGGCAAAAACGCCCTGCGATGCCTGCGGGCCAACATCCAGGCCTTGAAGGTGCCGGCTGGAGCGGGGTGCATCCTGGCATCGGATGTTTTCAAGCTGCTGGGTTTTCCCTGTGCAGGGGAGGGGTTTGATCTGGTGGTGGCAGACCCGCCATATGCCGCAGCGAAGGAAAGTGGCTGGCAACCCAAACTGGCAGAGTTGCTGGTCCACAACCGATGGATCAAGCCGGGAGGCGTATTTGTTTTTGAAACCGATGGCCGGGAAACTCCACCGGAGTTAAGCGGCTGGCGACTTGCGCGCGATAAGACCTATGGGGCCACCCGGATATTGATCTGGATTAACACATCAGGGAAATGACGCCAGCTTGACCGGTCCCAATATTGGCTATCATTCACGGGATCAACTCGTAATGTATTTTTGCGAAAACCGTTGAAATTAATTAACTAATTAGTTAGATTGAGTTCATGGATACAAAAACCCGCCCGGAAAGTCCGGATGTGCGCCAGCGGTTGCTGGATGCCTCCGTCACTCTGTTCGCGGAGCAGGGCGTGGTGGGGACGACGGTGGCAGAGATCGCCCGGCGTGCGGGGGTGACCTCCGCCATGGTTCATTACTACTTCAAAACCAAGGACCAGCTCCTGGATGCCGTGGTGGTTGAAAAGTTGATCGGTGAGTTCATTGGTTTTGTCTCCGGCGTTCTGGATGGAAAGGGGACGGACCCGCTGGCCTTGACCGAAGGCTTGGTCTGGCGGATCGTGGAGGCCTCGGATTCCATGCCATGGCTGCCTCCGCTTTGGGTCCGGGAAGTCATCAGCGAAGGCGGAGCCCTGCGGGAAAAACTGATCCAACGCGTCAATCTTGAGCGCCAAGCCTGGTTCCGGGAACTCGTGGCATCGGCCCAGAAACGGGGCTTGGTGAATCCCGAGATCAATCCGCAACTGATCTTCATGTCCGTCGTGGCACTGACAATGGTGCCGCTTTCAATGGCCAGAAGCTGGGACCGGATCCCGCTCATCGGAAAGGTGAGCAAGCAGGACCTGGCCCGGCATGTCATTGCGCTGCTCAAAAATGGAATTTCTGCTTCGAAAGGGACGCTGGCCGGAAACGCTTTCGGCGGGAGAAAAACATGAAAAATACATACTGGATTGGATTAGGACTGGTCTTGATCGCAGGGGGATGTTCCCAGATGGGTCGCTCCGGCTATCAAGGCTACGTGGAGGGTGATTTCGTCAATGTGGCCACATCGGAACCGGGACAGTTGGAAAAGTTGATGGTCGCAAAGGGCGATCAGATCGAGGCCGGCAAGCCCCTGTTCATTTTGGAGTCGGCCAGCGAGGCGGCTTCCTTGCGGCAGGCCCAGGGTCAATTGGCGGCCGCGGAAGCGCAGTTGCAGGACATGCAGTCCGGAAAGCGGCCGGAGGAACTGGATGTGATCAAGGCGCAGTTGAAGCAGGCCCAGGCCGAGGCGGTCCGGGCGGCGTCCGATTTGGAACGCGACACGGCCCAACTGGCGACCGGCGGCATTGCACAGGCGCAACTGGACCGGTCCAAAGCCTCGGCGGACGCCGCGGCGGCCCGCGTGAGCGAACTGGAACATCAACTCGATGTGGCCTCCTTGCCGGCGCGCAACGACCAGATCGATGCGCAAAAGGCCCAGGTGGCGGCAGCCAAGGCCGCAGTGGATCAGGTGGAGTGGCGGTTACAGCAGACCGCCGTGGTTGCTCCGGTGGCGGCGCTTGTATTCGATACGTTGTACAAGCAGGGCGAATGGGTCTCGGCTGGCCGGCCGGTGGTGCGGCTGCTGCCTCCGGACGCCATCAAAATCCGGTTTTTCGTACCCGAGACGGCGGTTGGCGGTTTGATCGTCGGTCAGCAACTGTCGGTGCGCTGCGATGGCTGCAAGGGCTGGATTCCGGCCACGATTTCGTACATCTCCACCGAGGCGGAATATACCCCGCCGATCATCTATAGCAATGAATCCCGGTCCAAGCTGGTATTCATGGTTGAAGCCAAACCTCAGACCGGGACGGAACTGCATCCCGGACAGCCCGTGCAGGTGGAGTTGCCCTAGGTTTCCATGAGCGATGGCCTGGTCATTGATGTTCGCGGGCTGAACAAGCATTTCGGCGACAAACATGTCGTCCGGAATGTGTCACTGCAGGTTCGCCCCGGCGAAATCTATGGTTTTCTTGGCCCGAACGGCAGCGGCAAGACCACCACCATCCGCATGGTGTGCGGCCTGTTGACGCCCGATTCGGGCAGTGGGACGTGCCTGGGCTTCGACATCCTGAAGCAAAGTGCGCAGATCAAGCGCCAGGCAGGCTACATGACCCAGAAGTTCTCCTTCTGGGACGATCTGTCCATCCGCGAGAACCTGGATTTTGTCGCCCGGATGTACAGCATGCCGGACCGGCGGCAGGTGGTGGCGGAAACCCTGGAGGAACTGGGCCTGGCAGCCCGGGCGGAGCAGTTGACCGGCGCGCTGTCCGGCGGCTGGAAGCAGCGGCTGGCATTGGCCGCCTGCATGCTGCACCGGCCGAAACTGCTGCTGCTGGATGAGCCGACAGCCGGCGTGGATCCCTCCGCGCGGCGCGATTTCTGGGAGGAACTGCACCGGCTTTCGGCGCGCGGGATCACCGTCCTGGTCAGTACGCACTACATGGACGAAGCCGAGCGCTGCCACAAGCTGGCCTACATCGCGTATGGCGAACTGCTGGCGCAGGGCACGGCGCAGGAAGTGACCGATTCCCAGGGCATGAGCACCTGGATTGTTCACGGCACCGGATTGGGAGCTCTTTCGGAAGCCCTGCGCAAGCAGCCGGGCGTGGACCAGACGGTGCTGTTCGGGGCAACGCTGCATGTCAGCGGCACGGATGGCGCGGCGCTGGAACGCACGCTGCGTGCGGCGACCGCCGGCACCGGGCGCCGGCTCGAACCGTCGGAAACCGGCTTGGAAGACGTCTTCATCCATCTCATGGCCAAGGCCGTCGATAGCACGGGGTTCAAGAAATGAGATCCATCTGCACATTCTCGTGCGCCCGGTGGTGGGCGATGGTCCTCAAGGAATTCCTGCAGCTCAAGCGCGACCGGATCACCTTCGGCATGGTCATCGGCATTCCGCTGGTCCAGTTGGCGCTGTTCGGCTACGCCATCAACACCGATCCGAAGCACATGCCCATGGCGGTCATTGCCGCCGACCACAGCGAATTCACGCGCTCGTTCATCGCGGCGATGGAACAGACCGATTACTTCAAGGTGGTGCAGGACCTGCCGGACGAGCAGGCCGGCCGGTCGGCCCTGCTGCGCGGCGAGGTCATGTTCGTACTGAACATCCCGGCGGATTTCACGCGGGACTTGCTGCGGGGCGAACGGCCGGCACTGCTGGTCGAGGCCGACGCCACCGATCCGGTGGCCACGGGCACCGCGCTGGGCTCGGTGGAAGCCGTGGCAAAGTCGGTGATTCTCAAGGATGTCAGCGGATCGCTGGGCTATCTGGCCCCCGGCGAAATGCCGTTCCAGGTGCATGTGCACCGGTTGTTCAATCCGGAGGCGGACAGCCAGAACAACATCGTGCCCGGGCTGATGGGCGTGATTCTCACCCTGATGATGGTGCTGATGACGGGGCTGGCCATGACGCGCGAGCGCGAGCGGGGCACGATGGAAAATCTGCTGGCGATGCCGGTGCGGCCGTTCGAGGTCATGGCCGGGAAAATCGTACCCTATATTTTCATCGGTCTGGTCCAGGCCACGTTGATACAACTCGTGGCCCGCTTTGTGTTCAAAGTGCCGTTTGTCGGCAGTGTGACGGCGCTCTATGCGGCGGCTTTGTTGTTTGTGGCGGCGAATCTGACTGTAGGCATCATGCTGTCGTCCATCGCCAAGAACCAGCTGCAGGCAATGCAGATGACCATGTTCTATTTCCTGCCGAACATGCTGCTGTCGGGCTTCATGTTCCCGTTCCAGGGCATGCCGAAATGGGCGCAGGGCATCGGCAACGTGCTGCCGCTGACCTATTTTCTGCGGCTGGTCCGGGCGATCTTCCTGAAGGGCAGCGAGTGGGCGGACCTGTGGCCGAACATCTGGCCGTTGATCGTGTTCACGGTGGTAGTGATGGCGGTGGCGGTGAAATTCTACCGCAAGACGCTGGATTGAGAGGGTGCGATGGGCAAGCGACTGAAAATCTGGATGGGATGCGGCGCGCTGGCGCTGGCGGCGGGTTGCGCCACCGGGCCGGATTTCAAGGCGCCGGCGGCCCCGGAGTCGGCCGCCTACGGCGCGGGCGAGGAGAACCGGACGGCCGATGCGCAGGGGCCGGGCGGGGTCTCGCAGCATTTTGACGCCTCGACCGATCTTCCGGCCCAATGGTGGGAGCTGTTCCAGTCCCGGGAACTGGAAGATGCCGTTCGCGAGGCCCTGACCAACAGCCCCACGCTGGCGCAGGCCACGGCGCGGCTGCGCCAGGCGCAGGAGGAGTACAGCGCGGCGGCCGGGGGCGTGCGTTATCCCGCCGTGGATGCCGATCTTTCCGCGGCGCGCAAGAAAGTGAATCCCGAAGCCACGGGCATGAACAACGTGCCGGCGCCGGATCCGTTTTCGCTCTTCAACGCGTCCATCTCCGTGTCATACGCGTTCGACCTGTTTGGCCGGAACCGGCGGACGCTGGAGGCGCTGAAAGCCCAGGTGGACCGGCGGGAAATGGAGCTGGCCGGCGCGCGCGAAACATTGGCGGCAAACGTCGTGCTGGCGCACATCCGGCTGGCGGAAACGGAAAAGCGTCTGCAGGCCGCGCGGAACGTGGTCGCGGCGCGCCAGGGACAGCTGGACATTGCGCGCAAGCGCCTGGAAGTCGGCGGGATCTCGGCCGCCGATCTGGAACTGCAGGGATTGGCGCTAGCCCAGGCGCAGGCCCTGTTGCCGGCGCTGGAACAGCAGCGCGCCCAACTGGGCCGCCAACTGGCGGTGTACATGAGCCGCGAGCCCGCGGCCATGCCGGAGCCGCTGGATCTGGATGTCTTACACCTGCCGGAAGAACTGCCGGTCCGCCTGCCGTCGGAAGTGGCCCGGCAGCGGCCCGACATCCGCGCCGCGGAAGCGGTCTGGCATCAGGCCTGCGCCAATGTCGGCGTGGCCACGGCGGACCTGTATCCGCGCATCGCGCTGACGGCGAGCCTGGGTTCGCAGACCACGGATGCAGGCGATCTGCTTGGCAGTCTGAATGTCTGGAGCGTGGGGGCCGACATGATGCAGCCGATCTTTCATGGCGGCGAGCTGCGGGCGAAGAAGCGCGCCGCCGCCGCCGCCTACGACGAGGCCGCGGCCGCCTACCGCGATACCGTGCTGCGCGGCCTGCAGGAGGTCGCCAACGCCCTGCATACGCTGCAGACCGACGCCTGCGAACTCGCGGCGCGTTCCGCCGCGGCCAACCATGCCCGCGTGGCTCTCGATACCGCCACGAAGCAGCTGGAAGAGGGCGGCATCAGCCAGGCGGCGCAGCTGGATGCCAAGGTCCGGCAACTGCAGGCCGAAGGCGACCGGATTTCAGCCCAGGCCGCGCGCTATGCCGACACCGCCGCGCTATTCCATGCACTGGGCGGCGGCTGGTGGCATGGCGATGCGGTCCCCGCCGTAACGCCATAAGTTCATCCGTAGATTGCCCTGGGCAATGTGCCCGTTCGATATATAGACATATAGCTATATGTATATATGAAGACCAACGCCCGTATTGATCGGGATGGGGAAGCCTAGAACTTCGCGCTGGCGACCAGTTCGGCATAGCGGCCGTTCTGCGCCAGCAATTCCTCGTGGTTGCCGGATTCCACGATCCGGCCCTCCTCGAGCACGAGGATCAGGTCCGCATGGCGGATGGTGGAGAGCCGGTGGGCGATGATGAACGCCGTGCGGCCTTCCATCAGCTTTTCGAAGCTTTCCTGGATGGCGCGCTCGGTTTCGGCATCCACGGAACTGGTCGCTTCGTCGAGGATGACGATGCGCGGGTCCTTCAAAATCATGCGGGCGATGGACAGGCGCTGGCGCTGGCCGCCGGACAGCTTGATGCCGCGCTCGCCGACCTGGCTTTCGTAGCGCTCGGGCAGAGACTCGATGAACGTGTCGATGCTGGCGAAGCGGGCGGCATCGCGAACGCGCACGGGATCGATCTGGCGCCGGGCGAAGGCGATGTTCTGCGCCACGGTGCCGTGGAACAGGAACGTTTCCTGGAAGACGATGCCGATGGCCCGGCGCAGGGATTCCAGACGCACGTCGCGGATGGGTTCGCCGTCGATCAGGATGCGCCCCTGCTGCGGCTCGTAGAAGCGCGGCAGGAGGGAAACGAGGGTGGTCTTGCCGGAACCGGTCGAACCGACGATGGCGATCTTGGCGCCGGCAGGAGCGGTGAAGCTGACGTCGCGCAGCACGGGGCGGTCGGGTTTGTAGCCGAAGGTGACGTGCTCGAAGCGCACTTCGCCGCGCTTGAATTCCACGGTCCGGGCGTCCGGGTCGTCCTGGACTTCCGGAGGCAGGTCGAGGAACTCGAACACCCGTTGGGTGGCGGCCAGGCCGCGCTGGATGACGTCGTAGAAGCCCACGAGCTGGTTGACGGGGTCGAAGAACCGCCCCAGCAGCGGAATGAACGCCAGCACCGTGCCGAGGGTGACGTTGCCCCGGCCGAGCACGACCAGCGCGCCGCCGCCGACGCCGATCAGCAGCAGGGCGACGTCGCGCGTGCCGTAGAGGATCTGGTGGTTGAGG
>CAZMOR010000272.1:0-2058 GCA_964567795.1 uncultured Verrucomicrobiota bacterium
CACGTCCAGCCGCCGCACCCACATGTCGAAGGCGGAACCGTCCGGCCGCCGTTCGAGGTCGTTTTCGTCCAGGAACCACCGGTACAGGTGCCGGATCACTTCGTAGAGATAGGTCGGCTCCGTCAACTCCGCCGGCGCCGCGGCCACGGCGGGTTCCGAAACGGCCGGCGCCGCGGCCGGCGCCGCCGCCGCCGGCGCGCGCCCCGTCCCGGCCAGCAGCAGCGCGGCTAGTAAAATCAGCCTTTTCATATCGGTTCCTTTCGCAGCGTGTAGAACCGGTTGCCGCCCAACGTGCCCTGCTGGGCGTCCGGAATCGTCACGAAATTGCCGCCGGGATGGTAATAATCCTTGTCCGTCATCCACGAATACGCCCGGCCCGTCACCGCGACCTGGTTCACCAGCGTCAACCCCGCGAAGCGGTCCGCGCCCGGCACGCCGCCGGCCAGGTACGCGCTCGCCAGCCCCTGCCCGAAATTCAGCAGGTTCGCGAACCGCCCCGGCTGTTCGCCGCGGTTCGCGATCTGCAGCAGATAGTTCAGCCGCGTCTCCACCCGCGGCGCGCACGCCGGTTTCCCCGCCGCGTCCTTGAAGAAGCCCTCGCACTGGTTCTTCGCCGTGATGAGGTCCAGGATGTTCTGCGTGCGGATCGACGCCACCTGCTCCTGGCTGTAGCCCGCCGGAATGTAGTTCAGCCGCGCATGCAGCACCCACAAAATCGACAGCATCGTGGCTTTCGAGTCTTCCTCGCTCACGTAGCCGCGCTCGCCCGGAAACGGCGCTTCATTGAGCAACAGCCGCGCCAGATAACCCGCCGGAACCGACGCCGCCTCGAGGCGCGCAAAATCCCCCGCCGCCGCACCCGCCGCGCCGCCCAGCCACAAGACCACGATCAAGCTGCGAAACCACATGCGGATAAAGATACCGGCTCGCCCCGGAGTCGACAAACCGAAACCATTCCCCCCATGCGCTTGCTCGCGGCTTGTCCCTCCGTTCCTAATCCTAATCGTAATCCTAATCCTGCACCCTTCTGAATTCTGACACCTGAATTCTGAATACTCGCCGCCACAGGCGGCATAAACCCCGCGAAAGGGCCTTTTTGGGGCCTTTTGCGCCCTTTTCCGGCCTGAGCCCCCCCTCTTCGTAAACAGCCAAGGTTCAAGGGGTTAGGGTTCAGGGGGGCTACCTTATTCTGAATCCTGACTCCCGAATTCTGAATACTTGCCGCGTGAGCGGCATGAGCCGCGATTCCCCGCATCCGGGCCGCCGGACCTGCCGCAACTATTCCGTCGCGCCCGCCGGCCCCCGCTCCATGCCGAGGCGGCGCATGAGGCGCTTGAGCGTGGCGCCTTGCACCAGGATGGTGAACAGGATGATGCCCAGCGTCAGCTGGATGATCAGCGTGCGCTCCTCCGGACTCACCAGCGCCGCGCCGATGGACACCGCCAGCGCGATCGGCAGCGCGCCGCGCAACCCGCCCCACAGCATGACCAGCTGCATCGGCAGCGTGATCCGGTTCGCCGGCTTGAAGACCAGGTTGCACGCCCCCGATGTCAGCACGATGATCAGCACGCGCGCCAGCACCACCGCCAGGATCGCCACGCCGACGGCCCCGCCCACGTCGCGCAGCCGGCCCACGTTGTGGATCAGGAAGTACTGCGTCAGCCCCAGCAGCAGGAAAATGATGCTGTTGGCCATGAACGCGGCGAAGCCCCAGAACTTGCGGATCGCGTCGCGCATCGGCTCGCTCAGGAAGCGCCGCCCGTAGTAGTTCACCACCATGCCCGCGCCCACCGCCGCCATCACGCCCGAGAAGTTCAGGTAGTAGTTGGCCAGGATGAACGCCGCGTAGGCCACCACGGTCGTCAGCCCGACCTCGACCAGCGGGTCGTGGTGCGAGAACCGGATGATCTGCATCATGACCCAGCCCACCGCCGCGCCCACCGCCGCGCCGCCAAAGAACACCAGCAGGAACTTGCCGGGAATCGCCGCCAGCGTGGAGGCGTTCCACGCCTGCAGGGGATCCGCCAGCAGCAGGCTGCCGGCCACGATCGCGGAGAC
>CAZMOR010000273.1:0-1662 GCA_964567795.1 uncultured Verrucomicrobiota bacterium
TGATGGATTCGAGGTAGTTCTTGCGGGCGGTCAGCTTAGCGAAGTGCCCGGCGCCGGCGGTTTCGATGTTGAGCGAAACCGCCGAGGCCAGCGCAACCGCGCGGTCGATGGCCGCATCGGACGCCCCGGGAATGATCTTCAGGTGCAGGAGGCCCCGGAACCGTTCGCGGCGGCGCAGGATTTCCGCCGTGGCCAGCAGCCGGTCCATGGCCGCATCCGGACTGCCGCAAACCCCGCTGGTGAGGAAGATGCCGATCACCTGCCCGGCCTGCCAGTACGGCATGAACGCGCGCACGATTTCCTCGGGACTCAGCGAACAGCGCGGCGACGCGTCATGCCCCGCCCGCAGCGGGCAGTATTTGCAGTCGTTGGCGCACGCATTGGACACCAGCGTCTTGAAGAGCAGGCTGCGGCCGCCGTCCTGCAATGTCACCGGATACAGCCAGCGGTCATCCAGCCCGCGGCGGCGGCGGTCGGCGGGATTCGTGCCGCAGGCGCAGGCCAGGTCGTACTGCGCATCGGCGGCCAGGATGGACAATTTGCCGCGCAAATCAGGAGCTGACCGGACCTGAACCATGCCCGAAACATAACGGAACCGGCGTTCCGCATCAATGCAAACGATACACCCTGCATCGTTCGGGCCGGCATCAGGACATTTTAGACCCGATGTCCTTATTCTGCCCCGCCATTGACATCGCTGGACATGCCGGATAAAGTTGGCGACAGCAATAATGGAGCTAGTCCCATGCAAATGACCGTCAAGGATGCTGCCAATTCGCTGAATGTGGCCGAAAAGACCGTTTACCGCTGGATTCAGTCCGGCGGGCTTCCGGCCTACCGCGTGGCGGGTCAATACCGGATCAACCGGGCCATGCTGTTCGACTGGGCCACGTCCAAGCGGATCAATTTTTCGCCCGACACTCCGCAGAAGGATCGCGACCGGACGCCGCTGCCTGCCCTGGCACAGGCCTTGCATGAAGGCGGCATCCATTACCGCGTGGGCGGCGGCACCAAGCCCGAGGTCCTGAAGTCCCTGGTCGGTTTGCTCCGCCTGCCGGACATGATCAACCGCGATTTCCTGCTCCAGGCGTTGCTGGCCCGGGAACAGCTTCAGTCCACCGGTATCGGCGACGGCATCGGCCTGCCGCATGTACGCAATCCCGCCATCCTCGAGATCAACACCCCGATGGTCTGCCTGTGCTTCCTGGACGCGCCGGTGGAATACGAAGCCCTGGACGGCAAGCCGGTGAAAATCCTGTTCATGCCCCTCTCCCCCGACGTGCGCATCCACCTGCACCTGCTCTCGCGGATTTCCTTCGCGCTGCGGGATGGCCCATTCCGGGCGCTGCTTCAGGCCGAAGCCCGGCGCGACGAGATCCTGGATGCCGCGCGGGCCCTGGAGCCGGCCCCGGCCGGTTGATTTTCCGGCGGGACCGGCGATTTCCCGCCTGCGCCACCCCGGAAAGCCGGTGGTCTCCTATTCCGCCGGGATGCGCACCTTCACCCGCATCATCAGGTTCGAGGCGCCGAAGACCGGCAGGGAGACCTGGCCGTTCGTGCTGGAAACCGTTGAATGCTCGGCCCAGATCCAGCGGCGGGTGGCAGCATCGAAGTTGGTGGAGGTTTCCAACACGTAATGGCACATTTGCCCCCCGGCTTTGT
>CAZMOR010000274.1:0-3044 GCA_964567795.1 uncultured Verrucomicrobiota bacterium
TTCCAGTTCACGGCCTCCATCGCCTCCGTCATCGCGCACGCCCCGCCCATGTAGAGCAGCGGCGCGCGGTTCGCAAAGCGCATCACGCGCACGGGCTCATCCGCGCCCAGGTCCGCATTCTCGCCGGGCTTGGCGTAGGCCACGCCCACCTCGACCTGGAACGGATTGCCGCGGTACACCTCGGGCGCGCGCGTGACCGCCGCATAGAAGTCGGCGGGATATTCCTTCTTCAGGCCGGCCAGGATCTGCTCCTCGCCGATGGGCGCGAGGCAATCCGTCGGCGGCCGCATCAGCTTGGTCTCCTGGATGGCCTTGTAGAGCGCCTCGATCTCCTGGTGCGCCACGCGGGTCGGATTCGCCTTCGGGTTCAGTCCGGCCTTTTCGCAGATCTCCTGCGCCACGCGCGAGCTGACGCGCGAGAAATCCTGCTCCAGCGCGCCCTTCAGCGTGCGGGACGTGCTGTCCTTCAGCATCTGCATCAGGATCCCCAGCTCCACGCCGTGCGGATGCGGCTGGATCGCCTCGGTCGGCGGCGGCAGCGTCTTCACCGCGCGGGCGTAGGTCAGCCACGGACTTTCTTCCACCAGCGTCTCGTTTTTTTCCTTCCGGAGCAGCGTCGTCTTGAAATGCAGCCGCAGGTGCGGATTCGCCACCGCGCACTGTTTGAGATATTCGTCCACCGACAGCCGCCCGCGGACGTACTGCGCTGTCATTTCGATGGCCACCTGCGTGCCGTGCGCAAACGTGGCGGGTTCCTTCCCGGCGGTTTCCGGCGGGAATTCCGGCCGCCAGTCGGCCTCTTCGTCCGTTAGCACCGTCGGCTTGTTGGCGCGCGTGTCGATCTGCACGGCGATCCGGTGCGCCCGGGGCGCATTCTTGGTCTTGGACAGGATGACCGTGGCCGCACCGGTCGTGAGCTGGCCGTACATGCCGGCGGCGCTGATGCCGATGCCCTGCTGCCCGCGCGACATGCGCAACCGGTGAAATTTCGAACCGTACAGCAGCTTGGCGAACACTTTCGGGATCTGCGCCCGCACGATGCCCGGCCCGTTGTCCGTCACCGTCACCAGGAAGCGGTTCTCCGCCGTCTGTTTCAGCTCGACCGCGATTTCCGGCAGGATGCCGGCTTCCTCGCACGCGTCGAGCGAATTGTCCACGGCCTCTTTCACGGCCGTCATGATCGCCTTGCGCGGGCTGTCGAATCCCAGCAGATGCCGGTTCTTCAGGAAGAATTCCGACACGGAAATCTCCCGCTGCCGCTTGGCCATGCTTTCGGCCGTTTCCATCGCGCCTGTGTTCTTTGCCATTGCTCGTCTCCAAATCGAAAAGGAGTCCGGATTATTCCATGCCGGGGCGCACGGGGCAATCTTTCCCTGCACCTGCGGCTTCCGCCTGCCTCCGTGCGGGTTGCAGCGCGGGCCGCCGCCAATTCCGGAGCCGGTTTTGGCGTCTGGCAGCCGCCTGCCCCGGCATGGTTGACCCCCTCCGCCCGTTTCCGTATGATGCGCCCGATTTTCAACCTGTTTTCGCGAGGTATGTATGTTCATGAATTTGGTTTGCGGCGCATTGCCGCTGGCGGGCGTAGTCTGGGCGTTCAACATCTCCGATCCGATCGGCAAGCTGATCGTCTTGGTCCTGATCGGCGCGTCGGTGCTGGCCTGGAGCATCATGCTGGCCAAATACCTCGAATTGCGGAAGGTGGAACGCGCCGACCGGAACTTCGCCCACGCCTTTGAACGCCAGGAAAACCCGATGGAAATCTTCGTGCGGGGCCCGGCGCATCCTGACAGCCCCATGGCGAAGGTCTACGCCGCCGCGTGTATCGCCGTGAAGCGCGAATTCGAGGCGCAGGCGCACAAGCAGCACCGCACCATCAGCCAGATCGACCTGTCGCAGGAGCGCTTGAGCGCCCTGCAGATCGATGCCATCCGCAAGGTGGCCGAGTGCGCCGTGGCCGACCAGATCCTGCTGCTGGAAACCCAGATGTCCATGCTGGGTTCCACCTATACCATCGCCCCCATGCTGGGGCTCTTCGGCACCGTCTGGGGCATCTCGGTCTCGTTCGAGCAGATGGCCAAGCAGGGCTCGGCCAATCTGTCCGAGGCCGCCCCGGGCATTTCCAGCGCGCTGCTGACCACCATCGTCGGCCTGATCGTGGCCATTCCTTCAGCCTACGGCTGCAACAAGCTCAACGAGAAGATCCGCTTCCTGAGCATCCAGCTGGAAAACTTCATCGAAAAATTCGCGACGCGCCTGCAGCAGTCGTTCTTGTACGAATAGGAGCCGGCCATGGCCCGCCGCACGTCGTTAACCAACACTCGCCTGATCAGCGAGCTGAACATGACGTCGATCATGGATCTGACGTTCCTGCTCCTGCTGACGTTCATGATCACCTTCCCGAACATCGAGCAGGGCATCCCCGTGCGCCTCCCCAAGGGGCAGGCCTCCTCCGTCGAGGACCTCGACAGCCTGTCCATCACCCTGAATGCCAAGGCCGAACTGTTCCTCGATAATGTCGCGACCACGGAGGAAGCGCTCGCGGCCGCGCTGAAGAGCAAGGCGGAAGAGAATCCGGACATCACCATCCTGGTCCGCGCCGACGAAAGCATCGCCTATGGCAAGGTGGTTACCGTTTTGCGCCTGATGCACGATGCCAATATCACCCGCATGGCCCTCGTCACCGATCCCGGGAAATGAAGCCGCGCGAATTCCAGCGCCAGGGATTCAAGATCAGCCTGGTCCTGCATGCCCTCGTGCTGGCCTCCGTGCTGATCTGGCCGCTGATCTTCCGCGGTTGCAGCCACCTCAAGAAAAACGAGCAGCTCACGTTCGTGGAGTTCACGGTCTCGGTGCCTCCGCCGCCGGCGCCGGATACTCCCCAGCCGCCCACTCCGGAGCCCCCCAAGCCCGAGCCGACGGACGACATCAAAGCGCCGAACCCCGAAAAGCCGCCGGACGTGAAAAAGCCTGAGCCCCCCAAGCCAGCAAAGGACATCCGGCAAACCAACCGCGTGGTGCGGCGCAATGCTCCGCCGCCCAAGGAC
>CAZMOR010000275.1:0-5296 GCA_964567795.1 uncultured Verrucomicrobiota bacterium
GTCTACGGCACCGACGACCTCTCCGCGACGCGCAAGGCCGATGAAATCGCGGCCAAACTGTGTCCGCCGGAGGAGCAGGCGTTCGGCCTGGAAACCATAAATCCGGAGCCCGGGCTGGAAACCGCCGACGCCGTCTGCGCCGTGCTGCGCAACGTGGTCGAGGCCCTGCTGACCCCACCCTTCCTCGGCGGCAACAAGACCGTCTTTTTGCGCGGCGGCCCCTTCTTCGATCCCCTGACCGAGCCCGGCAAATTCACCGCCGTGAAGGCCGAGGTCGAGCGCATGGTCGACCTCCTGAAGAAAGGCCTGCCGGAGGGTGTGGCGTTCATCCTGCTCACGGACAAGGTCAACAAGTCCACCACCTTCTACAAGACCTTCAACAGCCTCGGCGAGGTGCACGCCTTCGACGAACCGGAAAAGGACAAGGAGGCGGAGGAGGATTTCATCCCGCGCGTGGAAAAAATGCTGGCCGACAAGGGCCTGGAGATGCCCCGCGCGGTGTTCAACGCTTTCCTCGACCGCACCGGCTACAACCTGCGCCAGGTGGAGGCCGAAATCGAAAAGCTTTCGCTCTATGCGGGCGACCGCAAGACCGTGGCTTTGGCCGATGTCCAGCTCATGGTCGCGCCCGTGCGCGAGAGCAAGTTCTGGGAATTCGCCGATACCTTCTGCGGCGGCAACCTCGCGGAAACCCTGGACGTGATGGCCCAGATGTTCACGCAGGGCGTTTCGCCCGTGGCGCTGATCGTGGGCCTCCAGAACCGGCTGCGCGAAATCGTGGTGCTTTCCGACTGCCTCAAGCGCGGCTGGGCGCACGTGACCGGCGGCGACTGGCCGCGGCTGACGTGGTCCCTGCCGCCGGCGGGCGAAGCGCTGCTGGCGACGCTAGCCAAGGATCCGCGCAAGGGCAACCCCTACGCCATCGCCAAGATGGCCGCGCAAGCCAACCGCCTGCCCCCGGCCCGCTGGTATCGCTGGCTCAACGCCGCCGTGGACGCCCAGGCGGCCATGACCGGCGGCGCGGCCGTCGATCCCGAGGTGGCGCTCGAGCTTTTCGCCACCCGCATCCTGGGCGAACTGGCCTCCTGATTCCCGCCCGCCGCAGGCCTCGGACGGGGTTGACGAACCCCCCTTTCCTGCGTATCGTCTGCCCCTTGATATGACCCATAAACATCCCCATTCCAAGCCCGCGGCGCCGACTCCGGCGGAAGATCCCAATCTTCCGGCCGTCGATCCGGCCCATCCCGTTGCGGAAGAGGCGGCTGCCGCCCCCGCGCCGGAGGCCGCCGCCGAACCCCAGCCCTCCCCCGAAGACGTGCTCAAGGACCGCCTGCTGCGCCTGCAGGCCGACTTCGACAACTATCGCAAGCGCATGGACCGCGAAAAGAAGGATTGGATCGCCTTCGCCAGCGAGAAACTCATCCTGGAACTCCTGCCCGTCCTCGACCATTTCGAACTCGGGCTGGCCGACAGCGCCAAGAACGGCGCCCCGGCCCCGATCCAGGAGGGCTTCCAGCTCGTTTGCAACCAGTTCCGCGCCGCGCTGGAAAAAGCCGGCGTCCAGGCGATCGATGCCGAAGGCGCCGCGTTCGATCCCAATCTCCACGAAGCCATCACCCACATGCCCTCGCCCTCCGTTCCCGAAGGCCATGTGGTCGCCCAAACCCGCCGGGGCTACAAGCTCGGCGACAAGCTCCTGCGCGCCGCGCAGGTGGTTGTCTCGTCCGGACCCGCGGCCTAAAGGGTCCCCGGAACCGCCATGAGCCAGAAGCGCGATTGCTACGAAATCCTCGGCCTTGCCAAGGACGCCTCCGAAGACCACATCAAGAAGGCGTACCGCAAGCTGGCCATGAAGTACCACCCGGACCGCAATCCGGGCGACAAGGAGGCCGAGGAGAAGTTCAAGGAGGCCACCGAGGCCTACGAAATCCTCTCCAGCGCCGAACTGCGGCAGCGCTACGACCAGTTCGGCTGGGGCGCCTTCGAGCGCGGCCGCGGCGGGGGCGGCGGCTTCGGCGGCGCGGGCAATATTGATCTGGAAGAGGCCATGCGCGCCTTCGCCTCCGCGTTCGGCGGCGGCGGCGGCTTCGGCGGCAGCTTCTTTGAAAGCCTGTTCGGCAGCATGGGCGGCGGCGCACGGGACCGCGACGGCCGCTCCCGTGGCTCCGACCTGCGCTACGACCTGGAAATTGATTTCGAAGAGGCCGCCTTCGGCTCCCGGCGCGAACTCACCCTCCATGTCGTGGAGGATTGCGACGTTTGCAAGGGCACCGGCGCCGACAGCAAGAGCCAGCGCGAAACCTGCTCCGCCTGCGGCGGCCGCGGCATGGTCGTCAGCTCCAACGGCTTTTTCCAGGTCCGCCAGCCCTGCCCCCGCTGCGGCGGCACCGGCGAATTCATCCGCCATCCCTGCCGCGCCTGCAACGGCGAAGGCCGCGTGAAGGCGCCCCGCAAGCTGGAACTGACCATCCCCGCCGGCGTGGATACCGGCTCGCGCCTGCGCCTGGCCGGCAAGGGCGAAGGCGGCTCCCGCGGCGGCCCGCCGGGCGACCTGTTCGTGGTGCTGCACGTCCGCGAGCACGATTTGTTCTCCCGCGACGGCCTCGATACGCACTGCGAAGTGCCCATCCCCTTCCACATCGCCGCGCTCGGCGGCGAAATCCAGGTGCCCACCCTGCGCGGCGACGTGCCGCTAAAGATTCCCGCCGGCACGCAGCCGGGCAAGGTCTTCACGCTGCGCGGCCTGGGCTTCCCCGATGTCCGCGGCAATGCCACCGGCGACCACCATATCGCCGTGACCATCGAAGTGCCGACCGGCCTGCCCGGCAAGACCGAGGACCTGCTGGCCGCCTTCGGCGCCGCCGTCAAGGAAGCCAATCATCCCCGCCTCGCTACCATCCGGAAGAAGGCGCGGCAGTTTTATGAACGCAAGGACGCCATGGGCGCCAAGGGTGACAAATGAACGCTCCCGCCAATCCCGCGCCGGAAACCCCGGCCAAGAATATGCACTTCATCCGCGAAATCATCGCGGAGGACAACCGCACCGGCAAGTACGGCGGCCAGGTCGTCACGCGCTTCCCGCCCGAGCCCAACGGCTATCTCCACATCGGCCACGCCAAGGCCATCTGCCTCGACTTCGGCATGGCATTGGAGAACAACGGCGAGTGCCACCTGCGCATGGACGACACCAATCCGGTCAAGGAGGACGTCGAATACACGGACTCCATCAAGGCGGATGTCCGCTGGCTGGGCTTCGACTGGGGCAGGCATTACTACCACGCGTCGGACTATTTCGAGCAGATGTATGACCTCGCCTGCGGCCTGATCCGCGACGGCAAGGCCTACGTCTGCGAACTGACCTCCGAGCAGTGGAAGGAATACCGCGGCATTCCCACCGAGCCTGGCAAGGAATCGCCCTTCCGCAAGCGCTCCCCGGAGGAGAACCTCGACCTCTTCCAGCGCATGCGCACCGGCGAATTCCCCGACGGCTCCAAAGTCCTGCGGGCGAAGATCGACATGGCGTCGCCCAACCTCCACATGCGCGATCCGGTCATCTACCGCATCCTGCACACCGCCCATCCGCACGCGGGCGACAAGTGGTGCATCTACCCCATGTACGACTACGCCCATCCCATCGAAGATGCGCTTGAAAAGATCACCCACTCGATGTGCACCCTGGAATTCGAAGTGCACCGCCCGCTGTACGACTGGGTCATCCAGAACTGCCGCCTCTTCCCCTCCCAGCAGATGGAGTTCGCGCGCCTCTCGCTGACCTACACCGTCATGAGCAAGCGCAAGCTGCTCGAGCTGGTGCAGCTCAAGCTGGTCAAGGGCTGGGATGATCCGCGCCTGCCCACGCTGTGCGGCCTGCGCCGCCGCGGCGTGCCGCCCGCCGCCATCCGCGAATTCTGCGAACGCGTCGGCATCACCAAGTACGACTCGCTGACCGATGTCGCCCTGCTGGAACACTGCATCCGCGACGACCTCAACAAGACCTCGCGCCGCGCCATGGCCGTGCTGGATCCCCTCCGCGTCATCATTGAAAACGCCGCCGGCCTGCCGGCGTCCGTCAAGGGCGTCAACAATCCCGAGGATCCCGCCGCCGGCGAGCGCGACATCCCGTTCGGCGCCGAACTGTTCATCGAGCGCGAGGATTTCGCCGAAGTGCCGCCGCCCAAGTATTTCCGCCTCAGCCCCGGCAAGGCCGTGCGCCTGCGCAACGCCGGCTTCCTCACCTGCACCGGCGTCGAAAAGGACGCCGCCGGCAAGGTGACCGCCGTGCGCGGCCGCTTCGACCCCATGGACGCCGCCGTCAAGGTCAAGGCGACCATCCACTGGGTGCCCGCCCATGCCGCCAAACCGGTCGAGGTCCGGCTCTACGACCGCCTGTTCAACGTGCCCGAGCCCGACGGTAACAAGGAAGTGGACTTCAAGTCCCACCTCAACCCCGACTCGCTCAAGACCGTCCAGGCGCTGGCCGAACCCTGCCTGCTCGCGGCCCAGCCCGGCGACCGGTTCCAGTTCGAGCGCATCGGCTATTTCTGCGCCGAACCCGACAGCCGTCCCGGCGCGCCGGTCTTCAACCGCACCGTCACCCTGAAGGATTCCTGGAAGCCGGCGTGAACCGGAGACCCCGGCGGAACGCTTTGATTATAAAGTGACCGTTCACCTCCAGCGCATTGTCGTCCGCCACGCCTTCCCGGTTGTCTTCACCCGCCAGTTGTTCGCGCCGCGCAACCGCGCGCTGCACGACGCGCTGGTCCGCGGCGGCACCGGCCGCCGCCGCTGCCTCGTGCTGCTTGATCGAGGCGTGCTCGCGGCTCATCCCCGCCTGACGGCGCAGATCCGCGCCTATTTCGCCGCCCATGCAACCGATCTGCATCTGGTGCGCGCCCCGCTGGCGCTCCCGGGCGGCGAAATCATCAAGCAGTCCGCCGGCCCCGTCCGCCGCATGGTGGCCGCCCTCCGCGCCGGCAACATCTGCCGCCATTCCTATTGCATCGCCGTCGGCGGCGGCGCCTTCCTGGATGCCGCCGGACTCGCCGCCGCGCTCTTCCACCGCGGCGTCCGCCTCGTGCGCGTGCCCACCACCGCCCTTGCCCAGTGCGATTCCGGCGTCGGCGTCAAGAACGCCATCAATTTCGCCGGCTCCAAGAATCTCCTCGGCACCTTCGCCCCGCCCTGGGCGGTGCTGAACGACGCGGCTTTTCTCGATTCCCTCCCGCTCCCCCTGCTTCTCGATGGCATCGCCGAAGCCGTCAAGGTGGCGGCCATCAAGGATGCCGCCTTCTTCCGG
>CAZMOR010000276.1:0-7947 GCA_964567795.1 uncultured Verrucomicrobiota bacterium
ACCAACGCCACCTCGGTGGATGTCACGTTCAACAACGGCAGTTCGACCTGGGATGGCTCCGACTGGCAGTTCCAGGTCGCCGGCGCCAGCAGCAACCTGTTCACCATGGATGCCGCCTTGGACAGCAGCGCCTATGAAATCGCCGAATACAATGGTATGAAGATCTGGGCGGCCATCCGCGGCACCAAGCTGTATGTCGCCACCTGGGGCACCGGCACCAACGGCACGATCCGCAACGACCATTTCATCTGCATCCACACCAACCTGGGCGACGCCACCGCGGCCCCGTGGGCCAAGGCCGGGTACATCTTCCTGCCCACGAACTTCCCCTATCTGGGCGCCGAAGGCGGCAACGACTGGAGCGGCTGGTTCAACGCCGCCGGCACCAACAACACCAGCAAAAACTCCAACCTGAACAGCACCTACAACTACCTCGAAGGTGAACTGGATCTTGCGGACAATTTCGGCGGCGTCCCGGCGGCGCTGTACATGACCGTCGGCGTCTACGGCAACAACGACGGCGACGGTCTGGTGGCCCAGGTGCCGGCGGTCTGGGATGCCGGCAACAATCTGGAAGTCATGGAAATCCTGCGGGTTCCGTCGGCGTCCATCCTGGACGAAAACGGCGATGGCTACTTCGACGGCGGCAACCCGGTCATGCAGACTGTAGTCAATAATGACACCAATGATGCCAACTACGGCATCCGCCGCTTCTTCCTCGATGAGGTTGCCGGCGACCAGGAAAGCGTCCGGGTCCTGCTGACGCCCAACGCCGGCGGCACCAACACGCTGACCGCCGTCGAACTGTTCAGCAACCTGAACCGCCGCGATTACGTGAACATGCCGGGCGACGAGAACCCGGACGAGGTCACGACCACCTCGCTGGACACCTATTTCAAGGCGTATACGATGACCAACATCGGCAGCGGCGTCTACGCCGTCACCCTGCCGGTGAACCGGTGCGGGGCCTATCGCATCAACGCCCGCTGGAAAGTCAACGGCGGCGCCTGGCATTACTATACCGATCATGGCCTGCGGCGCGATTGCGCGGTCGTGGTTTCTCCCAAAAAGGCGCTCAATACTACGCTGTATGAGCTGAATCCGCTGACCGGCGAAGCGACCAATGATACGTTCTCCGGCCGTTCCACCTTCCGCAACATGTACCTGGACGATACCAACCGGCCCAACGGCATCAGCACCAACAAGCTCAACAGCCTGGGCGTGAACATGGTCTGGTTGCAGCCCATTCATCCGATCGGCGCGGTCGGCCGCGAAATCGACGCCACCACCGGTTCGGCCTATGATCCGGGCTCCCCGTACGCGGTGAAGAACTACTGGCAGGTGAACCCGGTCCTGGGCGATCCCAATTCCGCCACCCAGGCCCTGGCCGAATTCACCAATTTTGTCGCCAACTACGACGCCCACGGCATCGGCGTCATGCTCGACGGCACCTTCAACCATTCCGCCT
Organism: uncultured Verrucomicrobiota bacterium; assembly: GCA_964567795.1. Classification (GTDB taxonomy): domain Bacteria; phylum Verrucomicrobiota; class Kiritimatiellia; order CAIQIC01; family Lenti-01; genus Lenti-01. The sequence continues at coordinate 1,469 of CAZMOR010000276.1, forward strand.
GGGATTGCGAAATCGGCGACATGGGCGTGGAAATGGGGCTCAAGGATTCGCTGGGCGTTGCGGTCAATCCCACCAGCCTCATTTCCTCGGTCCGCGCCGGCTGGTACTCCAAGAAGGACAGCTACGGCGATCCCGCCAGCTATTTTGTGGCCACCAACAACACGGATATCGCCGTGGCGCCCGACCGCATCGACTTCGGCAAGTGGGCCGATGCCGCCGAATTCTTCTTCGGCACGTATGATTGCCTGGTGCAAAAGCCCGCGGCGAACACCAACTGGACCTGGAGCAGTTCCTGGTTCAACCGCTATCTCCGCGAAGACGACTACTTCGAAGGCTTCCGGACCGACACCACACGCGAACTCTGGGAATACTTCGCCGCGTATCCGTCCTACTGGATCAAGAAGACCGGCCATCCCGCGGGGACCCCGAAGAGCGAGTCCTACAAGGGCATCGACGGCCTGCGCTGCGACTTTGCGCAGGGGCTCCCCAGCCTCTTCTGGGAATACACCATCAACAAGACCCGCAGCCTGAAGTGGGACTTCCTGTTCATGGCGGAATCCCTGGATGGCTATCGCGAGGTGGCCGGCTCCAAGAGCCATGGCGTCGGTTATCGTTCGTCCCGCCACTTTGATATTCTCAACGAGAACATCCTGTATCTGTGGCGCGATGATTTCTTCGACTACCGGACGTACGCCGACCAGACAAACTCGACTCCAAACCGGTCGACGGCCCTCATCTGGAACGCGTTCGATGCCCGCAAGAACGCCTTCGAAATGTCGCCGGTCCTCCTCAACCTCATCTCGCACGATGAAATCTTCCCGACGGATGACCAGTGGTCGCTGGTGTATGCCTACGCCATCAATTCGGCGATGGACGGCGTGCCCATGATGTTCTACGGCCAGGAAATGGGCGCCCAGAACAACTACGGCGAATATGGCGGCCGCAGCGATTTCGGCATTTCTTCCAACAACAACTTCGCGCGGTATGAGACGAACTTCGGCAAATCCATCCCCCACTTCAAGCGCTACAACCACATGACCAACATCTGGAACGCCGGTTGGGCGGGCGATATCCGGGCCACCTATGGCCGGCTGAACAGCGCGCGCGAGCACTCCCCCGCCCTGCGGTCGCAGCAAAACTATTTCCTGGCGGATGCGGCCACCACGAACTGGAATGCCGACATTTTTGCCGTGGCCAAGTTCCAGCAGGCCGGGGTTTCCGCCGCCACGCAGGATGTGGTCTTTGCGTTCGTGAACAACAACTTCCGGGCCAACTATGCCCGGGCGGCCAGCTTCAAGCTGAATGCCACCACGGATTCGGGCGCCAACTGGTTCGGCATCCAGCCCACCCATGTCTACAATGTGGTCAACCTTGCGGCCACCAATCCGGCCACGATGCTGTGGGGCGGCGGCATCACGGGCAGCACCCTCATCGCCAGCGGTATTTACGTTGCCTTCCAGAGCAATACCACTTGGTACGGCGGCCAGGCCCAATATCTGCGGCTGCTGGACACCACCGCCGGCATGACGGCCACAAACGTGAATGACATGTTCGCCAATGAAGATCGCTATGCCGCCCCGGTCCTGACCGGCTTGTCCAACCGCACCGTCAGCGTCAGCAACACCCTGGCCTTCTCCGTGACCTTCACCCAGGACCCCGGTGACAGTGTCGCGCTCTCCTGCGCCAGCACGCTGGCCCCCGGAACCTGGAGTTTCACGGCACCCAACAGCTTCTCCTTCACCCCGACCACGAATGAACTGGGCGTGCACTCCTTCCTGTTCACGGCCACGGGGCAGGACGGCTATGATGAAGAGCTGATCACCATCACGGTCACCACCCAGCAGGAGCCGACGCCATATGAACAGTGGATTTCCGATGCCGGCATCGACCCGGACGGGACCAACGGCGGAGCTTCCGACGACTATGATGGCGACGGGCGCACCAATGAACAGGAGTATTGGTCCGACACCGATCCGTCCGACCCCGATTCCTTCCTCCGGATCGACAACCTGAGCCTCTCCGGCACCACCGTGAACCTGAGCATGGAAAAGATGACTTCGAACGCCGCCCCGCGCGCCTATGTCATTCATGCCGCCAATCTGGTGAGCAACAACTCCTGGAGCTGGTCCGTGCTCGGCACCAACAGCAGCACCAGCGGAGTGATCCCCGTCAACAATGTTTCCAACACCGTGACCATCTTCAAGATCACGATCCCGGCTGCGCCGTAGGTGTGGTCCGGTCCCGGCCCGGCGGCATCCCCGCCGGGCCTTTTTTATGCCATGCAAGTGGTTGTGTCCCGCACCACGTTGGAGTAATGTCATCGGCGATGAAATCAATGCCCCTGCCGATCTTCGTTCGCAGCCTGGCGGGCTGGGCTGCATGGACTGTTTCAACCGCCATGGCCGGTTCCGTGGACGTTCATTATGAAGTGGTGTACAAAGATTCCCCGGTGGCCACCCAGACCTTGACCATGGCCCAGACCGACGGGCGCAGAACCCTCACTTCCATTTTCGAGGCCGAATTGCCGGTTTTCATAGCCTTGCAGCACTATTCCGAACAATTGTCCGTCTCCTTCCAACCCGATGGCACGGTGACGGATCTCCATGCCGTTCGTATCGACGGCCCTTTGCGCACGGAAGTGACCGGCACCCGGCTGACCAATGGCCTGCTGCAGATTGTGCGCGCCGACCGCAGCGGAACCGTCACGAGTGAAATTGCGCGCGCCGATTATGATTTCAACTCCCTCACGATGTACGGAACGGCTCCGGCCACTTTCCTGTCGACCAACCGGGTGGCCCGCGTACTGGATGTGGCCGAAGGCCGGGTGGACCGGTTTTCCGTGGAAACCATTGCAGAAAGCGACACGTTTGAACGCCAGCATCTTGTCTCCACCCATCTAGTCTGGACCTGCGGCCCCTTTGTTTCCCATTCGTGGCATCCGGAACGTTTCAGCGACCTGCCCCGGCGCTTCATCCGGCAAACCGAAAACGGTGAATTCACATTCAATCTGATGCGCTGAACCTCATACGGAGTCCTGCATGAATCCTTCGACCAGTCCGGTCCCCGCTTTCACGCTCCTCCAGCCCTTGCCCCGGACCGCCGTTTTCTGGAAAGACTCCGAAATCTCCTATGCCGATCTGCTGGCCCATTCCGCGGCCCTCGCTTCTCTCTATTTTTCCGCCCCCGGCGAACGGGTGGTTGTTTTCTCCGAAAACCGGCCCGAATGGATTTCGGCCCTTTTTTCCATCTGGCGCAACCGCTGCGTCGTGGTCCCCGTGGATGCCTTCAGCCCCGCGGCCGAGGTGGCCTACATCCTCCGGCAGACAAAACCGGTGGCACTTTTCTGTTCCGCCAAGACCCGGCCGCTTGCGGAAGAAGCGTTCCGCACCCTGCCCGCCGGTTCGCCCGGGGTCGTGTGTTTCGATGCGGAGGAATTTCCGGCGGTTCCTTCCGGCTCCATCGGCGGCACCGGGCTGCCCGCCGGGCCGGTTGACGCGCTCGCCGCCATCCTGTTCACGTCGGGCACCACCGGCGCCCCCAAGGGGGTCATGCTCACTTTTGGCAATTTCAAGGTGAACCTCGAATCGGTCTGCGACCGCGTGCCCATCTTCAAGCCGGAATCCCGTACATTCGCCCTGCTCCCGTTCCACCATATCCTGCCCTTGATGGGTTGTATCCTGGCTCCGCTGTATTCGGGCGGATCGATCATCCTGGCCCACTCGCTGGATCCGGCCGACATGGTCGCCACGATGCGCCGCCATCGTGCCACCATTCTGATCGGCGTGCCCCGCCTCTATGCCCTTTTCCGGAAAGCCATCCTCGATAATCTGTTCAAATCCGCGGCTGGACGCCTGCTCTACCGGCTCGCCGCCCTGCTGGGCAGTCTGCCTGCGTCGCGTGCGCTCCTGTTCCCCGTCCAGAGGAAATTCGGCGGCCAGCTCCGCCAGATGGTTTCCGGCGGCGCGCCCCTCGACCGCGAAGTCGCCCGCGACTTGACCATCTGCGGCTTCCAGGTCCTGGAAGGCTACGGCATGACCGAATGCGCGCCCATGATCACTTTCCCGCGGCCGGACGCCGTCCGGATCGGTGCCTGCGGCCAACCCTGCCTGCCGGATTCCGTCCGGATCGAGGAGGGCGAGGTCCTGGCCCGCGGGCCCCATGTCTTTCCGGGCTATTGGCAAAGTCCCGAAGCCACGGCCGAAGCCATTCAGGACGGTTGGCTGCATACCGGCGATCTGGGATATCTCGACAGCGACAATTACCTGTTCATCACCGGCCGTAAAAAGGAAATCATCGTCCTGCCCAACGGCAAGAAGGTCAATCCCTCCGAATTGGAGGAAAAACTGGCCGCCCTTTCGCCGGACATCAAGGAGGTGGCCGTCACGCTGCGCGAAGACCTCCTGCATGCGCTCATTCTGCCTGTCCCCGGATTCCTGGGGGGCATCCCCGCCCAGCAAGCCGAACATTTCCGGTGGAACCTGATCGAGCCCTACAACCGGCAGGCTCCGCCGGCCAAGAAAATCACGCAACTGACGATTGTCGCCAATGACCTTCCCAAAACCCGCCTGGGCAAACTCAAACGGCACGAATTGCCGGCGTTGGCCGTCGGCACTTTCAGCGGCGATTCCGTTCCCGGCCCCAAAGCGGAGGATCTTGGGCCGGCCTTCGAGGCGTTCGACCGGTTTCTCCGGGTCGAACTGGAATGCCCGCGCGTGGCCCCCACCGCCCATTGGGAAATGGATCTGGCCCTGGATTCCCTCGCCCGCCTCTCCGTCCTGGTTTTCATCGAGAAGACCTTCGGAATCAAGCTGCCGGAATCCGTCTTCCAGGATTATCCGACCGTTCTGGCTCTGGCCCGGCATGCGGATGAACAACGCCTGTTCTTCCGTGAAAGCGCCGGCGCCTGGGACACGCTTCTGAAAGCCCGCCCCGAAGAGCCGCCGTTGGAATTGCCCCGCTCCGGCTGGGTGCATCCATTCCTGAAAACCCTGTTCGGCGTTTTGATCCGCCTGCTGTTCCGGATCCATGCCGAAGGCCGCGAAAACCTTCCCGCCCGGGGCGCCTGCATCCTGGTGGCCAACCATCAGTCTTACATCGATGGCCTGTTTGTCTCGATGTTCTTGAAGAATTCCTTCCTGCGCCGCACGTTCTATTACGCCAAGCGCAAACATGTAAAGCCCGGCCTGATGGAATGGCTGGCGCGCAACAGCAACGTAATCGTGGTCGAAGTCGGCCGGGATGTGCAACTTTCGCTCCAGATGATGGCCCAGGCCCTCCGCGACGGCGGCAACCTCCTGATCTTTCCTGAAGGAACGCGTTCGCAGGACGGCCAACTGGGCGATTTCAAGACCACGTTTGCCGCCCTGGCCCTCGAACTCCAGGTCCCGGTGATTCCCGTGGCCATCAGCGGCGCTTTCCGGGCGCTGCCGCGCGGCAAGCGCCTGCCGCGCTTCTGGACCGGCATCCGGGTCCGCTTCCTGCCCGCCCTGGCCGCCTCCGATCGTGCGGACGAGCACCGGCTGACGGAAGCCGCCCGCGAAACCATCGCCCGGAACCTCCAGACCTGAGCTCGCTGGCCATGCCCTTCCACCCTGAACACGATAAGTAACCCGGAGACAAACCATGAAAACCAGATTCCTTGCCGCCTTCGCCCTCCTGCTCGCCACCGCTACCGCCAGCCGGGCAGATGGCAACCTTGTCCAGAATGGTTCCGGCATCCGGACAAAGCCGATTCTGGGCGCCATGTATGAATTATCGCTGGCGGTGCCGGCCGCCTTGAAAGGCGCCGACGCCAAGACGATTCTCGAGGCTGATCAGCCCATGGAATTCAACCTGACAGTGAAAAGTTCATTGATAACCCGGGCCCGCTTTATTGAAGCCACCACCGAAGGATTCGCCAAGGCCGCCGAAGGCGGATATGCCTCGGACCAGTCCCCGGCCTTTCTTCACCAGTTCGACACCGTCCAATTCAAGAAGGGCGATTCCGTGGTCATGCGGTATGCGGACGGCGCCCTGGTCACCCTGTATCGCAAGGCTGACGGATCCGCGGAAACCAAGTTGGGCTCCATTGCCGGCCTTGGTTTGAAACAGGCTCTGTTTGCCATCTGGCTGGGCGAGAAACCCGTGCAGGAACCACTCAAGGCCGCTTTGTTGGGCAGGCCCTGACAGTGACGGGGTTCTGGCGGCATCTTTTCCTGATCCTTGTCCTCGCCGGTTCACCGGACACCCGCGGGACGCCGCCAGTTGCCTCAAACAATGAGTCGGATGCCGGCCGCACCCTGATCGTCCTGGCCGCGCCGCTGGCATCCGATCCCTACTACCGCCCCCTGCGGCGGGAAATCCTGGATTTCCAGGTTGCCTTTGCCCGCCAGATTCTCGGGCACGACAACGTGGTGATTCTGTGCGACCGGCAAACGCTGAAAGACCTGGCCCCGGAACTGCCCGCGGATGTCCTTCTTTATGCGCCCATGCGCGACATT
>CAZMOR010000277.1:0-7629 GCA_964567795.1 uncultured Verrucomicrobiota bacterium
ACGGCGGTGTTCCGCGGCGGCTGCCTGACGGGGCCGCGGCATTCGGGCGCGGAACTGCACGGGTTCCTGGCGTACCTGATGAAATGCGCGGCGACGGGGCGCGAGTACCGGATTTTCGGCTACAAGGGCAAGCAGGTGCGCGACAACATCCACAGCGCGGACCTGGTGGCGTCGTTCGAGGCGTTCTTCCGCGCGCCGCGGGCGGGCGAGGTCTACAACATGGGCGGCAGCCGCTTCAGCCACTGCTCGATGCAGGAGGCGGTGGCGCTGTGCGAGGAGATCACGCGGCGGAAAATGAAGACGACGTATGTCGAGACGAATCGCATCGGCGACCACATCTGGTGGGTGAGCGACGTATCGAAGTTCCAGCGGCATTATCCCGGCTGGAAGCTCACGAAAAACGTGCGCGACATCCTGACGGAGATCCTGGAATACAATTTGCCGCGGTGGAAAAAGGAAAGGTGAGCGCGGCATGGTTCCGGCGGGCACGCCCTATATTTTCTGCGACGGCCTGCTGCTGGTGAAGGCCGGCGGGCTGGAGCCGGCGGGGCTGGAGGCGCTGCCGGAACTGCAGCGGACGCGGACGGTGCTGGAAACGTTCACGGTGCGCCCGCAGGGGTACGTGGCGACGGGCGTGTCGGGCGCGGCGGAGAAAGCACCGGCGGGCTATGCGTGGGAACGGCTGCGGACCCTGCTGGGGGCGGAATCGCCGCATGCGGGGGCCGCCTGCCGGGCGCTGGGGATGCTGAACTGGCGGGCGACGCACCGGTTCTGCGGCGCGTGCGGCGGGCCGCTGGCGGAACACCCCGTGGACGTGGCGCGGCAGTGCGCGGCGTGCGGGCACGTGGAATATCCCGGCCTGGCGCCGGCGGTGATCGTGCGGGTGGAGAAGCAGGGGAAGATCCTGCTGGCGCGGCACGTGCAGCGGATTCCGAATTTCTGGACGTGCCTGGCGGGCTACGTCGAGCTGGGCGAGTCGCTGGAGGATTGCGTGCGGCGCGAGGTGAAGGAAGAGGCCGGGATCGACGTGGGGGACGTGCGATACGTCGGCAGCCAGCACTGGCCGTATCCGAACCAGATGATGATCGGGTTCAAGGCGCAGTGGCGCGCGGGGGAACTGCAACTGCAGCCCGAGGAGCTGGCCGAGGCGCGCTGGTTCGATCCGGACGACCTGCCGAACATCCCGCCGAAGGGCTCCATGGCCTGGCGGTTGATCTGCGAAACGGACTAGATCCCGAGCCGCGAGTCCCCGCATCCGGGGGCGTTCAAGACTGCATGAAATAATTGTCGCGTTTTTCGCGGGCAAGCGTGGTGGGGTCGCCGTGGCCGGGATAGACGGTCAGGTCTTCCGGGAGCGCAGCCAGCTTGCGGAGGGATTTCATCAGGGCGCGGGCATCGCCGCCGGGAAGATCGGTGCGGCCGGCGGTGCCGCGGAAGAGGGTGTCGCCAGTAAAAAGGGCGTGGTCGTCCTCGAGTTTCCAGCAGATGCCGCCGGGAGTGTGGCCGGGGGTTTCGATGACGGACCAGCGCGCGCCGGCGAGCGGAAAGACATCGCCTTCCTTCACGAGGACGACGGGCGCGTCGGGCTTGTCGGGGGCGTCGTAGAAGCCGGGGAGGTTGTAGCGTTCGGTGAAGCACCACGCCGCGTCGCGGGGATGGACGTGGATGGGGGCGGGATGCGCGGCGGCGAGGGCGGCGAGGGCGGTGAGGTGGTCCACGTGGCCGTGGGTGAGGAGATAGGCCACGACGGTGGCGCGGAGTTCACGGAGGCGGGCGAGCAGTTGCGGGGCATCGTCGCCGGGATCGATCACGACGGTTTCGCGGGTGTCGGGATGCGACACGAAGTAACAATTTTCTTCGATAAAACCGGTGACTCGTGCTTCAATGTTCATGGCATGAAACCAACAGATTCGAGCGGGCGCGTCAAGGGCGGAACCGCCGCCGTATTGACGGCGGCGGGGCTCGGCGTGGGGTTCGTGCCGGAAACGGGGAAGCGGCTGGAGGTGGTCGGGGAAGTGGACTTGGAGCTGCGGGCCGGGCGGACGACAGCGCTGGTGGGGGAAAGCGGCTGCGGCAAGAGCATCACGGCCGCGGCGCTGGGCGGGCTGCTGCCGCGGGGGATGAACATGGATCAAGGGGAGATCCGCTGGGCGGACGGCGGGGAGCGGCGGCCGGGGCGGGGGCTGGCGTATGTGTTCCAGGATCCGGGCGAATGCCTCGATCCGGTGTTCACCATCGGCAGCCAGATCCGCGAGGTGCTGCCGCGGGAGGAGCGGGGCCGCGCGGCGGCGCGGCTCGAGGAACTGCTGCAGACGGTCGGTTTCGAGGAACCGGCGCGCGTGCTGGCGAGTTATCCGCATCAATTGTCGGGCGGGATGCAGCAGCGGGCGATGCTGGCCATGGCGCTGGCGGGGCGGCCGCGCGTGCTGGTGGCGGACGAACCGACGACGGCGCTGGACGTGACGGTGCAGGCGAAGATCCTGCGCCTGCTGGTCCGGCTGCAACAGCAGGAGAACCTGGCCGTGCTGCTGATCACGCACAACCTGGGCGTGGTGGCGGAGATCGCGGACGAGGTACACGTGATGTACGCGGGCCGGATCGTGGAAGCGGGGCCGGTGGAAATCCTGAATAATCCGCAGCATCCGTATGTACAGGGGCTGTTGCAGGCGCTGCCGCGGCTGAAGGGGCCGGCGGGGCGGCTGGCGGGCATCGAAGGTGCGGTGCCCCCGCTGGGCCGGCGGCCGGCGGGCTGCCGCTTCCAGCCGCGCTGCGGCCGGGCGCGGGACATCTGCCGGGAACGCGAACCGGAACTGAAAACCTGCGGAACGGACCACCGGGTGGCGTGCTGGGCATGCGGGGCGGGCGGTTGGACATGAGCGCGGCGCTGCTGAAAGTCGAGCATCTGCGGGTGACCTACCGGGCGGGCGGGCGGAACGTCGCGGCGGTGAAGGGCGTGTCGTTCGAGGTCGCGCGCGGGCGCTGCCTGGGCGTGGTGGGGGAAAGCGGCAGCGGGAAAAGCTCGTTGGCGCGGGCGATCCTGGCGCTGGAGGACGAGGTGACGGGGCGGGTGGAGTTCGACGGGCAGGACGTCTTGAAGCTGGACCGCGCGGGCCGGCTGGCATTCCGGCGACGGGCGCAGATGGTGTTCCAGGATCCACTGGGGTCGCTGAATCCGCGGCTGAAGGCGGGGGCGGCGCTGGCGGAAGTGCTGCGGGTGCATGGGCTGGCCCAGAGCGGCGCGGACGCGGCGGCGCAGGCGGCGCACTGGCTGGAGACGGTGGGGCTGGATGCGGCCTATGCGAACCGCTTTCCGCATGAATTGAGCGGCGGCCAGCGGCAGCGGGTGAACCTGGCGCGGGCGCTGTGCGTCGGTGCGGAGTTCCTGGTGGCCGACGAGCCGGTCAGCGCGCTGGATGTGAGCGTGCAGGCGCAAATCCTGAACCTGCTGAAAGCGCTGCAGGAAAAGCGGGGCATCACCTGGATGCTGATCGGGCACGATCTGGCGGTCATGCGGCACATGGCCGACGACGTGGTGGTCATGCAGGCGGGCGCAGTGGTCGAGCGGGGACCGGCCGCGGACATTTTGGCGCGGCCGGCGCATCCCTATACGCAGGAACTGCTGGCCGCGGCGCCGGATGTGGAAAGCGCCCTGAAGCGGCGGGCGACCGGGGCGGCAGTTTGCAGTTGAACGAAACGCCCTTCGGGGTGCAGTATTCTCCGGTTGTATGCGCAATTTTTTGAACCAATGGACAGCGGCGGCCAAACGCCTGGCCGGTCTGGAGCAACGGTGGCCGGCCGCGGTTGCCGCCGCGTTGCTTTGGTTCGATCCGGCCAAGGGCTTTGCCACCGCCATCCTCTGGTGGGCCGGGGTTTATGGAATATGGAACTGGCGCCGGACCCTGGCCGGGTGGAAGAATCCGGTGGGCCTGTGCTTCGGGTTGGGACTGGTTTGGGCGCTGCTTTCAACGGGCTGGAGCTTTTATCCGGCCGGCTCGGTGCGAGATCTGGTGAAATCGACGCCGATGGTGCTGGCGGCGCTGGCCCTGCCGGCGATTTTCGACCGGCCGGGGCGCATCTGGGAAGCGCTGCTGGTGAGCGCCGGCGTGGTGACGCTCAAGCTGGTGCTGGACCTGGTGCGATTGTGCGCCAACCTGGGCTGGCCGACCGTGCTGACAGAGGCCCGGTATTTCCATCCCTATCTCTACACGCATCCGAACGTGTCCTGCATGATGGCGGGGCTGTGCCTCCTGATCTTCGTCGCGCGCGGGCTGGCGGGGGTGCCGGGCCGGGGCTGGAAGGCGCTGCTGGTGCTGGGGATCGTGCTGGACCTGACCTACCTGCTGGTGCTGGCCTCGCGCGGCCCGCAGGCCGTTTTCGCGCTGGTGGCGCTGGCGTTTCCGCTGGTGCTGCTGCCGGACTGGCGGGCCCGGCTGCTGGCGGCGGTGCTGGCGGTGGCGATTGGCGCGGGTTTGTGGTACGCCGCCGGCAGCCTCAATCCGCGCTTCAAGGACCGCACGATGGGGCATTACAACAGCCGGGACACGATCTGGGGCCATGCCAAGCTGCTGGCGGACCAGAGGCCCGTGCTGGGCTACGGCTTCGGCAAGAAGGCGTTCGTGAAGGCGGTCTATGAGAATCCCGCGCAGCGCGCGCCGCGGGTGCCGGTGCATTATCCGCACGCCCACAGCTACTGGCTGATGCTGTATTTCCAGGGCGGGGCGGTGGGCTTTGTCTTGTGGAGCCTCGGTTGGCTGGCGCTGGGGGGCCGGCTGGCGCGGTTCACCTGCCGCCTGGACAAACTGGCGGCGCTCACCTGGCTGGAGCACGTCCGCGCGCGCATCCTGCCGGTCCTGCTGGGCACGGGCCTGGTGTTCATCCTGATCTACGGCATCGGGGATTTTCCGGACAACGTCATCCGGCATGCGCAATTCTACCTGGCCGGGCTGGCCATGGCCCTGACCCGGCCGGCGGGGGCCGGGGAAGGCGCGGCATGAAGCTCAGCGTCATCACCACCATCTACAACCGTCCGGAACACCTGCGCCTGCTCACCGTGGCGCTGCGGGCGCAGACGCGCGTGCCCGACGAAATCATCGTGGCCGACGACGGCTCCGATGCCGCGACCGTGGCGGCCCTGGCGCGGTTCCTGCCGGCCTGCGGCATGCCCGCCAGGGTGGTGCGGCAGGAAAAGGACGGCTACCGGCTCGCCGCCGCCCGCAACCTGGCCATCCGGGCGGCCACGGGGGATTACCTGCTCTTTCTCGACTGCGACATCGTGCCGCTGCCCGACGCGGTGGCCGTGCACGAGCGCTTCGCGGAGCGCCGCCGCCTGCTGTGCGGCCACCGCGCGCTGCTGGATGAAACGGCCACCCAGGCGCTCTTCGCCGCGCTGCCCGCGCCGGCGGAGGCGGATTGGGAAGTGGCCTGGTCGGTGGCCGACCAGGCGGAGTTGCAGGAAGCCGCGCGGCTCTTTGCCCACCACGCCGCGCTGCGGCGCTGGCACCTGGCGCGGCCGCACAAGCCCAAGCTGATCGGCTGCCACTTCTCGCTCTTCCGCGAGGACGTCGAACGCGTGAACGGCTTCGACGAGAATTTCGTCGGCTGGGGCTACGAGGACGACGATTTCGCGCGCCGGCTTTACCAGGCCGGGGTGCAGCCGCAGAGCGTGATCCGCGCGGCCCGCGCGCTGCATTTGTGGCATCCGTCGCTGGCGCCGCAGGCGCTGGCGCGGCACCGCGACCGCCCGAACCGCGCCTATTTCCGGCGCTGGTTCGTGCCGGTGCGGTGCGCCAACGGCCTGCAGAAAACGGGGACCTGATGGATTGGAGCGAGAAGACCTGGATCGTGGCCACGTGCGGCCGCGGCTGCGCCGGCATCCTGAAAAGCGAACTGCAGGCCCTCGGCTACGCGCCGCAGGACGTGTCGGCGACTTCCGTGGGGCTGGAGGGCGACCTGCGGGACGCCATGCGCCTGAACCTGTGGCTGCGCACGGCGAACCGCGTGCTCTTCGAAGTGGCCGGTTTCGAGATCGATTCCGCGGACGAACTGTACGAAGCCGTGCGCGGATTGCCGTGGGAGGAGTGGCTGCAGCCCGGCGTGCCGTTCCACGTGCACGGCGTGGCGCAGCACGAGACCATCCGCGATCCGCGCTTCGCGGTGCTGCGGTGCAAGGACGCCATCGCCGACCGGTTCGTGGAGCAGACCGGCGCGCGGCCGGATTCCTCCTCGACGCCGGAAGGCGCCGCCTGCGTCGCGCTCTACTGGAAGGAGCAGGCCGCGCAGATCTTTTTGGACACCAGCGGCATTCCGCTGTCGCACCGCGGCTACCGCTGGCGCCCGTGGGTGGCGCCGCTGCGCGAGACGCTTGCCGCCAGCATCCTGCTGGAGACGGGCTGGGGCAAGAACCCGGCCGAGGCCTTCATCGGGCCGATGTGCGGCAGCGGCACGCTGGCCATCGAAGCCGCCTGGATCATGCAGAACCGGGCTCCGGGGCTGGAGCGCGCCGACTACGCCTTCCTGCGGCTGGCCGGCGCGGACACGGCGGCCTGGCGGGAGTTGCAGGCCGACGCGCGGAAAAAATTCGTTGCCGCGCCGCGGACGTGGATCGCGGCGTCGGACGCCGATCCGCAGGCCATCGCCTGCGCGCGGGAGAACGCCGGCCGCGCCGGGGTCGAGGGCCTGATCCGGTTCCATACCTGCGATTTCCGGGACACGCCGCTGCCGAAGCCGCCCGTCCTGATCCTGATGAATCCGGAGTACGGGGAGCGCATGGGGGTGGAGGAGCGGCTGGTGCCGCTGTATGAATCCATCGGGACCTATTTCAAGACCAAGTGCCAGGGCATGCGCGGGGCGGTGTTCACGGGGAACCTGCCGCTGGGCCGCAAGATCGGGCTGCATCCCAGCCGCCGGACGGCGATGTGGAACGGGGACATCGAGTGCCGCCTGCTGGAATTCGACATCTATGAAGGCACCCGGGACGCGCGCCTGATCCGCAAGCACGGCGGCGGCGAATCCGCGCCACAATAGGCTATACTTTGCCGCCGATTTCCCTACGATGGGTGCCGGTATGAAGTTGAGCGTGCCGATCCTGTGCTACCGCAACATTTCGCCGGTGTGTGGCATCACCCCGGAGGAGTTCCGCGCGCACCTGGAATGGCTCGCCGCCCACGGCTGGCACAGCATTCCGCTCGACCAGGCCATCGACTACGTCAAGGGCGGCGCCGCCCCGCCGAAGCTCTCCTACGCGCTCACGTTCGACGACTGCTATCTCGACAACTGGGTGCACGCCGCGCCGATCCTGCGCGACTACGGCGTGAAGGCCGCGTTCGGCTGCGTGACCGCCTTCCTGCACGACGGCCCGCGGCGGCCCGACGCCGCCACGCCGGACGCCGACCTGCGGGAACTGCCCGTCGCGCGCGACGCCTGGGAGCGCGCCATCGAACGCAACGACCCCACCGCCTTCATGAACCGCACCGAACTGCGCGCGCTGGTCGAGGAGCAGGGCCACGGCCTCTTCGGCCACACGCACACGCACCAGGCCTGCTTCCGGTCCGACAAGCCCATCGGCGCCATGCAGGGCGAAAGCCTCCAGCCCGGCGTCCACGGCATCTATCTCGAAATCCGCGACGGCCA
>CAZMOR010000278.1:0-3249 GCA_964567795.1 uncultured Verrucomicrobiota bacterium
CTGGAAAATGCCTGCGGGCTGCTGGCGCCTTTGCTGTAGGGCATGGCGGGGCTGGTTTGGCGGGTGATGGTGCGGGTGGGCGGGAGTGGGAGGGGAGAAGCGGGGAGGGGTTTGATAAAAACGGGCGGCAAAACGAAGGCCGGTCTTTTCCGCCCTGCCGCTTCGAGGGCGACCACTCGCGTACAGGAGTACGGCTCGGGTCGCCCGCAAAGCGGCATCATCGGAAAATCCCGGCGCTTATTTTGCCGGGAAAGCCCCCCGTTTTTCCAAATCCCTTGCCGCACTGCCACGTCCTGCGGACAGCGGGCCACGGCGGGGTGATTTTCCGCGCGGCGGCTGGTTGGGTGGGAGTGGCGGGTGTGGGGAAAAACAAGGGGATTTCTTTTGGATTTGGACGGCATGAAAACCAAGCCGCGTCATTTCCGCGCGGACGCTCCGCGCCCGACCGCTCGCGGATACGTATCCTGCTCGGGTCGGGCGCAAAGCGTCCTCATCAGAAAGCCCGCGGCTTATTTTCATGTGAGATCCCGTCCAAATCCAAAAGACATCCCCGACTTGCCACTACCTTCGGGAGGCGATGGGGGATTGCCTTGGACAAGGTTGCGGGCGGGAAGGGGTGGTGAGGCAACTGACGAACCGTGAGACTTGGAATCCAAGAATGGACACGTCCTGCGGATCTGCCTTCGCTTAAGCTCCGGCGGACAAGCAGGCGAAACGTCGAATTGCATTATAAAGAATGCGCCCGGAGGGGGGCGGGCTCGCGGCTTGGGAATTTTTCCACACAATTGAAAAAGTTTCGGCGATTTTTCCACACAATGGAAAAACTTTGAGTATTTTTTCCACACTGTGGAAAATAGTTTTCCACAGTGTGGAAAAATCATGAGCTCCCCCTTCGCCAAGGCTTCGGGGGACAAGCCGCGATTCCCCGCATGGGGGGGGCGGATCCGGGTTCAGGGCTGGGTGGTGACGGTGGCGGGCGGGACGAAGGCGGAGTTGCGATCGAGGTCGACGTAGACGATGTGGTGGTCGGAGACGTGGCCGTTGAAACCGGGCACGGTGAGGTTGTTGTTGGTATCCGTACCCTGCTGGAGGGTTTGAGGGGGCTGCACGCGCCACGGGCCGTTGGCGGTCAGGTTCTTCGAGGCGAAGACGCGGTCGAAGGCGGCGGGCGGGAAGACCAGGAGCGGATCGCCGTCGGGGCCGGCCTGGCGGGTGGGGATGGTGGTGCGCTCCTCGATGGGGCGGCCGCGCCAGAGATCGACGTAGGAACCGGCGAGGGGTTCGAGGGAGGGATCGGCGGCGAAGGCGGGGGTGTCGGGGTCGACGTTGGTGTCGCCGAGGATGACGATGGAGAGGGGCCAGGGATCGTTGCGGAGCTTTTCGGAGATGGCGTCGGCGGCGATGTGGCAGAGGGCGATGCCGCGCTGGGCCTGGTTGCGGGGCATTTCGCCGTAGTTGGACTTGAGGTGGATGCCGTAGACGAGGAGATTGGAGCCGTCGCCGAGGTCGAACAGGGCGGCGAGAGAGCCACGGGCGGGACGGCCCTTGCCGCCGAGGTTGTAGAAGCTGAGCTGGCGGACGTTGCGGGGCGGGTAGCGCGAGAGGAGGGCGAGGTTGAGCTTCTCGTTTTCGCCGGAGGTTTGGCGGAGCTTCGAGATGTAGATATAGGCATAGGGATTGGGGAACTGGTCGTTGAGATATTCCAGGGTGCGGGCGTTTTCGACTTCCTCGAGCACGAGGATGTCGGGATTCACCGCGGCGATGATGGCGGCGGCGTCGCGGGCGTGGGTCATGAAAATCTGCGGGGTGCGTTCGGGGCCGTCGTGGCGGCCGTCGGTGAAGTTTTCGAGATTGTAGGAAGCGACGCGGAGGTGCGCAGGGACGGCGGGGGGCGGGGTGCCGTCGGCCGGGGCGATGACAGGCTTGAGGCGGACGACACGCAGGCCGGGCTGGGGCTGGGCGAGGAGCCAGAGGAGGCCGGCGGCGGCCAGGAGGAGGAAGGCATAGAGGGGGCGGACGGGGAAAGGGGCGGCTTTGGGATTCTTCATGCGGGAGTTATGGCCAAAACGGGCGCGGGAGGCCAGCGAAAAGCGCGGCGGCGGAACCGGTTGCCGGGGCGGGGCGGGTGTGCTATCGTGTCCGGCAATCGGGGCTACAGGCCCGTATATGGAGAAGACAATGAACAAGTGGCTGGTGGTGTTGGCGATGCTGGTGCTGGGCGCGACGAGCGCGCTGGCGGACTGGAAGACCGTGGCGGAGATCACGGCGACGGACAAGGGCGAGGCGCGCGAGCTGGCGGTGAACCGCACGATCCGCACGGTGCAGATCGAATGCACCGAAGGTTCGGTGATCGTGAACACGCTGTGGGTGCGCGAAGGCGGGGCGAAGACGGAGATCCGGGTGGCGCGGCTGTTCAACAAGGGTGACAAGCAGGATTTCGACCTGAGCTACGACCGGAACGTGACCGGTTTCCGGATCAGCGACAAGGGGCCGGGCAAGTACAAGGTGCACGCGAAATAGGGCGGCAACCGGCGGGATTCGCGCGCGCGAAAAAATTTTCCAAAAAAAGTTGACAGCGGGACGCAGGCAGGTATGATGCGCCCCGACATTTGGAAACGCCGGTAAGCGGTTCCAGGTGTTAAGAATAGCGTCAGACACAAGATTTAGCGCTTTCCGAGCCTCTCCGGGAAACCTAAGGTTCGGTTGCGTTTTGTCTTGTGCCCGTCTGCACATTTGGGCGGCGGGAGTTGGAGCGCCAGAGGGCCTATGTAGCTCAGTTGGTAGAGCACGTCCTTGGTAAGGACGAGGTCAGCGGTTCAATCCCGCTCGTAGGCTCCAGATTCGGATGTTGAGAAGGAAGCGCGCCGGCGACGGTGCGGAGATTTAAAAAAAGAAAATAGGAGACCCCTCCATGGCGAAGGATAAATTCGAACGGACCAAGCCCCACGTCAACGTCGGCACGATCGGCCACGTGGACCATGGCAAAACGACGCTGACCGCGGCGATCACCTACACGCAGAGCCTGAAGGGCCTGGCGAACTACATCAGCTACGACCAGGTGGCGAAGGCCTCCGAGTCGCAGGGCCGCCGCGACAAGACGAAGATCTTGACGATCGCGACGTCGCACGTGGAATACCAGACGGCGAACCGGCACTACGCGCACGTGGACTGCCCCGGACACGCGGACTACGTGAAGAACATGATCACCGGCGCGGCGCAGATGGACGGCGCGATCCTGGTGGTGAGCGC
>CAZMOR010000279.1:0-1968 GCA_964567795.1 uncultured Verrucomicrobiota bacterium
ACCAAATAGGTTTGTTCGCCAACATGCATCAGTCGCCGGATAATGGCGATGTTCGGGTGGGTTTTGTCTGAAATCCGCCGAATACCGGCGTGAATCGCATTCATCAGCTTCCGGGATCGCTGCAAATCCGGCGGTAACCAGCGAATCGCCACCTCCTGCTGATCCTGACGGTCGAAACACTGCCAAACCTCCCCCAGCTGGCTTGATCCCAGGACAGCCAGGACTTCATACCGGTCCAGCAACATCGTTCCCACCCGGAGTTCCCGTGGACGATGGTCTTCTCCCAGACGGGGTTCCCTGTCGGGAGTGATCTTAGTCGTCTGGGTTGTCATGGTTTATATAACTATGGCATTTCCCCTATTGCGGGACAATCAAATCCGCGGCAGTTAAACGGATTTTAACAACTGAATATTAATTGGAATCAATCTTTCCGGCATTCGTCGCGGACATTGTCCAGATGTCGGGCCATTGGTCGTTGCCAGTGTGGAAGGACACGCGCGCGGCGCGTTCCGGCGGGTCTCCAATGCGCCACAGGAAGATCTCATAGTCCGCCGTATCGTGTTCGTGGTCTCCGCGCGAAGCGCCAAATACCAGCAGGGCCCCGTCGTTCGAGACACGCGGGAAATACTCGTGACTCCATTCCCCGGGCATGTCCAGCAATGTTTCCAGATGCTGGCCACGACGGTCGGTGCGGCAGATGCGGTTCTTCAACCGGCCACCGTTTTCAACCAGTACCAACCACTGGCCCCCCGGAACGAACGCAAGCTGGCAACCTCCCGCCACCCGCATCTCCGCGCCGTCCGGTACGGCAAACAACGATGTACTGCGGCGCGAGCCACGCACCGTGACCGCTACCCTTCCGCCAGCCGGATCCAGGGAGGGACCGGTCCACAGCAGCCCTTCCCGCGGACTCAATAGAACCGTCTCCCGTCCCGTGTCCAGTTCCGCCTGAATCACTTCCCGCCCTCCCCGATGAAACACCACGGCCCGGCCGTCGCCAGTCCAACTCGGTTCGGCGCCATGCTCCGCCAACCGCCGTTCCCGACCGGTGTCCAGATCCAGCACCCAGATATCCCATTCCGCGAGATTGCGGAACGACACCCACTCCTGGCGCGAACGCGCGAACGCCACCCGTTTCCCATCCGGCGAGATTTTCGGCGTACTGTCCACGAAGCCATTGCGCGTCAACCGCGATATCCGCCCCGACGGCCAATTCAGCCGCACCAGCTCGTGCGAGCCATACATCGTGGAACTCCATACGATGAATCCGCGGCGATCCCCCCATGCGGCCGCCAATGCCGCCTTGTCTGCGGCGCTCATGGACAGGAGGGTGCCCGCGCCCGGCGCCTCCCGGGCGCCAGCCTTTTGCTGTGCCCGCCATTCCATGGCTCCACCGCCTGCCGCCAGCAGACCGATGAGGATTCCGCCCGCCACCCAGGCCGCCCGGCGCCGGCCGCTCCAAAGCAGACCCAGCAAGCCCAGGCCGCCCAGAGAATAGTCCACGACCTGGCTTGCCACATGAGTACCCAGCAGCACGATGGCTGCATCCGCTGCCGGCACGCCGGCCAAGTGCATCGCCCCCGCCCCTGCCGCTTCATAGCTGCCCATGCTCAGGAAGGTCGGCACCGGCAAGGCGGAACCACCTTCACCCCCAATGAGCCCCACCAGCGTCTGCCACACCGGCAGACCGGCCAATGCCGGACGCAGCACCCGGGCCATGCCGATGAATACCGCCAGCAGCCCTGCGTATTTCACTCCGCGGATGACCAGCGACAGTCCCACCGCCCGCCACAGCACGCCGGAGCGTCTCACCTGCCCGAAAGAATCCGCCAGTTTTCCCATGAACCCCTCCAGCCATCTCATCGGTCGCCAGCCGCGTAACCGTCCGGGCAATCCCCGGATGCCGCGGGCCAACCAGCGCGGTCCCGCAAACAGCGCCACGCCGCCCACAACCGCCGCAGCCAGCAC
>CAZMOR010000280.1:0-7821 GCA_964567795.1 uncultured Verrucomicrobiota bacterium
ACGAAGCGGAACACCGTCTCGCCCGGCTTGGCGTAGCCCAGATCCTCGCGCGCGATTTTCTCGATGAAGTGCGGATCCGTCTGCAGCTTCTCCTGCTTCAGGCGCAGCAGCCGCAGTTCCTCCGCCTCGCGCTGGAAATCCTGCTTCTTGAGCTCCAGTTCGGCCTTCAGCGCCCGCTCTTCGCGGATTTTCGGCACGTAGAACCGGAACGCGATGATCGCCGCCGCCAGCAGCACGATGGCGATCAGGCAGATTCGCTGGATGAACTTCTGGACATTCATTCGATCCCTATCCTAGCGGTTCCCGCGGTCCGGCGCAATGCCCCGCATGCCGCCTTCCCGCCTTGCGTCCCGGGCCGCAATACCGTAGGTTGCCCGCCAGATGTCCCCGCCCCCCAAGGAATTCGATTTCTGGTACGCGGTCAACAACACCGAAGTGGTGCTGCTGCCGCGCGGCCGCCTGGAAACGTTCGGCGCCACCCTCATCAACTACTCCCTCGTCACCGAATTGATGGACACCGTCGGCCAGGTGCGCGTCCGCGAGGGCCGCATCCAATCCTTCCGCCCCGAAATCCTCACGCCCCAGAGCTTCGCGGAATCGCCCCTCGAAGGCTTCCACGCCGGCCAGGCCGAAGACTTCATCCGCTGGCTGCGCGAGCACGAGTCCGATCTCATCCTGCTCAAGTACGGTTTCAAGATCCGCCACGAGACCATCACCGAATCCATCGTGCACGATTCCATCGACAACGTGCTCGACCGCGTCGCCACGGAGCTGAAGGCCAAGGACGATCCGCTCGGCGCCCTCGTGCGCGGCGTGGACGAGCCGTGGGAGGTCTGCCTGCTCAAGCTGCTGTTCGAGGTTGTCCGCCGCTCCGCGCCCGGCAACGCCCGCGACCTGCGCGCCGATCCGGACGGCACCCGCCACGAGATCGAAGCCGCCTTCCGGCTCGCGGCGAACGACCGCGCCAAGCTCGCGCCGCTGGCGCAACTGCTGACGCGCCTCGGCCAGTTCAAGGACTACGAAGACCGCTTCTACGCCCTGGTGCGGTCCCTCACCCGCTGAGCCGCGGTTGCGGCACCTCCGGCTCCCTCCATGGGCTTGCTCGCGGCCCGGTTTTCACGCCCCAGATGTTGCCATCCGCATTGCAGGCCCTTCCTTCCGGCTTGCCCGCTGTACCCGCCCCGGCTATTCTGAAACCCGCTAGTCCGGCTTGCCCGCGCGCTTTCCTCGCGGCGGCTACCGGTAGCCGATGCCGCACATCATCAAAGGGAGCCGACATGAGATCATCTTTCCGGATCAGCGCGGTTGTGTTTAGCCTGCTGGGTACAATCGCCCGTGCGGCCCTGGCAAGTGTCGATACGGTGTCCGATTGGTCGCCGCCTTCCTCTAACCTGGTCATGCGCATCAGCGGCCCCCGCCAGTCCATCATTGATCCCGAAAACGGACATTTCTACGTGAAATGCGAAGTCCGCAACCTCGGCCCGGAACCGGTGCCGGTGCGCCAGGATGGCCGCCTCTATCTTTTGGATGCCACCGGCAAGACCAACCAGTGCAAGAAATTCACGGATGGCGTGCGCTACACCCCCGTCCTGGGACCGGGCGAGACAACCACCTGGTGGCAGAACGGTATCATTCCCCTGCAGGGCGATTTCCAGGTGTTCCTCCGCCTGGATGCCGATGAGAACCTGTGCTCGCCGACCATCCCCATCTCCCTGACCCGGTCGCTGTTGTCTGAGGAAGAACGCACTGCGCACCGCGACCGCGCCCTCCAGGAGCACTTCATGGAATTCCCCGTGCTGGTGCCGAATACGAATCTCCACCGGGTTGCACTCTCGACCCTCGTGTTCACGAACGATCCGGTCATCGTCGATGGCCTGTTGTACCAGGCGTTCACCTTTACGGTCCCGGAACCGCCGGCGGATCTGGCCTGGGCGTTCGTGCTGGAAGAGGAAGCCCGGAACCGGATGAACTTCTACATTCTGCCCGAACATGGAACCATGGAAGGCTTCTCCTATTTTAACCCCCGGCCCCTGTCCCGCGACATCCCCGGAATCGGGAAAGCCGGCGACACCATCGTCCTTCAGCAACTGGACCAGTCCTGCCTGGTCCCCGGTCAACGGTACTTGATCTGGTTCCAGTGCATGTTTCGCGATCTCCCGTATGTAGCCCTTTCGTTGAACTTCATTCCCGGAAATCCGGAACAAGGGGTTGTCTTCGACAAATTCTATGACCAGATCTGGTGACCCGACCGCCGGCTCCCCCCATGCGGGGACTCGCGGCTCATGTCCTCTTTGCGCCGGAAAACACCGCGAAAGTGCCCTTTTTGAGCCTTTTCCGGCCTTTTAAACCTTGAGCCCCCCCTGCTGCCTTTCCCCGGGTTGACACCCTCCCCCCGCCCGCCCTATCTTCGACGACAAACCGTGAGAGTTATTGGGCTTATGTGACGACCCGCCTTACATTGAACGCACCCAAACAGCCATGATTTCCGCCTGTAATATTCCGTGAGAACCAGCCACAAATCCCAACGGACTTCTTTGTCTGATAGTTCATGCGGCGTCGCGCTGATAACAACCCTTCTGCTTCTCACTCTCGCGACAACCGCTTCGGCGCAATACACCTATAAAACAAATTCCCCGGACACGAATACGATCACCCTCACGGGCTACACGGGAACGGACGGCGAAATGGCCATTCCCTCCAGCATCGCCGATAAAACCGTTAGCCGGATTGGCACCGGCGCATTTCTAAACAACCCGGTGCTGACGGATGTGACGGTTCCCGACAGCGTGACCAACATCGGCAAATATGCTTTCAATGCCTGCGCCGGCCTGACGAATGCCTCCATCGGCAACGGCGTCACCCGCATTGAAGACTTTGCATTCGGTTGTTGCCCCCTCCTGGCCCGCATCGATCTGGGGAACCAACTCGTCCACATCGGCGCCAGCGCGTTCATTTCATGCGAAAGCCTGACGGACCTCATACTCCCTGGAAGTCTTACCAATATCGGAGTTCAAGCCTTCGGGAATTGCTCTGGCATGACAAACCTGACGATCCCCGAAGGGCTCGACCGTATCGATGGCGCGGCATTCACATCCTGCGGCGGATTATCGAGCGTCGCCATCCCCGATAGCGTCACGTATATCGGCGATAGCGCGTTTGATCATTGCACCAACCTGGCCAACCTCACGCTGGGCAACGGCCTCGCCAGTATCGAAGACTGGACGTTCAGCTATTGCGCAAGCCTGACCAACATCGTCATGGGCACGGGCGTGGCCAGCATTGGCAACAATGCCTTCTACGAATGCTCCCGCGTCCCGCGCATCGTGCTTCCTGCCACTGTCGTCCAAATCGCGGACACGGCGTTCTTGTATTGCTCCAACCTGAACGAGTTCGTGGTCGACGGGTTCAACCCGCTCTACAGCAGCAACGAGGGCGTCCTGTTCAACCGGGATCAGACCACGCTCATCCACTGTCCGGCAGGAAAACCCGGTGATTACCTCATTCCCGGCAGCGTCTCGGCCATCGGCGGCGGCGCATTTGATCATTGTCTCCTTTTAACCAGCGTTACGATCCCGGATTCCGTCACCAACATCGACGCATTGGCTTTTACATGCTGCACCGGCCTGACCAATGTCGTAATTGGCAGCGGCACCGATTGCATCAGGGCTGGCGCCTTCAACAATTGCCGGAGCCTGGCCCAACTCACGATCCCGGATGCGGTGACCGACATTGGTCCGGGCGCGTTCCAGGATTGCGGCGGCCTGGCCAGTATTGCAATCGGCACCGGCGTTGTCAGCATCGGCAGCAATGCATTCACATCCTGCACCAACCTGGCCACCCTAACGATCCCCGACAACGTCACCAGCATGGGATATGCGGCATTTCATAATTGCGGCAGTCTGGGCAGTATCTACATCGGCAACGGGCTCACCCGCATCGCGGAATCAGCCTTCAGTTATTGCCGCGGTTTGACCAACGTGGCCATCGGCAGCGGCGTGGTCAGCATCGATAAGAGCGCATTTCGAAGTTGTGAAAGCCTGTCCTCGATTGTAATCCCGGATCAAGTCACCAACGCCGGCGACACAGCCTTCGCCAATTGTTCCAACCTCGTGGACATTTCGCTGGGCCAGGGCATCCGGGATCTCAATTGGGCGTTGTTTTTCGGCTGCTCCCGCTTGATGCGCGTCACGATCCCCGACGCCGTCACCTCGATTGGCGTTTCGGTTTTCAACGGCTGCACCAACCTGATGGAGGCCACAATCGGAACGGGCGTCACCTTTATCGGCACGGCGGCTTTTCAAAATTGCAGCAATTTGTCGGGGGTGTATTTCGCAGGCAAACCGCCTTCTTTTGGTTCGGCATTGTTCACCGGCGCCGATCACTCCACGATCTATCGCCTGCCGGGAATCACAAACTGGCCGGTTGTTCCCAAACCGTGGGCCGGTCGCCCAACGGCCTTGT
Source organism: uncultured Verrucomicrobiota bacterium (assembly GCA_964567795.1). Classification (GTDB taxonomy): domain Bacteria; phylum Verrucomicrobiota; class Kiritimatiellia; order CAIQIC01; family Lenti-01; genus Lenti-01. Next base: position 4,462 of record CAZMOR010000280.1, read on the forward strand.
GGTTGCCAGAAACGTTGGATGACGCCTCCTTGGGTGTGCAGGGGGATCTCTTTGGATTCAATATCGGCTGGGCCAATGGCCAAACCGTGATTGTGGAAGCCTGCACAAACCTGACTACGACCAACTGGGTGCCCGTGGCCACCAATACCTTTGCGGACCTGAAGGCCTATTTCTGCGACCCGGCATGGACAAATTATCCAGGCCGCTTCTATCGTCTGTGCACGTACAAGGCTGAGACATCTTCCCCACCGTAATGCATTCGGTGACTGCGTGCAGGCTCCCGTGTTCTGGTGAGGCCTCGTCAAACCCAAGGTGTAAAAACACCGCGAAAGTGCCCTTTTTGAGCCTTTTCAGGCTTTTCAGGCCTTGAGCCCCCCCCTTCGGCACATGAGCCGCGATTCCCCGCATGGGGGGCCCCGGAGGGGCTTGCTGCCCCGGCCTCCATTTCCGGCTTCCCCCCCGCCCGGTTTATGGGAGAATGCGATCCGATGAATAAGAAAAACGATTTTCACAGGCATTTTGAGGGGATTCTCCGCTACTGGGAGCGCTGCCGCGACCGTGAGCAGGGCGGCCTCCATCACCTGATCGATGCCACCGGCACGGTCCAGCCCGGTCCGAACCGCGTCCTCCTGATCCAGTCGCGGCAGCTCTACAACTATGCCGAGGGCCTCCGCGCCGGCTTCGATTTCTGCCGCGAGCCCGCGGAGCATCTTTTCCAATACCACCTCTCCGCCTTGCGGACGCCGGGTGGCTGGTACACGTCGCTCATGGACGGAAAACAGTTCTCCCCGAACGGCCTCGACACCTACATGAACCTGTTCGTGGTGCTGGCGATGGCGCGCTATGCGCAGGCTTCCGGCCGCGCCGATGTGCGCGCCGAAGCCTGGCGCCTGTTCCGGCTCATCGAGGAAAAAACCATCCCCGGCGACCTGCGCCGCGACGGCGTCCTCGGCTGCTGGGGCGAAGGCGAGCGCGGCTTCGCGCCGATCGGGAAATACGCGGGCAACAACGTGCTGCACTACCTCGAAGCCCTCGTCTGCCTGCGCGACGCGGGCCTTGAAAACCAGCTCGGTGACCGCGTGTTCGCCGTGCGCGATTTCTTCCTTGCGCGCATCCTCGATCCGCGGGAGTTCGTCACTTTCGACGCCTTCCGCGGGGGCTTCCACGATCCCGACCGCCGGCCGGGGGCCTACGCCTCCCTCGCCCACGGCCTCGAGTGGTTCGGCTTCTTCCGCGAATGGCCCGGCGCGGAGCTTCCGGAAAGCACTGAACGCGCCATCCTCGACAAGGCGCTCAACCACGCCGTCCAGCCGAACGGCGCTTTCATGGATCAGTTCTACCTGACCGAGCGGCAGTGTGCGGGCGCCGCCAGCTTCTGGACCCAGTCGGAGGGGGTGAAGGCCTTCGGCCTCGCCGCCCGGCTCTTCGGCGAACCCTATGGCGCGGCCTTCCGGCGCACCGCGGAGTTCTATTTCACGAAGTTTCTCGATGCCGACGGCGGCGTGTTCAGCGCCGTGGACCGCAACGGCGTGGCCGTCAGCCGCATGAAAGGCCATGCCTGGAAGGCGGATTACCACTCGCTGCGGATGTGCGTGGAGGGCAAGCTCCATGAGACCCCCTGACGGCCTGCCCCCGCCCGGCGGGCCCCGCCACGGCGGTCCGCCGCCGGCCGCCGCCGGCAAGACCCGGACGGATTTCCGCCTGCTGCGCCGGGCGTTTGAATTTGTCCATCCCTACCGCCGGCAGTTGTGGACGGTCTACCTGTTCTATTTCCTGAACTCCGTGCTGAACCTGATCCCGGCCGCCAGCCTGGCGTGGTACATCGACGGCGTGGTGCGCGGCGGCTCGTTCTCGTTCTTCGGCCACGTCTTCGACCTGTCGCCCTGGGTGCCGGATGTCCGCGCCAAGCTACTGTGGTCCGCGGGCTATTTCGCGGCGCTGCTGGTCCTGGTCGTGCTCGCCAATGCCATCGGCATCTACATGTGGCGGCTGGGCACGCGCGTGTGCCAGCGGATCATGCTGGACGTGAAGCACCGCGTGAATGAGCACCTCCACGAACTGCCGGTCTCCTACTTCGACGCCGAGCGCACCGGCGCCATCATGACCCGCGCCGTGGGCGACACCGACCAGATGGAGCAGATGCTGCGCGATTCCTACGTCCTGCTCTACGCCTCGACGCACCTGATCACCGTGCCGCTGATCATGATCGGCATGAGCCCGGGCCTGTTCCTGTTCACGCTCGTGCCCATCCCCGTCATCTACGCGGCCGTCCAGCGCGTGCGCAAGCATCTCCGGCCGATCTACCGCGACATGCGCGAACAGCAATCCATCATCGGCGCGACGATCCAGGAAAACATCGCCGGCATCCGCGAAATCAAGGCTTTCGAGCGCGAACCCACCGCGCGGCGCGACTACCTGCGGACCAACCTCGCGCAGGTCCGGCTGGTCCACAAGGCCATGCGCGTGTTCAGCCTCAACCACCAGATCCTCTACGGCATGCGCGACGTTGCCATGCTCCTGATCGGCGTCGGTGGCGGCGCGCTGGTCGTCCTCGGCCGCGGCCACGTCACGCTCGGCACGGTGCTGGCCTTCATCCCGCTGATGGGCCGGTTCTTCGACCCCATCAACCAGCTGGTGGGCTTCTACGACACCATCCAGCGCGGGCTCGCGGCTTCCCAGCGGGTGTTCGAATTCCTCGACCTGCCGCCCGAGGTCAAGGAAAGCCCCGATGCCAAGACCGTGCAATTCAAACGCGGCGAAGTCCGCTTCGAGCATGTCACCTTCGGCTACCGGCCCGATCGCCCCGTCCTGCACGACATCTCCTTCACCGCGCCTGCGGGCAGCAAGATCGCGGTGGTCGGCTCGACCGGCTCCGGCAAGACCACGCTCGTTTCCCTCCTGCCCCGCTTCTACGAGCCGCAGCAGGGCCGCATCCTGATCGACGGCGTCCCCATCCGCGCCGTGCGCCTGGAATCCCTCCGCCAAGCCATCGGCATCGTGTTCCAGGAAACCTTCCTCTTCCACGGCACCGTCGCCCAGAACATCGCTTTCGCCCGGCGCCAGATCGATCCCGTCCGCATCCGCGACGCCGCGCGCTTCGCCAACGTCGACGCCTTCATCGAATCCTTGCCCGAACGCTATGAAAGCCAGGTCGGCGAGCGGGGCATCAAGCTCTCCGGCGGCCAGCGCCAGCGCCTGTCCATCGCCCGCATGATCCTGAAGGATCCCCGCATCGTCATCCTCGACGAAGCCACCAGCTCCGTCGACGCCGAGACCGAACGGGCCATCCAAGAGAGCTTCGAGAAACTGATGGAGGGCCGCACGGCGTTCATCATTGCGCATCGACTGTCCACGATCCGC
>CAZMOR010000281.1:0-12188 GCA_964567795.1 uncultured Verrucomicrobiota bacterium
GGTTTCGTCTTCGTCCGGCAAATCGCTGTCCAGCGCATAATCCGCCTCGTAGGCGTTGAAGGAGAGGGCGCTGCTCAAGTAGAAGCTCAACTTCGCCGTGAAGTCGTGGGCAAAGCTCAACGACAGGTAGGTCCGGTTCTCGTTCAAGTATTCCTCGATGTCCGACTCGTAGAGCGAATAGGACGCCGCGCCCGTGATCCGGGTGGCCGGGGTCGGCAGGAAGGTCATCGACAGTTCGCCGTAGGGCTGGGTGTTGTCGTCGTAGTAGTCGTCGTCGTACATCCGGTCTTCCACGCCGGCACGCAGGCTGCCGATCAGCTGCGGGCTGAACGTCTGCTCCAGGCCGAGACCCGCGTACAGCGAATCGGCATCGCGGTTGTGCACGTCGTCCGCGTCGTTGTAGACCAGGGTCTGGTAGCGGCCGTCGACCATGACGGTCGTGCGGCTGGCCAACTGCTGGCGCAGCGTCAAGCCGCCGACCAGGCTGTAGTAATCGCCGTTGTCCTTCGCGGGGGAATCGCTGTCGTAGGTCAGCGTGATGCAGCGGGCCGACAGGTCCAGGCGCGTTTCCGGGCGCAGGCTGAACGCCAGGGTCGACAGGGCGGAGTTATAGTAGTTGTCGTCCATGCCGCGCACCACGTAGTTATCCTCCTGCAATTCCGGCAGCTGGCTCGCGCGCAGCGTGTCGCTGATGGACAGTTGCAGGATGGGCGAGAAATTCTGGATGAAATTCAGGTCCAGGTCGTTCAGGAAATCCGTGCTGTCCTCTTCGCGGTCGCTGTACCAAATCATCGAGGGACGATAGCGCAGGCCCAGATAGGTCCGCTGGAAATTGAAGTTCACCAGCATTTCGAGCTCTTCAATGACGCGGAAACTGTCCTGGGCGTCGTGGTTCACCACGGTGCCGTCGAGCAAGGTGGCCGTGCCCGCCTGATAGACGTTGTCATCATAGCCGAGCCGCAGCCGGCTATTCAGGTGAATGGGGGATTCCGCGGAAGCCACGAGGGCCGAAACCACGAACAAGCATCCGGCAACAATCGAAAGTCGCATCTGTTTCATAACTCAATTTTCCTTGGTGTGTTGGCCTTTTCCTGTTCGCTGCTGTCTCAATAAGGCGTCGGATTGGTCGGGCGGAATTCGCCGTTGATCATTTCCATCTCGGTGAACGCCCGGGTCGCCATGTTCAGATCCACGGTATACTGGATGGTGCCGCTGGGCGTGAAATTCTGGTTGTGAATCAGCGGGTCCGTGGACTGCAGGGCGAGATCCTGCCCCATCGGTTCCGGCAGCGTTTCCACCGACTGGATTGTCTCGCTCAGGCGGTCGAGGGAAATGCCCAGGGATTTCAGGGTGTCAATCCAGGACTGCGGGTCGTTGGGATTCTCCACCTTGTCTTCCGCCTTCATGGCCAGGATCAGGACCCGCGCCAGATCCGCCTTGGTCACCACCGCATCCAGCAGCCAGCCGTTCTCCGGGCTGATGCCGTTTTGCATCAGGAGATCGAACAGCTGCTGCGAAGTCGGGGCGGCCGGCAGGAAGCGCATCAGGCCCAACGCCTTGACCAGCAACTCCGCCAACTGGGGATGCGTCACCGGGCCGGAGGCCTGAGTCTTCTTGGGGGCGGCTTTTTCCTTGCCTTCAGCCATGGCGACCGTGGCGGTCATCATCAACCCGATCATTAGAAACACAAGCATTCTCTTCATCTGCTGTTCTCCTTGCCCAAGGGCGACAAACTAAGCCGGTTGCCGGGCCCGCCATGGACCTTTTTTAACCGTGTCCGAATAATGCTTTACCGCCCCCCCGCCGTCAACTGAAAAACCAATAGAAAAATGAGGCATCTTTGAGATTGCTTTTCCGCCTCTCCACGGGCACGATGACTTTGTATAGACGGTTATTACTTCATGTAGACGGAGACGATCCCATGGCCAAACTCAGCGGCATGTCCGGCGATTTCAAAGGACGCGAATTCCCCATCGAACAGGGTGAAATCACCATCGGGCGCAAGGCGGACAACATGATCCTGCTGGATCACCCGACGATCTCCAGCCACCACTGCCGCATCCTCCGCAATGGCGATTCCTGCGTCCTCCAGGATCTGGATTCCACCAACGGCACCCGCGTCAATTCCCGGGATATCAAGGAAGCCGCCCTCCATCACAAAGATCTCATCCAGCTGGGCTCCATTGAATTCCTTTTTGACGCCCCTGAATTGGCCGCTTCCGGCGCCCGCTATACCGATGCGAATGCCGAGATGGCCACGGCCGCCATGTCCGCCCCCCAGGATTTCGCCAGTATTTCCCCCTTTGGCGCCCCCCCGAAGGAACGCCGCGGCTTCTGGTACTTTATCCTCATCATCATTGGCGCCGTTGCACTTATCGCCCTGTTCTTCTTCCTCCTGATGCTGGCCCAGGCGGCTTGAGCCCCTGCGCGCCGCCGTGATGAGCCGGCCCCCCTCCAGGATCCGCCAGGCGGGCTTCACCTTTGTGGAACTGCTGCTGGCCCTCGCGCTGGCGGGTTTGGTCGCGGCCATTCTGGGCCTGCTGGTACGCGGACTGTTCTTCGCCGGCGAAGGCCAATCCGTCCGCCTGAACAGTTCCCACGCCGCGCGGGCGGCGCTGCGAATCCTGGCCCGGGAAGTGTCCTGCGCTTTCGCCCCGCCGGTCGAGAACCTTCCCCCGCTCAAGCTTTCCGCCACCACCGAACCCGGCAAACCCCAGGTCGCCCTCTCCTTTTATGCTCCGGTCCCCGCCCCCTTGGGCTACGACATGGACCAAGTCACGTATGAAGTCATGGCCAACCGCCGGGGACCCAGCGAACTGCTCCGCATTTCCGCCCCCTGTTCCGGTCCCCACACCAACGCCCCCGTCACCAATCTCCTCTTTTCCGGCCGCTTCTCCCTCGCCATCCAAGCCATAACCAATGGAACAAGTTGTGACGAATGGCCGCCGCCAAAAACGGACAAACCGGTCCTCCCGACCTCCCTCCGCCTGACCCTCTCCCTGCCCGGCCAGCCCCCCCTCCAAACCGAGGTCCTCATCCAAACCGCCAACGGCATCCGCTCCCCCGTCGAACGCAAGGAGCCGCCACCCGGCGAGGCCGATGATTCCGCCCCGGAACCGGACCCCGCCCCGTGATTTTCCAGCTGCCGCGCCGAAAACGCTTGCGGGCGCCGGAGTGAATGCGTATCGTGTGCGCCCAATTGACCGCAAGGTCAACCCCTCTCCCGGTGCTCGGGTGGTGGAATGGCAGACACGCATGTTTGAGGGGCATGTGGCGCAAGCCGTGCAGGTTCAAGTCCTGTCCCGAGCACCATTTTCCACACCTCCCCCCGATTTCCGCTTGCTCGCGGCTCCCGATTTTCCACACCGTGGAAAACTTTTTTCCACAGTGTGGAAAAAACAGCCAAAGTTTGTCCATGGTGTGGAAAAATGGCTGAAAGTTTTTCCATGGTGTGGAAAATACCCTTGGCTGTTACCCGTCTCTTGGAAAACCCGGAGGTTCCATGTCCCGCCCGTATGTCCATGGCTATGACCCGCACGAAAACCTGCGCCTGCAGGACCAGGCGTCCACGTTGGCGGACCTGCTCCATGCCGACACCGCCTATCCGCCCGGCAGCCGCGTGCTCGAAGCCGGTTGCGGAGTCGGCGCGCAAACCCTGACCCTCGCCCGCCACAGCCCGGGCGCGCACATCGTCTCCGTGGACATCTCCCCGGAATCCGTCGCCGCGGCCCGGCGCCGCGTGGCGGCGGCCGGCCTGACCAACGTGGAATTCCTGCCGGGCGACCTGTTCCAACTGCCGTTTGCGCCCGGCTCTTTTGACCATGTCTTCGTCTGCTTCGTCCTCGAACATCTGCCGCAACCGGTGACCGCGCTGCAAATCCTGCGGGGCCTGCTTAAACCCGGCGGCACCCTCACCGCCATCGAAGGCGACCACGGTTCGGTGTTCTTCCACCCGGACAGTGCGGCCGCGCACCGCGCCATCCAGTGCCAGGTGGAGCTCCAGCGGCGCGCCGGCGGCGATGCCCAAATCGGCCGCCGCCTCCAGCCGCTGCTTACCGCCGCCGGATTCGAAGCCGTCCGCGTTTCGCCCCGCATGGTCTATGTGGATTCCACCCGGCCCGCGCTGGTGGACGGCTTCACGAAGAAAACCTTCACGGCCATGATCGCGGGCGTGCGGGCGCCCGCCCTCGCCGCCGGCCTGGCCACGGCAGCCGATTTCGACCAGGGCGTCCACGATCTGTACCGCACCGCCGAGACCGACGGGGTTTTCTGCTATACCTTCTTCAAGGCCTTCGCGGCCAAACCCGGCGCCGGCGCCGCAGCGTTTTGATTTTCCTTCATTTTTCCCTGAAACCGGCTAGACTGTTCCCCGGTCGAGGGCGGTTCCACGCCGGAGCTGGCCGTTCGCCCGACAACCCACCGGAGACCCGATATGAAGAAGCTGTTCTGGCTGCTGGCGATCTTGATGAGTGGCGTGTTGTTCCTGACCGGCTGCGGCGGCGGCGATGATGACGACGACGACGGCACCGTGGTGGTGACCAATGCCCCGGCCGGACCCGACGCCAATGCGCAGTTCGCCGCCACCATTCCGTCCGGCCTGGAACTGGCCGATAAATTCACGGTGGTCGGTCACGGCGTTGTGTATACCATCCGGTGCAACGCCATCGCCGGCGCCGCGAATTACACGTTCACGACCAGTTTCGGCACTTCGGCCACGGTTGCCGAACCGGTGCTGTCGTTCGAACACGCCGGGGCGGATGAACAATTCAACTTCTCGGTCTACGCCACCAACACCAACAATTTCAACACTCAAACGGCCTCGGCCACGGTGAACTGAACCCGCAGGAAAACTGCCGCGGAAAAAGGCGTCCAGCTCCAGGCCGGACGCCTTTGTTTCAACCCCGGCCGCCTTCAGCCCGGAACCTGCGCCAGGATTTCCTCCCGCACCGCGCGCAAACAGCGGGCCCCGGCACCGAAACCGTCCAGCTTTTGGCCGGCTTCATCCAGCAGCGCCTGCGCCCGCCGCCGCGCCGCCGCCGGCCCCCACAACGAATAGGCGGTGCACCGTCCGGCTTCCCGGTATTCGCTGTCCTCGTCCGGCCCGTCGGCGATGTCGTCCAGAATCTGGTAGGCCTGGCCCAGGCGGAGACCCGCTTCGCGCAACAGCCGGGCCTCGGCCGCCCCCGCCCCGCACAGCAGCGCCCCGCCCGCCAGCGGCGCGGCGAACAACGAACCGCTTTTGAGTGCGTAGCATTCCAGCAGCGCAGCTTCGGATACCCCGGCCCGCGTGAGCGCCAGATCCTGCTCCTGGCCCCGCGCCAGATCCTCGCCCATCTCGCCCAGCAGCGTCAGCGCCCGCACGCGGCCTTCCGCGGAAACCGCCGGATTGTCAGCCGCCACGTGATACGCCAGGTTCACCAGATAGGCCGGCAGCAGGTCCGTCACCCAGTCCGGAAACACCAGGTGCACGCACGCCTTGCCCCGCCGTGTCGCTGCATGGTCCATTGACGGCAGGTCGTCCAGCACCAGCGACGCCGCATGCATCATCTCCAGCGCGGCGGCCAGCGGCAGGACGCAGGTCTTGGCATCGTTCCGGAAAATCGCGCCGGCCGCCACCGCCAGCAGGCCGCGCCAGCGATGTCCGCCCCCCAGCGTCACGTAGCGCGCCGCCCGAACCACCTCCGTCGGCGGCCGCGCAGCGTACCCGGTTTCCAGTGCCTGTTCGATGCCTTGGCGCATGTCTGCGCACCAGTTTTTGTTTGCCGCGGTGATGTTCATGCCGGTTCCTTCAAGATATCTGTCTGCATTAAAAACGCCATCCAAAGCGGCCAGCAGGCCCCGTAGGCCCCAGCCCAGGCCAGCTCACCCCACGGCACGCCCCAGACCTGCCCGCTCCACGGGCCCGTCGCCGGCCACGAAGAGGCAAACGCAGGAAACAGCCAAAACCAGATTTTGATGAGCAGGACATGCACCAGGCCGAACCCGGCCGAACCCGCCGCCGCCAGGCGCCAATGCCCCGGCCGTAAAATCAGGAAAAACACCACGCCGTTCGCCAGCGTCACCAGTACGGCCGCCATGGGGTCCGCCAGCAGCCACCAGGCGGTTCCAAAACACGGCAGCCCGAGCAGGATCATCCCGGCATAGCCCGCCGCCACGCGGCCGCGGCGGAATCGCGGCCGGACGCGCTCGCGCCAGCGCCAGGTGGCCAGCAGCCACACCAGCGTCGCGGCAATGAAGGAAAAAACCAGGTCCTCGCACCCGACCCGGTGCACGCTCCAGACCAGATGCGGTTTCCAATACGCCGGCACCAGCCAGATTCCCGCCAGCCCGAATGGCATGCCCAGCAATCCCGACACCAGCGCCGGAATCCGCTGCGCCGGAAACGCCATCAGGGCCGCCCCCGTGATCATCAGGCCGCCCAGGCACGTGGCCAGGTAGGGATAGGTGTGCAACCATGCCGCGGTCATGCCCGGAATCGTATGCGGCGGCTTGCCCCCCCGTCAATGTCCGTCTGGCCCCCGCTGCGGAAAATCGCGGCCGGGGCGGCCGGCCCGGTTTCCCCCGCAGTGAAAAATGATTTCCATGGCATGGAAAACCTTGTTCCCGCCGCCGCGGCACCCTAGAATTCTGCGCATCCAAGGGAGATCACATCGCAGATGAAAGCGCTGGTCGTATACGAATCGTTGTGGGGCAACACGGCCGCGGTCGCCCGGGCCATCGCCGCCGGCCTCGGCTCCGGCGCCCGGGCCTGTTCCACGGCGGAAGCCACTCCGGAAGTCCTAGCCGGCGCGGATCTGATCGTGGCGGGCGCGCCGCTGTTCGCCTTCCGCCTGCCGACGGACGACATCCGCGAAACCATCCGCCGCAAGGCGGCCACGTTTCCCAAGGCGCCGGATCTCGCCCACCCCGCCCTGCGCACCTGGCTGGAAAAACTTCCGCCCGGACAGGGCCGTTGCGCCGCCTTCGAGACCCGCATCTGGTGGTCGCCCGGCGGCGCCACCGGCGCCATCTTCAAGGGCCTGAAACAAGCCGGCTATGCCCCGCTCGCCTGGGGCAAGCGCTTCCGCGTCGCCGGCATGTACGGCCCGCTGAAATCCGGCGAAGAGGCCCGCGCCCGCGCCTGGGGCGAACACCTGGCCCGCCTTTTGCCGCACTGATCAGCGTCCGGCGCGGAATTTCACCAGTTCTGCGCGCACGTCCTGCAATTGCGCCGCGGAAACAAGTCCTTCCGTAGCCAGCCGGTCGCCGGTGGCCTGCGCCCAGGCATCCCACCCGGCCCGCTCCTCCGGCGTGGTCCCCAGCGGCTGCCGCGCCACCCCGTTTTGCACCAGGACATCCAAGGCTTCCGCTTCCTGGCCGGCCACCGACCGGCAGGCGGCCTGAAACGCCTCGGCCAGCCGCTCCCGCACAACCGCTTGGTCGCCCGCCGCCAGGCCCGTCAAGGCCTCCCGTCGCAACACCACGGCCGCAAACAGGGGCAGGAAGGGTTCGTCGGAAACACTCCGGACTTCGACGTGCCATTGCAGCACGATCGCCCCCAGGGGCGGCAGGATCGCGGCATCCACGCGGCCGTCGTGCAGGGCGGCGCGAACCTCCGCAACGTCCATCGGCGCCGGCGTGACGCCATACGCTTCGACGATGCGCCGGCTTTCGGGCGCGTCCGGCGGCACCCACAGCCGCTGCGCCTGGAATTGCGCCGCGGTGGCCACCGGTGTCCGCGCCAGCAAGTAGCCAAAACCGAGGTCCGGCACGGCCAGCGTTTCAAATCCCCGCGGTTCCAGGTCGGCGGCGATCGCCGCGTCCCGCCGCGGCCGCAACGCCTCCACCTCGGCCGCAGACCGGACCAGCCGCGGCAGGGAATACAGGATCGCCGCGGGGCTGCGGCGCGTCAGGTCCGGCCCGGCCAGCAAGGCGCCGTCGCAGCGCGCCGGCCCCGCATCGGGATCGAGCTGCTCCACGCATTTCACCGCCACCCGCCCGCCGGTTTGCGCGGCGATCTGGCGGCCCGCGGCCTGCAGGATGTCCATGCCCGGCGATCCGGCCGGCCACGGCCCGCCGATGCGCAGGAGATTCGTGGCCGCGCCCGCCGGCGCGGCCAGCGCCAGCAGCACCCCCAGCGCCAGCCCCCCCCGGATGCGGCTCCGGCTCATGGCCGCTCCTTGGCAAAGAGCCCCCACGCCCGCACCAGGTACGGCGTGGCAAACAGATCGGCTACCAGCGCCGCCAGCAGGATGAAGGCCGTCAACAGGCCGAATTCGCGGTTCAACCGGAAGCCCGAAAATGCCAGCGTGGAAAAACCCGCCGCCAGCCCCAGCGAAGAAAACACCATCGCGCGCCCGGTATCCAGCAACGACCGCCGCACGGCGCCTTCCGGCGAATGGCCGGCGGCGCGCTCGCGCCGGTAGTTCAACAGCAGATGGATCGTGTCGTCCACGGCGATGCCGATGCCCACCGCCGCCACCATCACCGTCGCCGCGCTCAGCGGCACCCCCAGCAGACCCAGCAGGCCGAAGCCCAGCGCCACGGGCAGCACGTTCGGGATCATCGCGCACAGCCCCGCCCGCCACGACCGCAACTGGAGCGACATCAAGCCCGCAATGGCGAGGAAGGACAGCCCGAACGATGCGCACAACCCGCGCAGCAGGGCATGCAGGTGCACCGCAAACAGTTTCACCACGCCGGTCGTATGCAGCGTCAGCCGCGGATCCAGATCCCGGGCACGGCGCTCGATCTCCCCGATCAGCTTCAGGTGCCCGGTGGTGCTCATGTCCCGGATACGGACGGAAATCCGCGCCGCGCTGCCGTCCGGCGTCAGGTAGGCGTTCAGCAGATCCGCGTGGCCCGCCGCTGCGAAGAGCAGCCGGTATTCCGCAATCTGGCCCGCGGTCGCAGGCAGGCCGCGGCCCGCGGCGGCTTCCGGCTGCCGCACGCGCTGCAGTTCCCGCAGGAAATCGACGGCGGACACCGTCAGGTCCACACCGGGCAGGCCGGCGGCCTGCCGCTGCACCCGGTCGACGGCCTGCAGCGCCCAGGGCTCGCGGAAAGTGCCCGGCGCGCCTTCCAGTTCGATTTCCAGCACATAGAATCCCGCCAGATCCCGCTCCAGCGCGCGCAGGCCGGCAATCGACGGCATCGTGTCCGGCAGGTAGCGCGCCCACTGCGACTCCATCCGGATGCGGAAAAGGCCGGCCGCGGAAACCGCCAGGAGAATCACGAGGACGGCGGGGATCCGCCCGCGGTCCCGGTTGGCGATGGCGGCCGCGCCCCACAGTCCGGCGCGCAGCACGCGCAGCGCGCGGTGCCGGTGCACAGCCTTGGCCGGCGGCGGCAGGCCGGCCAGCAGCGCCGGCAGCAGCGTCAGGCACAGCAGCAGCGAAACCAGGACGCCCGCACCCGAGTAGATCCCCAGCTGTTGCAGGCTCCGCATGCCCGACAGCACCTGCGCGCCGAAACCAATCGCCGTGGTCAGCGCCGCCATCCCGAGCGCCGGCGCGAGCCGCGCCAGCGTTCCCGCCAGGATGTCCCGGTGCTCGCCGCCCCGGGCGCAGCCCTCGTGATAGGCGTTCACCAGATGGATCGCATAGGACAGGCCATTGACCGCCACCAGCGTCGGCATCATGGACGTGCACATGTTCAGGGAACCGCCGCCCAGTTGCAGCAGGCCCAGCGACCAGACCACCGCGACGGCGATCATGAGCGCCGGCGCGAGCACGCCGCGCCAGGTGCGGAAGGCCCAGAACAGGCAGCCCAGCACCAGCGCCGGCGTCAGCCAGCAGAAGCGCCGCAGATCGCCTTGCAGGGCCGCCATGGTATCGTCCGCGAGCGGCGACATGCCCGTATAATGCACCTCCGCCCCGGCATACGGGTGCGCCGCCAGAATGCTCCGCACCGCGGCGACAAAAGCGCGCCGTTCATTCACATCGGGATTCATCGCCGGCAGCAGAATCTGGATGCACGCCGTCCGCCCGTCGGCCGATACCAGGCTGCCCCGCCACAACGGATTGGCCAGGGCTTCGGCACGCAGGTCCGCCGCGGCCCCGGCGCCGACCGGCTCCTCCGGCAGGAACGGTTCGATGCGGGTTTCTCCATTCCGCACCCGGATGGCCGGCACGGTGGCCAGCGAAGTCACGCCGCTCGCCTGCGGAACATCCCGCAGCGCGGTGCTCAGGGTCCGTACATATTCCAGGAAATCCGGCGCGAAAACGTCATCCGTCCGCAGCGTCACCAGCAGGTATTCCTGCCCCCCGAAGCGTTCCCGGAAACGGTCAAACTCAACCCGGTCGGGATCGTTCGCCGGCAGTTCCGCCTGTTCGTCCCATTCCGTGGAAAGCCGGGCCGCCCGCAGCCCGAAGAACAGCGTCCCCGCCGCCGCCAGCGCCAGCACGGTCCGGCGGAATCGCAGGAGCCGCCCGGCCAGCCGGCCGGCCGGTGGCCTGGGTTCCGGTTCCTGCATGTCGGCCATGGACCGCCTTCGGCTTCCTGTCCCGGCTGCGCGAATAATCCGCGCGGGGCAACCCCGGCCCTAGAAATTCACCCGCCAGCCGATCGTGGCGCCGGCCACTTCCGTTTGCGCGCCGGAACCGGGCGCCCCGAGGCCGATCGGCGCCGTGACCGCCTGCAGCACGACCGGCGACTCCGCGGCCTTCTGTGCCGCGCGGGCAATGACGGTGTCTTTTTCCGCCTCCGTGTAGCGGTCCACGTCGGAGCGCAGCGAAACCAGCCCGTACACAGCCACCACGGCCACCATCAGGCCCACCGTGATGGCCGCCCCGGTCGAATCATCGCCGGTATCGCCCGCCAGCGCCGGCATCGCCGGCACCGCGGCCCAGATCAACGCGGCGACCAACATCGCCGTCATTCCGCTCCATCCTTGCCTTTTCATCTTGCGCCTCCGCGTGCCTGACTGCCCTAGAACGCCCCGAAGAAGATGCTGGTGAACGTGGTCACCGGCGAGGTCTCGCGCATGTCGTCCAGCGCGGCGCGGCCTTCGCGCAGCAGCGACTGGAACTGCTGGTAGAGTTCGTCGTCGGTCAGCAGCTTGCCCACGGACCCTTCGCCGCGCCCGACGGACTCCGTGATGCCCCGGAGCTGCTTGATGGTGGCCGCCAGGTCCTGGTAGACCTGGTCGTCCTCGCTCAGCAGATGCCCCACCGTCCCCTCGCCCTTGGCCAGCCGGTCGCTGATCTCGCTGAGGTTCGCCGCCACCGTCTTGAGCTGCTGGTACACTTCGTCCTTCATCACCAGCTTGCCGACCGTGCCCTCGCCCTTGGCAATCGCCTCGCTGATGGTCCGGATGTTGGCCGCGATCTGCTGGATGTCGGTGTAGAGCTGGTCGTCCTTCATCAGGCGGCTGAGCGTGCCCTCGCCCTCGGCCAGGCTGGTCGTGATCTTGCGGATCTCCGCCATGGAGGCCTTCAGGTCCGCGAGAACGCCGTCGTTCAGCGCGTTGCGGATGTCCTGCACCGTCTTCGTGGCCGTGTCCAGCAGCTCGGCCGTCTCGCTGCCCTTCAGCGGCAGGTTCAGCGGAACCAGCGGCGCGTCGGGGGAGCCCTGCTCCACCTGCAGGAAGCGCCCGCCCAGCACGGAGCCCGACATCACCTCGATCCGGTAGTCCGCCCGCAGCTCCACCGGCTGGTCCAGCCGGGCGCGGATGTGCACCCCGTCCTTCGCCAGCACGATGCCCTTCACCTTGCCGATCGTCACCCCGCGGGCATTCACCTCGTCGCCCACGCGCAGGCCGTTGACCGCATCGAACACCACCTCGATATAGGTGTATTTCTTGAACAGGACTTCCTCGCTGAGCATCGTCGTCAGCGCGAACAGCACGGCGATGACGGCGAACGAGAACACGCCCACCACGACTTCCACGGCCACTTGCTTCTTGAACTTCATTTTCCAAACGCCTTCCGCACGTCCCGCAGGTCGGCGATGCCCTGCGCCAGCAGGAAGTCTCGCACGACGGGATGTTTCGATGCAATGAATTCCTCGGGCTTGGCGCACACCACCAGCTTCCCGTCGTGGAGCATCGCCACGCGGGTCCCGATATACAAAGCGCTGTACAGGTCGTGGGTCACGACGACGCTCGTCACGCCCAACCGCCGCCGCAGGTCGTCGATCAGCAGGTCGATCTGCCGCGAAATCACCGGATCCAGCCCCGACGTGGGCTCGTCGTAGAGGATGATCTCGGG
>CAZMOR010000282.1:0-1633 GCA_964567795.1 uncultured Verrucomicrobiota bacterium
CTGTGCGGAGAGATGGCTGAGTGGCCGAAAGCAACGGTTTGCTAAACCGTCGAACTGGTAATAACTGGTTCCGAGGGTTCGAATCCCTCTCTCTCCGCCATTTGTTTTCCCCCTCCGCTCCGGGATTCCAACCCGCCCCCCCCATGCGGGGAATCGCGGCTCATGCCTCGGCGACGCCGCCCCCCCCCTTCTCTCCCGGCTCCGTTCCCTGCCGGGCGCCGCATCTTAATACGCTCTAAACTCGACAGTCCCGACTCCCGTCGCTAGACTTTCCGGCGTGAAAAAGAACAGCCCGTCCCCCGAAACGGATCGCTCTTCCTCCTCCCCGGAAACGTTGATCGCTGGCCGCTATGAAATCCGGCGCGCCCTCGGCTCGGGCGGCTCCGGCGCCGTCTTCCAGGCCTGGGATGTCCAGTTGCAGCGCTTTGTCGCCATCAAGCGCTGGAATCCCCCCGAACCGCTCCTCGATGATCCGGAAGGCACCGAACGCCTTTGGCGCGAAGCCATGACCCTTGCCGCCATCCAGCACCCCAACATCCTCACCATCCATGATTTCGGCGTGGACGAAAAAGGCCCCTACGTCATCACCGAATTCGTCGACGGCGAAACCCTCGACGTCGTCGTCAAGCGCGCCCCGTTCTCCTGCGAGGAGTTCGCCGAGGCCGCCCAGCAGACGCTCGAAGCCCTCGTGGCCGCCCACCAGGCCGGCCTGATCCACCGCGATCTCAAGCCGCAGAACATCATGCGCACCCGCCTGCCCAGCGGCGCCTGGCAGTACAAAATCCTCGACTTCGGCCTCGCCCGCTTCGTCTCCCAGCCCACCGTGCAGAGCCTCGAAGGCAATACGTCCATCTATGGCTCGATCCTCTACGTCGCCCCCGAACAGCTCCGCCACCAGCCGCTCGATGCCCGCACCGACATCTACGCCATGGGCTGCGTCTTCTACTATCTGCTCTCCGGCAAGAGCGCGATCGAAGGCGACACCATTCCCGACCTTATCACCAGCCATTTGCAGCACCAGGTCAAACCCCTCGGTGCCCTGCGCCCCGATCTGCCGCCCGCCGTCTGCGAGTGGGTGCTGAAAGCCATGTCGTTCGCCCCGGAGGACCGGCACCCTTCCGCCGTCGCCGCCCTGGCGGCGCTGCGCAAAATCCTGCCGAACTCGCCGGGCCCGGCCTCAATCCGCGTAACCCCGGCGCCGCCGCCCGTGGCGCCCGCCATCCGGATCATGGCGCCGCCCGCCACGCTCGCCGCACTGCACAAGACCGTGCCAGTGCCGGTGGCCGTCCCGCATCCCCGGCGCGAAATGCTCCTCCGTTGGAGCCTTCCCGCTGCGGTGGTCATCGGCCTGGCCGCCATCGGCGCCGGGGTCCTCCTGCATGGCCGGACGCCGCCCGCGCCGCCCGCCTCCACCCCGGCCGCCGCGCCCGCGCAATCCGCCACGGTGTCCTCCTGGCGCGACGAGTCCATGCCGGCGGAAGACATCATCACCGCCTGGCCCGCCTCCATCGCCGAGGCCCGCCGCCCCCTCGTCCAAAAGTATTTCGAACAGTTGCGCGACCTTGAAGGCCCCAAATGGGGCAGCATCGGCGCCGTCCTCGAAACCCTCGCCACCATCCAGTACAACTCCCGC
>CAZMOR010000283.1:0-3890 GCA_964567795.1 uncultured Verrucomicrobiota bacterium
CTGCGCTGAAGGCGGCGCTGGGGCCGCAGACGGCGATGGTGATGCTGACGGTGCCGAACACGCTGGGACTGTTCGAGGGCCAGATCCGCGAAATCGCGGCGGCGGTCCACGCGGCGGGCGCGCTGCTCTACATGGACGGGGAGAATTTCAACGCGCTGCTGGGGCTGGCGAAGCCGGCGGATTTCGGCGTGGACATCCTGCATTTGAACCTGCACAAGTCGTTTTCAACGCCGCACGGCGGCGGTGGACCCGGGGCGGGACCGGTCGGCGTGGCGGCCGCCCTGGAAAAGTTCCTGCCCCTGCCGCGGGTGATCGAAAAGAACGGAAAGTTCGCGGTGCAGGCCCAGGGCGCGGCCAGCATCGGCCGGGTGCGGAGTTTTTGCGGAAACACCGGCGTGGCCCTGAAGGCCTACGCCTATCTGCGCAGCCATGACGCGGCGGCCCTGCGGAGCATCGCGGAGAACGCGATTCTGAACGCCAACTATGTCCGCGCGAAACTGAAGGACCTGTTTCCGGCGGCGGTGGACGAACCCTGCATGCATGAATGCGTGCTGATGACCGAAACGGAGAAGTTGAACGGGGTCAAGACGCTGGATGTGGCCAAACGGCTGCTCGACCATGGCTTCTACGCGCCGACGATCTACTTCCCCCTGATCGTGCACGAAGCCATCATGATCGAACCGACGGAGACGGAAACGAAGGAGACGCTGGATGCCTTTGTCGCGGCCCTGCGGGCGGTGCACGCCGAAGCGCTGGCCGATCCGGCGCGCGTGAAATCCGCACCGCACACCCTGCCGGTGAAGCGGCTGGACGAACTGGCGGCGGCGCGCAATCCCAACCTGGCCTGGAACTGAGGCGGTAGCCATGAGCGGCGTCATCCTGGAAACGCCGGCATGCGACGTCTTCGGCCAGATGGCCGTGGATGAGGCGCTGGCCCAATCGAGACCGGAGGCGTTCTGCCTGCGGTTTTTCCGGTGGCGGGGTGCGGGGGCGACCTTTGGATACGCGCAGCGGGTGCAGGAGGTGGAACCGAAGCTGCCCCCGGGCATCGGGCAGAACTATACGCGGCGGCCGACGGGCGGGGGCATCGTGCCGCATCTGGATGATTTGACGTTTGCCTGCGTTTTTCCGGCGGCGGGGATGCTGCGGCCGGCGGACATCTACCGGCGGCTGCACACAGCGATTCTCGGCGGCCTGCGCGAAGCGGGCCTGGCCGCGCGGTTGTGCGCGAAAGGCGGGAGTCACGCGCCGCAGGGACCGGGCGGGGCGGCGCAGTGTTTCGTGCAGCCCGTGGCGCTGGATATCCTGACCGATGCGGGAAAAATCCTGGGCGGGGCGATCCGGCGCTTTGGCGAGACCGTGTTGTATCAGGGATCGCTGCAACTGCCGGAGGCCCGGCCGCGGGCGGCGAAGCTGGAAGCGGCGGTTGCGCAATCCCTGGCGCAGGAGTGGGGGTTGAAATGGGAGCACCGGGAATTGCCGCGCGAAGTCCGGGAGCCGGCGGCGGCCTTGGAAGCCAAATACCGATCGGAAGCCTGGATTCGCCGGCGGTAATTTCCGCCGGGTTCAGGATTTTTTCCGGCGCCGGGGATGTTTCCGTTTGCCGTTTTGCTCCAGCTCGGTGATGTCGCGGACGATGGTGAGGACCGTGTCGGCGGTGCAGGGGGCGATGCGGGCTTCGAAGCGCCGCTTCCGGTTTTCCATGGCGAGGGTGTAGATCACTTTCTGCAGGGTGCGGGTATCCAGGGCGGCGGCGATGGCTTTCAGGCAGCGCCCGGCGATGCCCTTGGGAAGAAACTCCCCGATTTTATGGTGCAGGATGGCATCGATGGGGGCCGCCAGCAGGTGTGGATCCGGCGCGTGGACGGCCAGGTATTCGCCGGCACGGTTGTTCCGGAAAATGAGGTCCGGGATGGCGTGGATGAAGGCGCGGTTCTGGGCTTCGCTTTCGCGCAGGGCCAGTTCGGCGCGCTGGCGCCGGGCTTCGATTTCGAGGCACTCGAGGGCGAAGGAGACGGCGTCGCCGATCCGTTTCAGCAGATCCATTTCCTCCGCGGAGAACGCGCAGGGGGTTTCGGAGTACAGGTTCAACGTGCCGACCACGTCCTGATTATAATGGAAGGGCACCGACGCGATCGCCCGGAAATCATGTTTCAGCATTTCCTGCCGCCAGGGCGAGCGCTGGAAGGCGGGGTCGGTATCGTTGCTGGCGATGACCTGTTTTTTCAGAATGGCCTGGCCCACGGGCCCCTGGCTGAATGCGCTGCCG
This sequence comes from uncultured Verrucomicrobiota bacterium, assembly GCA_964567795.1. Lineage (GTDB taxonomy): Bacteria > Verrucomicrobiota > Kiritimatiellia > CAIQIC01 > Lenti-01 > Lenti-01. The sequence continues at coordinate 2,270 of CAZMOR010000283.1, forward strand.
GGATTGACGTTGACGTGAATGGCTTTCAAGTAACCGTCTTCATGGCCTTCATGGGCGACGGGTTTGAGCAGGCCGGTGGGCCCGTCCACCAGCCCGACCCAGGCCATGCGGAACTGCCCGTATTTCACGGCGATGCGGCAGATGGCCCGGTAGAGTTCATGGGTTTCCCGGTAGTTCACGATGGCCTGGTTGACCTGGGCCAGCATGACATAAAGGCGCTTGAGGCAACTCTCCTGCTGCATGAAGGCGGTGATGTCGCCGAGGACGAGATGACATTCCGGCGCGCCTGCGGCACCTGCGGTTTGGCGGGCGGCCAGATGCACCCAAAGCGGCAGGCCGTTTCCCGTCCCGAGCCGCAGGGCGCAGGCGGGAGCCGTTCCGGATTCGCCAAGGGCCTGGCGCAAACGATCAAAGACGGGTTGGTCTTCCGGCAGGATGAAACGGCAGAAAGGCTGGTGGAGCAGCTCGGGCACCGGTAAGTTGAGGAACGCAGCCAGTGCCGGATTGGCGATCAGGATCTGGTTGTTTTCATTCAACACCGCCATGGGGGCGGGGGCCTGCTGGAAGAGCTGGATATCCAAATCAGGATATTTTCCGGACGGGAGCGAATGTTCCGCGGCATTCACCGTCGAGATGGACATGTCGGGTTGGGTACTCATCCTAGCCACACCCTACAAGGTCTTTGCAGCCGCTTCAACGATCGTGACTGTTTTCAAATATGAAAAGGGCTTGTTGCAAAATCATGGGTGATAGCAGGGGGGGAGGGCCGGAACTTTGGAATGCGAGGAGGGGGGGGCTCAAGCCGGAAAAGTGGTGAAAAAGCCTGAAAACGGCACTTTGGCGGCGTTTTTCCGGCTTGAGCCGCGAGCCCCCGCATGGGGGAAAAGCGGGCACCGGCAGGATTGCTTTTCGGGGCGCAGGAAGATAGGGTGTTGAACGCTCGCCGGGGCGGAATTCCGGCGGGCCGGACCGGGTTCCTTCCGGGCCGGTTGCCACGGGTTGGGTCCCATGCGACGGATGAAGCCAGAACCCCGCCAGGGCCGGAAGGCAGCAACGGTATGGCCGTTCTTCCGGGTGCCGTGGGTGTCCTGGCCCGTGGCGGCCGGCTCGGAAGGAGCGCGGGTTGGAACGATCCGCGGGAGAAGATAGCATGTCATACGAAGTATTGGCGCGGAAATGGCGCCCCCAGCAGTTCGAGCAGGTGGTCGGACAGGACCATGTCGTGCAGACGCTGGCGCGCGCGATCCAAACAAACCGGGTGGCGCATGCGTATCTGTTTGTCGGGCCGCGCGGCACGGGCAAGACGACGACAGCGCGGCTCCTGGCGAAGGCCCTCAACTGCCAGAAGCGCGGCAAGAACGCGGATCCCTGCGACAAGTGCGATTCGTGCAAGGAAATCGTGGCCGGCAACAGCCTCGACGTGATCGAAATCGACGGGGCCTCGAACAACAACGTGGACCAAGTGCGCGACTTGCGCGAAAACGTGCGCTACGCGCCGGCGCGGGGACCCTACAAGATCTACATCATCGACGAAGTGCACATGCTGAGCGCGGGGGCGTTCAACGCCCTGCTGAAGACGCTGGAGGAGCCGCCGCCGCACGCGAAGTTCCTGCTGGCGACG
>CAZMOR010000284.1:0-1514 GCA_964567795.1 uncultured Verrucomicrobiota bacterium
GCCGACCTGGCCGCTGAGGGAATAGGTGAAGGAGCGCCAGCCGCCGCGGAGGGAGGCATAGAGCTGGTGCTGTTCGAGATTCTCGGGGGCCCAGTATTCCGGGGGATCGAAGTCGCTGTCGGCGAAGCGGAAGAGGTAGCCGGCGCCGAGATAGGGCCATTCCTTCAGGCGGTAGACCAGGCGGCCGAAGACCAGCCAGGTGGTGTTGTCATCGGTGCGATCAATGAGCCGGCCATTGACGAAGGCATCGACCTTGTCGAACAGGCGGGAGTAGGTGTCGATTCCGTAGGTATCGGCCTGGATATCGGCGCGGAGGGCCTCGACGGTTTCGATTTCATCGCGCGAGAAGCTGAGTTCGGCATAGCCGCCGAGCCAGCGGTTGGGCAGATGCAGGACGGCCTGGCCAACGAGGAGATCATCCAGCGCGCCCTCCATCTGAAGCTGCCAGATGCGGCCTTCGAGCCAGACCTGCGGCTGGAGGTACCAAAGGCCGCTGACGCCGACGCGGGTGCCGCGTTCATCGCCGAGGCCGTCGGTTTTCCAGCGGTTGTAGTCGGCGAGGCCGCCGAGGCGCAGGTATTGGCGGACGAAGCCATCGGCTTCGGCATGGAGCTGTTCGTAGGAGCGGCCTTCGTTATCCTCCCAGTAGGTGCCGTTGAGCTGCAGGAGCGGACGCTCTTTGTTGACGGCGTTTTCGAGGGTTTCAGCGACCTTGGGCGAAGTTGGATTCAGTTCCCGGGCCTGTTCCAGTTTGTGGATGGCGGTGGGGAGATCACCCTGCTGGTAGGCATTGGCGCCCCAGTTGAAGGTGACTTCCCTGGGATCCGCGCCTGCGGCGAGGGCACGCTGGAACCAGTAGTCAGCCTCTTCATGCTGGCGGTTCCAATACAGCAGCTTGGCGAGCTCCAGCCGGCACTGGACGGCGGGATTTTCGCGGTGGAGATGTTCGGCGAGGCGGTCGGCGGTCCATTGGGCGGGAACGACGCGCGCGGGAATCCGGAGCGGATCGAAGCCCGGCGCGAGAAAGCCGTTGTCATCGTAGAAAATCGCCAGGTCGAAATGGCGGGCGACCGAATCCCGGAAGATTTTGACGAAAACCGGGCGGGTATCCAGGGTGGCCTGGCCGTAGTCGCCGAAAGGATAGACCAGGATTTTCGCGGCGGAATCCGGCAGGCTGGCTTCGGCGCCATCCAGGGCCTGGTCGAGGCGTTTCTGGAACAGATCGTTGCTTTCGAGCCGGTTGTTCCTGACCACGGGATGGGTGAATGGATTGCCGAGGAGGCCCTCCTTGGAAATGGCCTGGCGATGATCATCCTCGGGGCCGCTGGAGGCCAGGAGCCACCGGCCGGAAGCGGCGAGTTCGCGCAGATAGGCCGGGGTGGGCTTGCCGGGGATTTCGCGCGTGAGCAGGCCGGAGTTGCCGGCGTAGACGGCGCGTCCGCCGATTTCGGCCAGGACCTGGTCGGCCGCGGCGAGGGCCGGCTGGTCGACATCCTCCAGCACGACGACGGCCT
>CAZMOR010000285.1:0-16080 GCA_964567795.1 uncultured Verrucomicrobiota bacterium
TATCTCCGCGCCATCATTTAGCCCGTCATCATCCGCGTCACTATCGTTTGGATCAGTATCATACTGGTACTCTCCCAGGTTATTCAGTCCGTCCATGTCCGGATCCGCAAAGGCATCGTACATTGCGGCCACCTCATTCGTGCCCAATGCACCACGATAAATTCGCACATCGTCAATCCGGCCCTTCCAATGTTGGCTGTAACCGCAGTTCGGATTGTCCCCAATCGCAATGAATCCGTTCGTGGCAACGACAAAGCTCGTTCCGGCTGGAGCACCAACCAGGATGCCGTTTACATACAACCGCAGATTGCTCCCGTCGCATTCCAGCGTTTCCCACACCCATTCATTGGTGTACGGAGTCGAATCCTGGATCATATTGCAACAGCCCATTTGGACATAGGCCTGGTGCTCCCCATCAAACCCCATGTCGTAGCCATTCCAGAAAGGGACTTCCATGTCGCTGATGGCCGACGGCCAGTCTGACGTACAACTTCCGTCCAGCCACACTTGTGCGCTGACCGTGAACGCCCCGCCCGTCAACAAAAGTGGATTCTGGGCGATGCGGACCCAGTCATCGCTCCCGTCGAAAGCCAACGCTCCACCCAAACGACCATCGGCTGTCCAACCGCTCGTGCTCGTTCCGGCGAAGTTCAGCAATGTGCCGGCATAGGCATTGGTGACCGCATTGGAAGCCGCGGCCCCGCTTGTTTCATCAAACCGGTACCATGCCGCCAAGCTGGTGGACACTCCCGAAAGCGGATTCAAGCTGTGCGCGACTTCCCAGCCGTCCGGCATCCCGTCTCCGTCCGTGTCCCTATCGTTCGGATCTGTGCCACTAGTTATCTCCGCGCCATCATTTAGCCCGTCATCATCCGCGTCACTATCGTTTGGATCAGTATCATACTGGTACTCTCCCAGGTTATTCAGTCCGTCCATGTCCGGATCCGCAAAGGCATCGTACATTGCGGCCACCTCATTCGCGCCCAATGCACCACGATAAATTCGCACATCGTCAATCCGGCCCTTCCAATGTTGGCTGTAACCGCAGTTCGGATTGTCCCCAATCGCAATGAATCCGTTCGTGGCAACGACAAAGCTCGTTCCGGTGGGAGCGCCGACCAGGACGCCGTTCACATACAACCGCAGATTGCTCCCGTCGTATTCCAACGTTTCCCACACCCATTCATTGGTGTACGGAGTCGAATCCTGAATCATGCTGCAACAGCCCATCTGGACATAGGCCTGGTGCTCCCCATCATACCCCATGTCGTAGCCGTCCCAGGAAGAGACTTCCATGTCACTGATGACGGACGGCCAGTCTGACGTACAACTTCCGTCCAGCCATACTTGTGCGCTCACCGTGAAGGCTCCGCCCGTCAGCAGCAGCGGGCTCTGCGCGATGCGGACCCAGTCGTTGCTGCCGTCAAACGTCAACGCACCACCCAAACGGCCCGCAGTTGTCCACCCGCTGGTGTCCGTACTTGCAAAGTTCAGCAATGTCCCGGCGTAGGCATTGGTGACCGCATTGGAGGCCGTAGATCCGCTCATTTCATCAAACCGGTACCAGGCAGCCAGATTGCCGGAAATCCCGGAAAGCGGATTCAGGCCGTTCGCCACTTCCCATTCATCCGGCAGCCCATCGTAATCGGTGTCCGCAATGTTTGGATCCGTGCCATGCTGATATTCCTCAAGATTAGTGAGCCCGTCTTCATCCGGATCGCCACTGGCATCATCAGCCAGCGGATCCAGGTTGTGCTGGGCTTCCCAACCATCCAGCATCCCGTCGCCATCCGTATCCGGCAGCAACGGATTTGCTCCGTTCGCGATTTCTGCCCCATCCCCTAGCCCATCCCCATCCGTATCCATGGCAGATGGATCCGTGGAGTTCTGATACTCCTCCAGATTAGTCAGGTCGTCCCCGTCATCGTCATTTCCAGAATCGGGGGTATCCGGCTCCAACCCGAATTCATCTTCCCAGGCATCCGGCATTCCATCCCCATCCCGATCGGCCAGCCGCAAAACCACAGCCTCAACCGGTGCCCACGCACCATAATATGTACTGGTAGAGGTTACCGCTCCGTCGTTGGCAATGTGCAATTCCTGGTAGATTCCCCGGACGCGCCAGTAGATATCCTTACCCGCGGGCAGATAATGTTCACGTTGGTTGTAGGACAACGCATTCGTCGTCGCCGTGAGATCCAGATTCGTGGATGCAAAACCGGCATTGGTGCTGAAGACCAGCTGGTACCCGACCGCATCCTCCGGCGCCGACCATGTTAAGTTGGTGGTCAACGTCGACATCTCGGCCAATACCGGCGCCACATTGGAAATGGCCTCCCACAGATCGCGGTAGCGAATCTCGTTCCAAGTGCTAGCCGCATTCGAAATATATGTCGCGCCCTGCCAACTCACCCAACCCGGCCGGTCGACCAACAGCGGCGCGGAATATGGAACAAGTAATTGCGATTGGAAATCCGCAGAGGCGGCATACACCATGTCCTGCGTCATATAGGCGATGCTGTACAGGAAAGAATCATCAAGAGTCGGAATATGGATTTGCGCAAAACTGCCAAATCCCGTTCCGTTCGTTGTGACCGTCTTTAACGCCCGCAATTGCAGTTTCGTCTCCTCTTCGGGAAGATTGAGAATTTCGTTATTGGCGTTTGTGTAACTTGTAGAATAGCCATATGTATGATGGCGCTGGTTTTCCATCACCATCCACTTCAGATTGGGCATGCGCTGGTTCAATGACATATCGATTCCGCACCGCTCGCTCCACACGGAACAGAGCGACATAAAGTATACGGTGCCCTGCCAGCGGGGATTGTTGGCGTTCAGGGCCTCCATTGTATCGGCATATTGACTCAGCATGTTCGCCCAGACCAAGCGCCGCCATTCCCACCAGCGGGCCCAATGCTCGGGATCCGTCGTGATTTCCAGTATATTTGTATAGCCGGGATGGATTTCCAGCCATGCGGAAATCCCGTTTGTGCGATAATCAATGGGACTGACCGGAAAACGCTTGGTATCGCCGCCTGTGCCCGGATAACGGGTTGTCCAATACTCCCGGAACCAGGCCAGACCTGCCGCACTGTATGTCGGCGATTGGTCATAGGATTGCATCATGGTCAACAAAGCGTCCTCGTTGATAAAGAAATAGGTGCAATTCGTATACATGGACATGTGATTGGACCACGCTGCCATGTAATTTGACACCACAGAGCGATCGGAAATGTCAATGAGCGCAGGATATGAACTGACGTTATTGGTTCCGCTTGTCGCGCAACTGACGGTTGAAATCGGCGCGGTGGTTACTTTTGCATCGCCATCGATATTCAAAACATACGCCCCGTTGGTCAGCAGAGCAGGATGCGTGCGCAGCACATGGTCGTAATGCCACCACGAACCAATTCCCAGGTGAAAGTCCTGGTTCGTGGCCGCCGCCATGAGCATCAGGGAGTTCGAGATGGTCATGCCCCAGGTTGACGGACTTGAATCTCGGCCCCAACCGGATGCCATTTCGGCTCCGTCAAACATTTGGGAGTACTGCCGCACCATTGTCGACCAGTAGTCCGCTGAAACAGTATCGCTATTGACGCCGAGCTCCTGAACAATCGTTTGCGGATGCCGGAGGGCCGGCACATTTTTCTCTCCGTTGACCGGCGCAAAGGGCATGACATTGGTCGGGAAATCCGCCTGGATCATGCCCCAGGCCGAGGTATGCACCGTGGCGGTGAGTTCCGCGCATTGAGCGGGATAGGCCGCTATCAATGCAGAACCGCGAATTTCCGTGTTTGTCCGGACTACGGCGGGAAAATCAATTTGCACCTGGTCCGCCTCATAATACCCGTCTTGCGTGACATACCAGTGGTACACCGTATGCTTGGGGTTGCCGTTATTACCGCAGGTGGTCTGCCAATCGATACCATTCACAAACAAACGCAATTCCGCATTGGATTCCCCGGAATTCAGGTTTCTCCACGCGGCGACAATCCGGTTGGTCATCCCATTGATCACGTGATGGTTTTTTATCAAGCCGGCTGCCGCATCAATGGGTCCATACCGGATGGAATGCCGCTGCCCGGCGGCATCATACACCACAAAATTCAGCCGGTCGTTTCGATCCACAAATAGTTGCATCTCTGCACCGGGAGTCCCGTTGTTGAAATGCGCTAGATAGCGCTTGGTACTCGTGGTGGTCCAGTTTGTTGGTACAAACGACACATCGATTGCACCTTCATGTGTATACGATGTGGGAATCCCTTCTGCGGAATCTGTCTCGTTGAGATACTCGTCCAGATTGTTGACCCCGTCTCCATCCGGATCGGCTTGTGCTTCTTCCAGGTCGGCGATCGCGTCCTCACTCAGCGCCTCCCGGTAAATCCGCACATCGTCAATGACACCAGGCCAATATGATTCGCCAAAGTTTACATGGCCAGCACCAATTAAAAATTCAGGATTGCACACAGGGACAAACAACGCCCTTGCACTCTGGGCCATAACTCCATCCACATACAACCGCATGACTGTACCGGTGTAGGTCGCCACAACATGAACCCAGCGGCCAGCAAATCCCTGTGCCCAATCTTTCTGATAGCACCCGTTGAAATCCGAGCTACAACCGACATAGTAACATGCGCTGTTGTAATCAACATACTCATCTACATTCGTATCTACCCGCAAGGAATAGCCCGTGAAGTAGCCATTAGCACCGTTCCAGCCCGAATCAGAGAAGATCCCACCCCATCTCTTATTCATGGCCGGATCCTGAAATATCCAGGCGCTAACACTAAAAGGCCCTTGCGTAATTATAGAACCCCAGCCATTTGTAGAGACTGCGACGTAGTCGTTGGTTCCATCCAATCTCAGGGCTTGATCTCCCGGCTGCGCGGTCACCCCAGTCGCCCAATTGGTAAATCCAGCCGTCGAGCCTAATAGAACACCGGTATAACATCCCGATATCGAGTTACTAATCGCCACGCCGTTCGTCGCGTTAAACCGATACCATGCCACCAGGTTGCTGGTTATTCCCGACAGCGGATTCAGATCGCACTCCGTCTCCCAGCCGTCTGGCAGCCCATCTCCATCCGTATCGGCGTTGTTGGGTGACGTTCCCAGCTGGTATTCTTCCGTATTGTTTAAACCATCGTTATCCGGATCCGCAAAAGCATCGCACATGGCGGCCAGGCCGTTGGCTCCCAGCGCTCCGCGGTAGATCCGCACATCATCAATCCGGCCCTTCCAATGTTGGCTGTACCCGCAATTGGGATTGTCTCCAATGGCGATAAACCCGTTTGTGGCAGCCACGAAGCCGGCGGCAACCGGTGCGTCGACAAGGGTGCCATTCAGATACAAGCGCTGAGTGGATCCATCATATTCCAGCGTTTCTTGTACCCATTCACCCGCATGCGATACCGTGTCCTGAACCCAGCCCAACGTGCCAACTTCAGCGTATGCCCGCCCGGAGACATCAAAGCCCATGTCGTAGCCATTCCAGGAAGAGGCTTCCATATCACTGATGACGGACGGCCAGTCTGACGCACAATCGTCGTCCAGCCACACTTGCGCGCTCACCGTGAAAGCCCCGCCCGTCAGTAGCAGCGGGCCCTGGGCGATGCGCACCCAGTCATTGCTGCCATCGAACGCCAACGCGCCGCCCAAGCGTCCTTGCGTCGTCCACCCGCTGGTGCTCGTTCCTGCGAAATTCATCAAGGTGCCGGCATGGGCATTTGTGACCGCATTGGAAGCCGTTGTCCCGCTTGTTTCATCAAACCGGTACCACGCCACCAGGTTGCTGGACAGCCCCGAAAGTGGCTCCAGGCCATTCTGCACTTCCCACCCGTCCGACATCCCGTCGCAGTCAGAGTCCGTGTTGTTTGGATCCGTGCCGATATTTATCTCTTCCCCGTCATTGATCCCGTCCCCATCTGTGTCGGCGTCGTTTGGATCGGTATTATGCAGGTATTCCGCAAGATTGTTCAACCCATCCTCGTCGGCATCCTCATCCGCATCTGACATGTTCTCAATATCAGTATTGCTAAGCGCGGCCTGATATATGCGCACGTCGTCGATTGCCCCTTGCCAGTAGGAGTTTGTTGCATTGAAATATCCGGCGCCGATCAACAGATCTTTTCTCGTCGACGTGAACGAGGCGCAGGTGTTGGTATATACTAGAGAATTATCCGCATACATTTTCATGTTCGCGCCATCGTAGACCGCTGTCAGATGAATCCAGCGACCTGTTGCTACACTAACCAGGCATGTTCTGCTGATGGAGTCACCACCCACAATAAAACCCTGAGATCCCGCATTGACCCTGCGCAGTGTATAGCCGTGTAACGATCCCCCATTAGTATCCGCATCCGAGAACACAGCAGCATTTGCTTTGTACGTGGGTCCCCGATATACCCACGCACTCACACTAAATGGCGCCTGTGTAATGATCGATCCGCACCCATTCGTCGGGATGGATACATAATCGTTCGTGCCATCGAACCACAGCGCCTGGTCATTGGTTCCGCCGGAATGGCCGGCCACCCAGTTCGTAAATCCGGCCGTGGCCCCCAGCAAAACCCCCGTGTAGCTTCCGGACATCGAATTGCTGATTGCCCCCCCACTCCCCTCATCAAACCGGTACCACGCCACCAGGTTGCTGGATACGCCAGATAACGGATTCAAACCATGATCCACTTCCCAGCCGTTTGGCATGCCATCGCCGTCGGCATCTTCATTGGGGAGCAATTCACCTAGTGCGGTCATGCCGAAGACCATCATGAACCCAATCATCCCCATCATGATCCGCTTACGTTCCATGTCAGTCCTCCTTTGACGTAACTGCAACATCATTTGTAATAAAATTTTCTTTATAGCATGTAATTAATTATGAATTAGCGTAATATGATTTAACAACAATGTCATTATAAATATGTATAATAATTTTAATGTCAATGTCTTGCGTTATATTGATAATTATAAATTTATAGACCGTCAGGCTCGTTTTGACATCAATTGCGAAAGATATTAGGAAATGTCGGGACGGTGTTGCTCGTGAGACTTCTGAGCCCCTTCCGGTCTTGAGCCCCTCCCTATTGTTCCACCGGGCCGCCTATGACACCCCCAGGTCCTCCAGGAAGGACAGCACCGGAAACGCTGGATTGTAGTGCCGCTGCAGGAACATCGCGTTCCGCATCCGGTACAGCCGCCCCGCCAGCCGGTCCGCGATCGGAAATACCATCCGCTCGTATTCGCACAGCACCGCCGGAATCTGGTCCAGGCGGCCCGTCGTCTGGATGTTCAGGCAACCGCACTTGTTGTGGCACCGCCGCTCCAGCGCGCAACCGGCGCATTCCGGCTTGTCCCGCTCGTTGCGGCAGAAGATTTCCGCGCGCCGCGCTTCGTCGATTCCGCCCGCCGCGGTGCCGATGGCGTATTCCCTGCGCCCCACGAATTGCACGCAGGGATACAGCGTCCCGTCCGGCCCAACGGAAATCTGCCGCTTGCCTAGCTGGCATGAGTTGCTCCGCTCCGGAAACACATGCGCGGCGATCCGCTTGTCGAACGGCGAAAAATAAAACTTCCGCTCCCGGCGGTAGTTTTCCTCGTGCCATTCCGCCAGTTCCAGGAATTCCCTTTTCAACGTGCGCAGGGCGGCATCCGTCCACGGCCCGGCATGGTTGATCGACACAATCAGGTATTGCACGCCTTTGGCCTGCAACTCCCGGACGCCCTGCGCAAACCAACCGGCTGTTTCGGGATTCACCGTCATCATGACCGGCGAATACGGCCGCTGCGCCAGCAGCCGTTGCCGCGCGGTCTCCACCTCCGCAAACGTGCCGCGGCCGTCCGGCCGCACGCGGAAGGCGTCGTGCGCCGCCGCCGCCCCGTCGTGGCTCAGCGCAATGTGCAGCCCGCGCGCCAGGGCTTCCGCCAGGAACGCGTCATCCAGCATCGTGCCGTTGGTGGTGACCTTGTAGTGGAACCGGTGCGCCCCCCGCTTCTGGCACCAGTCCATGATCCGCCAGATCAACGGCGTGCACAGCAACGGCTCCCCGCCGAAAAAGATGATGCCGCAATCCGGGCCCGCCGCGCATTTTTCAATCGCCGCCACCGCGGTCTCGAAGCTCATGTCCGCCGTACCGTGCCGCGCATAGCAGTAGCGGCACGCCAGGTTGCAACGGTCGGTCAAATGCAGCGTCAAGTGCACGGGCCAAAAACCTGCCGCTCACTCCTGCGGCGGCACAAGACCTTCCTGTTTCAGGAATTCAATGAAATACCGCACCTGCCGGCGCAGCTTGTCGCGCCCCCGCGCATCCTTCGCCTCCGCCCCGGCCGCGCGGAGCTCGTTTTTCAGCACGCGCCCCTCCTCGGGCGAAAGCCCCGTCATCTGCGGCTGCTCCACGCCTTCATCGGTCAGCGGATCGAAGAATATTCCAAACGTGGTGCGCCGGTCGGCCGGATATTTTCCATAGGCTTCCGCCACCCGCCCGGCCAGTTTCGCGAAATCGTAGGAATCCACGGTGCTCATGGCAGAACCTTCCCATTCGCGATAGTCTCGCTGGCAAAGGTATTCGATGTAAACCGCGCGGTTGGTGTCGGCCCAATCAAACCGGACCGGCCGCTGGCCCAGTACATTGGACTCCCCCCGGGAAGAGCTGATGCAAATCGATCCATCCGCGTTGGTGATCACTTGCTGGCTCACGTCCGGCCCCGTCGGTGCCGTCATGTTTTCCAGAATGGCATCGTTCTGTAACCGGAGCCCGGCCGCTTCCAGTTCCGTCCGGATCAACTCCAGCGCCTCGTCCTCCGCCAGAAAACTGGGCGGATTGACCACCACGCACCCGAATGCGCCGCGGCCGTCGCGCGCCAGCGCCTCGTCCAGGATCGGCGCCACCACCACGCTCGCCTTCTGTATTTCCGGCGCGGTCTCGGGCGGACGGGCCGCAGCTTCCGGATCCAGCGCAGATGCCGGCGGCGCCCCTTCCTCGCCCGCTTCCGCGCGCGAGGAAGTCAACGCCAGCACCCCCAGCAGCGCCGCCAGCCCCGGCGCCTTCTCCCAGCGCGCGGGCACATGTTTCAATAGCTCCGGATTCTCCCGCGCCTCGTCGCGCGTGGGATATCCCGGTTCCGGATATGTCTGAACGGGACGGATCTTCATGGCTTCTCTCCCCGGGTCTGAAAGACCGCAAACAAGGTTTCGCTGGCCGGCACGGCCGGATCCAGAAGTTTCTTCTGCGCCTGGTCGAACATCTGCAAGTCGTAGGTGTCGGAGGTTTGCAGCGACCACCAACACCGCTCCCCTTCCGGCGGCGGCGCCAGCCGCCAATTCGCGGAACCGAAAATCCCGGGGCCGCAAACCAGCCCGGAATATCCGACCTCCACTTCCGCGACGGTTTTGTCGCCGTCTTTAACCGGCTGGGGCGGGCTGATGTCCAAGGTCAGCTCGCAGCCGCCGAATCCCGCCTTGCGCGACAACTTGGCCGTCGCGGATTTGCCATCGCGAACGGCGCCCTCCACGATTTGCCGCATCGCGTCCAGCAGCTCCGGCGCGGGCAACTTTTCCTGCCACGCCTGCAGCTGCCGGCCTTGTTCGCCCGCGTCGCCGGTCACGGTCACCTTCTCGATCCGGTTCGCCAGCGCCGACAGCCGGGCGTTGATCTCCGCATCGGTCCGCAGCAGAGCAGTCAACGCCGCGGACTCCTCGGAATTCAGCTCCGCGGCCGCCTGCGCCGCGGCACTCCGGTTGGTCACGCCGGCAAAACGGCTGCGCAGATCCGCCAGGCGGGACTCGGCCGGAACGATTTGGGCGCCTGGATACGGCGGCAGAGTCGCCTCGGGGGTTCCGGCCAGCCGCTGGCGCACCCGCGCGCGCAACCACGCCCGCCCCGGGGCGCCTTGTTTTTCCAGGAACCATTTGGCGGCCATCTCGCCGCGGCCCCCTTCCTGCCAATCATGCTCAGCGCCCGAATCCATCTTTTCCCAGGCGCCGCCATACAGGTGTTCGTTCAAGGCCATGAAGCGGTCGCAGACCACGATCGGATCGGAGTGATAGCCAGCGGCGAAACTCTCGTCGGCGATCAGGGTCTCCCATTCCGCGGCATGATCGGTCGCGCGCAGCTCCGCTTCCGGCCGGTCTCCGGCGCGCTGGCGCAACAGGCTCGCCAGGTCGATCCGGACCGCGGGGTTTGTACTGGCCACTGCGCCGGCCAGCACGGAATCGACACATTCCGCCAGCGGCGTCACATCCATCTTCGCCATCAGCAGACGCCGCCCGGTACTGTCTTGCGAACCGCCGGCGCTCCTCAGCAGATCAGCCAGGCTCGCGCCGAAAGGAAAATGCTTCAGCGCCTCGACCAGTTCCGGATCTTTCCCGGTTTTTTCCAACATGCCGGTGAATGTTTCGACCACGGGCCGGGCCTCTTCCCCCCGCAGGAACGCATACCGGATCAAGAGATCCTCCCGGGCGCCCAGTTGCATGTGGCGCGCCCACTCATCGTTCTTGTTTTGCACCGTCATTTTGGATGTCAGGAATTCCTCCAGCGCCGGAATCGATGCGGTCCGCGCCCGTGCCAACAGATCATCCTGCGCCAGCCTGTTGAAGCTGGAATACTTGCCCGGCAGAAAAGCCACCGCCAGTTCGTCATCGGTCTTGCCGTGGTTCTTCTGATAAAATTTCTGCAGGGCATCGGTCAGTTTCTGCCCCTCTTCGCGCCCGTATTCATCCTGCCAGGTCTCCGGCATCATCTCCCGCAGCCACGCCCGCGCCACTTCGCCGCGCGTGGCCGGCCGGTCGATGTCATCGAAAAGCTTCCGGATCCATTTGTCGCGGTCGGGCCCCGGCTTCATGCGGTCCAGCATGGTGAAATCGATAAACGACCGGTACCACCGGTCGCGCGTGACCGATTCGCAGGCAACCGTCGTCAGGGCGTCATCCGGTGCCAGCTTCAACAGGAAAGGGATGGCTTCAATGCCGCGGGCGCGGATTTCCAGTTCGGCGTCCAGCGGCTGAGTCGCCCGGTTGGTCCAGGAGGAGGGCACCAGCCACAGGACTTCCGGATCGCTATAGATGGTGCGTCGCGCGCGGATGGCCCGCAAATCCAGCATCGCGGCGGCCTGCCGCAGCTCGGTCTCGGTCAGGCCGGCGCTGTCCACCGGAACCGGCGCCGGCTGCGCGATGCGCGCCTCGACTTTGGCCAGGAGCAACTGCATCACGGGCGCCATGCGCCACCCTTCCGGATAGCGCGCCAGCAGCGTGCGCAGGCCGTCGCGGAACGCCGTCCAATCGGTGTTCCGGCGGAACTCGGTGTATAGGTTTCCGTACTGGCTGTCCGCCAGCAGGTTCATGGCCGCGGCCGCCACGTTCGTCGCGCCGCCCTCGTACGCCGCCAAGGCCTCGTACAGCGCTGCCGCATTCGTCGTGTCGCCCCGCTGCCACAGTGCCACCGCCAGCAGCGCCTGCCGGCCCAGTTGCGTTTCGTCGCCGCCGTAGCCGTGGCTCCACGCCGTCGTTTCCAGATAACGCTGGATTTTTTGGGCATCGCGCCCGGGGTCGCCCGCCCGCCAGTAGCCGTTGTCGCCCGGCAGGGGCGCCACCGGCGGCGCCAGCGGATCAACGGCTTTCACCGGTTGCCGGCTCAGCATCTCGCGGTCGGCCACGTCCGCGATCCGCGCGCCCTCGGCCATCACGGTGCACCGGACCGGATGCCCGGACTCGTCCCGCGTCTCTGAAAGAAGCCAGGCATTGCCCGACGCATCCCACTCGTCGGGCAGCGGATCCTCGATGCGTGGCGTCCAGCACGCCTGCATTTTCACCCATGTCGCCGTGGTCACATCCGGCAACCCGTATTCCTGGAATCGGGCGGCCAGCGCCGCCAGTTCCTCCCCGCCCCCCGCCAGCGCCACGTTGACCGCCAACGCCCAGCCGCCCGCCATCATCAGCCCAATCCTGCTTTTCATGCCCACCCCGCGGTAAAACAACCCCGTTTCATGCCGGTTAGTTTATCTTTTCACCCGCCGGACAGGCAAGGCCATTCCCTCCATGCGGGGGCTCGCGGCATAGATCACCCGGACGACACGGAGGTCGTCACTCCAAAATGTCCGGATATGGAGGGCCGGGCTCCGTCCCGGCCGGAAAACGCCGCGAAAGTGCCGTTTTTAGGCCTTTTGAGCCCTTTTCAGCCTTGAGCCCCCCCCTCGGAGTCTCAAGGCTGTTCGGCCACCCGGAATATCTGCGTCTCCTGGTCAAACACCAGTTTGCCTTCGTTCGCACGGTACCAGGCCACGATTTCCTCATCGGTGCCGGTCATGCCCGTCCGGGCCTTCACCGCCTCGCGGACCTGCTGACGGCGCCAGTCGCTTTCCTCCGGATTGCCCAGGAGATCCCGGATTCCAATCCGCAGCGCATCCAGATGCCCGTAGTTGATGGCGATCGGCAACATCTCGTGCGTTTCGTATTCACTGCCGCACCGGGCATTTTGCCAGGCCCGGGCCACCGCGTCCTTCAGGTCAATGCCTTCCAGCCCCTGCAGGATCTTGAAATTGTCGGCCCGGTCGTCGCGGATCGCGAAAAAGTTGACCAGGTCGCCGTATGTCGCCGGATCATGGAAGGAAGCCACCGCCTTGAACCACTCGGTCGGGATGTCTTCCCACAGTTCCCGCACGCCGCGCACCAGCACGTCGCGCGCATCCGCCGTCCAGTTGTTCTGCCACACCGCCTTCACCAGCCAGGGATACTGCCGCAGGTTTTCGATCACCCAGGCCTTGTCCGCCGCGGTGATCAACGGCAGCGCCGCATAGCGCAAATGGTACGATTCCGGGATTTCCTCGAACAGCAGCCGGACATTTCCGGGCCCGACTTTCTGCAGCATGGCCACCTGCCGGTCCCGTTCGCTCCACGAACGCTGCCCTTCGGATGCCCGGTCGATGGCGCGGATGTACTCCCGCAGGGCCGGCTCCGTGGGGTTCTCCGGATACTGGATCTTGTCCAGTGCATCGTCGACCTCCGCCTTGCTCTTCTCGTTGGACGAAAAATATCCCCCGGATTTGCTCAGCAGCAGACCATCGGCCACCAGGTCCTTTTGGAAATAATCCGTCTTCACCGCCTCCACGCGCACCAATTCCGCTCCGGCCAGCCAAGCCGCATCCAGGCGGGGTCCGTGGTTCCCGTGCCCGTCGTCGCCGCCGTATTCCAGGCGGATCGAGTGGATGCTCAGGCGCTGGGCCCCGCCCAGCACGTCGCCCACGTCCGGATCGGTGTCATCGTTCGGCAGCACCGCCTCGCCGCTCGCCGGATTCCGGAGCACGTACAGCACGTTCCGCGAAAACTTGTCGTAGGGCGTTTTCGCCGGAGCCGTGCGGTCGAACCTCAGCCGCAGCGTGCGCTCCCGCAGGATCACCGCGCAGCTTGCGCCTTCGTCCAGCACGTCGGTGATGACCGCCTGCTCCGCGCCCAGGTCGATCCGCTCCCGGGCCTTCAGCGGCACCGTGCCCTTCACGACATACTGGTAGACATCCACGCCCACCTGCGCTTCGAGCCGCCCCGGCTGCCCGCCATGGGCCTTGTAATCCGATTCCTTCAGGCTGAACAGTTCCACGTTCTCGTACGCCTGGCCGAACAGGCCGGGACTGCCCAGGATCCGGCTCCCGCCCAGCGCCTGTTCCAGCGACGGCCGGTTCCAATCGCCACGCACGATGCTGAATCCCTGGCCCGGTTCGTCCGTCCGGAACCCGTCGTCGAACGTGAACGTGGCCTTGACGATCCGCGGGCGGAGTTCATACCCGAGCGCCCCGCCTTCCGCGCGGATGCAGCCGGACACGTTTTTCCGGCGGCTTTCCTTCCCGCTCATGCGGAATTCATCCGACACGTTGAGCTTCTGGCTTTGCAACGTCGCGCGCACGCCGCTGTCGTCGTAGTCCGCCGCGGCCGCCGCCGCGATCTTCGGCCCCATGAAATTCCACGGCCACACGTACGTAACCGCCAGCGTTGCCAGCAGCGTCGCCCCCAGCAGCACCGCCGACACCTTCGTGCGCCGGCGCAGGTACTGATGCAGCACGACCGCCAGGTAGCCCGCCACCCCGACCAGGCTCGCCACGATGCTCCGCGACACCGTCAGCGACGGCTCCCGGGCCATCTTCATCATGAGCATCGGATTGATGAACAACGTCGCGATGTAGATCACGAAATAGACCACCACGAAGGCCACCAGCAGCAGCACCGCATACAGCACGAACCACGCGAAATTGGGCGTCAGCACCGCCAGCGCCGCCACCATCAGCAGCGTGCCCAGCCGGTTCAGCAGGATCTCCGGCACCGCCAGCAGCAACTGCCCCGGCGAGGCCTGGTTGGCGGCCAGCACCGCCAGTTCCACCACCGCCGGCACCAGCACCAGCAGCCCGCCGCAGAACAGCACCTTGGCCTGCAGCAGGTCCCGGCGCGCGATCGGCCGCGTGAACCAGAACGCCGTCGTCCCCACCAGCGGCTCGTCCTGGATCAGCAGCGGCACCACCGCGAAGATCACCAGTGATTGCAACAGCGGCACCAGGAACGAGATGATCCCGAACGTGATCTCCCACGCGAGGTTGTCGGCCGAAGACGCCAACCCGCTGCCGCTCAGGCCCGCCTGCACCGCCACCAGCAACACCCACGCCGCCAGCAGCCCCCGCAGGTGCCGGACGTCCTTCTTGAAAACATGCCAGGCCAGGTTCATGGTCGCCTCCTTATTCCGTAATCCGGTAGGTCCGGGCCAGGGCCAGGAAAATCTCCCGCAACGTCAGCGGTGTGAATTGCGGCTCGCGGCACCCGGGCAGGATCGCCCGGATGCGCGCCTCCGCGCCCGCATCGAAGGCGCTGTCCACGAATTGCACCGTCTTGCCCGCCCGGTCGAACGTCAGCCAGTTCGCCGGCACCGGCGGCGGCCGCGCCGGCGCGTCGTCCAGCACCACCTCCACCCGGCGGAACCGCTCCTGCAGCGACGCCACCGATTCGCAAATGTCCAGCCGCCCGTGGTTCACGATGCCCACCCAGTCCGCCAGCCGCTCCACCTCGTCGATGTCGTGCGACGAAATGAACACCGTCCAGTTCTCCTGCTCCGTCAGCTCCAGCACGCCGCGGATGAATTCGTCGCGCACCAGCGGATCCAGCCCCGTGAACGGCTCGTCCAGCATCAGCATCCGCGGCCGGTACGCCAGCGACGTCAGCAGCGCCGCCTTCACCTTCATCCCGCGCGACAGGTTCCGCAGCTTGCGGTCCGGCGGCAGGTCGAACTGCTTCAGCAGCTTTTCGCAGAAGGCCGCGTCCCAGTCCGGATACATCGGCGCGCAGAAATCGATCAGCTCCCGCACCGTCAGCCAGCCCGGCAGCTGCTGGTTCTCCGACACGTAGCCGATGCGTTGGAATTGCGCCGGCGACAGCGCCGTGCTCGGCACCCCCAGCACCCGCGCCACCCCCTCGTCCGGCGGAAAAATGTTCATCAGCGTCTTGATCGTCGTCGTCTTGCCCGCCCCGTTTGGCCCCAGAAAAGCGAAAATGCTCCCCTCCGGCACCTCCAGGTTCAGGCGGTCGACCGCGACGGTCTTCCCGAACCGCTTGGTCATGTCCTCGATCTGGATAATCGTGTTCATCGGCTCCCTCCCGGATTGTTCCATAAATCGTTCACGGCCTCGATCACGTCCGCCTTGGCCAGTGCCAGCCGGCGCGCCTCCACCACCACCCGGCCCAGCTGCTCCTCCAGCAATTGGCGCTTCTGCGCCCGCGAAGCCTCCGGCGAACGCGCCACCACGGTCCCCACCCCCGGTTCGGTCTGCAGCACCCCTTCATCCGTCAGGCCTTTCACGACCTTCTGGACCGTATTGGGGTTGATGCGCAGTTCCTGGCTGATCTGGCGGATCGACGGGAACCGGTCGCCGGGCACCAATTGGCCGGTCACCACGGCTATTTTCACGGCGAAGATCACCTGCTTGTACACAGGCTCGCCGGGCTTCAGGGTGATGGAGAAGTTAAGCATGCTGTACTATGTACACTAGTACACATCATTCGTCAAGGGGAGATGTAAAATAGACTAAACAAGTCATCCCCCCCATGCGGGG
>CAZMOR010000286.1:0-6969 GCA_964567795.1 uncultured Verrucomicrobiota bacterium
CCAGCTTGGAATCCTGAAAAAACTCCCCGGCGCGCCCATCGCGCGCCACGACGACGCCTTCGCCATGCGGTACAACCCGGAGCCGCCTTACGATATTCTCTCCACGCGCGACTGGCCGGCGGAACAGCTCGCCCGCACCGCCCGCTTCGCGCATTACTGGGACGCCATCGTCAACTCGCAGCGCTTCATTCCCTCCGCGCCGTTGATCTGGAATGGCGCCGCCTCCATCTTTGCGGCGTTCATGGAATTCGCCGACTGGATGGGCGCGCGTTTTCCGCGCGAGCACGGCGTCGCCCTGGCCGATCTGGTGACGGCTGTTTTCCAATTCCTGACGCGCGTCCGCGGCCTTTCTCCGGAAACCGCCGCGGATGCGCTGCTGCGCGGCTACCGCCACGCCGGCGCGCGCGACATCCCGCCCGCCCTCGCGCCGCACATAAGCCGCGAGCCCCCGCAGCCCGGACACGATCTTCCCAAGGCCCTCCGCCGCCAATTCCTCCGCTGGACTTGGGAAGAGCGCCAGCCTACACTTTGAATGGAATGAACGCCGATCCGCAAATCGCCTATTCGCCCTGCCGGCTGTGTCCGCGCCAATGCGGCACCGACCGCCTCGGCGGCGTGCCGGGCGTCTGCGGCGAGACCGCCGAACTGCGCCTCGCGTCGTGGGGCCCACACCTGGGCGAGGAACCATGCTTCACCGGCACGCGCGGCTCGGGCACGATCTTCTTTTCCGGCTGCTCCTGCCACTGCTTCTTCTGCCAGAACTGGCAAATCTCCAACGCCCGCGGCAAGGGCGATGCCGTCTCGGCCGGGGAATTCAACCGCATCGCCCTCGGCCTGGTCGAAACCGGCGTGCACAACCTGAACTTCGTCACACCGGATCATTTCTGGCCGCACATCGAGGCGCTCTGCGCCCGGCTGCGCGACGAAGGCGTCAAAATCCCGTTTCTGTTCAATTCCTCGGGCTACCAGCTGCCGTCCATGGTTTCGCGCTACGCCGCGCAGATGGACATCTTCCTGCCGGACTTCAAGTTCGCCGATCCGGTCCTGGCCCGGCTGGTCATGCGCGATGAGCGCTATCCGGAAATCGCCCTCGAAGCCCTGCGCCTGATGGTCGCCGAAAAAGGCTTCCTGGAGCCCTTCGATCCGACCGGCACGGAAACCGCCAAACGCGGCGTGCTGGTGCGGCACTTGGTCTTGCCCGGCCACGTCGAAAACACCCTGCGCGTCCTCGACCTGCTGCGCGAAGAGTTCGGGCGCTGGCTGCCGCTCTCGCTCATGAGCCAGTACAAGCCGACACCCGCCGCGCACAGCCGGCCGCCGTTCGACCGCCACCTGGAGCCGGAGGAATACCAAACCGCCGTGGCGCATGCCCAGGAACTCGGCTTCGAAAACCTCCTGGTCCAGCCCCTGACCGCCACCGACGACTTTTTCCCCGATTTTGAAAAGGACCGGCCCTTCCGCGGAAATCCGCCGCCCCCGGCATAGAAACTGGCGCGCCTGGCAGGGATCGAACCTGCGACCCTGAGATTAGAAATCTCATGCTCTATCCAACTGAGCTACAGGCGCGCACCGGCAGGAACCATACCTGACCCGCGGCGGTTTTCAAAGTTTACTTCCCGCGCGGCTTGGGCTATTCAAGAGAGCGATGAATGTCGCATCGGGCATCGCCGCGGACTGGTTTCCGCGCGCACGGGGGGTTGCTGGCCGCGAACAACCTGCCCCGTGCGGCGTCTGCGAACCGCCGCCCTTTCCTCCGGCCGCCTTCACCGAACGCCACCTGCAATGCATCTGGGCCGACGACCGCCTGCGGCCGGCGGTCCTGGTCACCGCCCGGGGCGAACGCGTGCAAATCGAACATCCGGGCGAATGGAACACCGGTCCCGGACCGGACTTTCTGAACGCCGCCTTCCGCGTCGGCCCCGAACTGCGCCGGCTCACCGGCGATGTCGAAATCCACATTCGCCCGGCGGACTGGCAGCGGCACCGCCATGCCGCAGACGCGCGCTACCGCCGCGTCTGCGCCCATGTTTCCTATCATCCCGGCACGCTGCCGGACACCGAACTGCCGCCCGGCGCCCTGCAGATCGCCCTGCGCCCCGCGCTGGACGCCCTGCCGGATTTCTCGTTCGACAACATCGACCTGCTGGCCTATCCCGTCGCCGCACGGGCCACGCCGCCGCCCTGTCGCACGGCGATGGCGCGGCTCGCTCCCGCGCAGCGCGGCGCGGTGCTCGATGCCGCTGGCGAAATCCGCCTGCGCCGGCGCGCGGAAATCCTGCAGGCCGCCATGCTCGACCGGGGCCCGGCGCAGGTGATCTATGAAGAAGTCATGGCCGCCCTCGGTTACCGCCCCAACAAGGCGCCGTTCCGCCGCCTGGCGCGCCTGCTGCCGCTGGACCGCCTGCGCGAAAAATCCGGCGGCGATCCCGTCCGCGCCTATGCCCTGTTGCTGGGCCTGGCCGCGCTTCTGCCCGATCCCACCGCCCGCCGCGCGTGTGACGAGGAAACCAAATCCTTCCTCCGCCGCTGCTGGGACGCCTGGTGGCCGTTGTCCGGCGAGTTCCTCGCACGCGCCATTCCCCGCGCCGATTGGAGCCTGACGGGCATTCGCCCCGCCAACCGGCCCGAGCGGCGCCTCATGGCCGCAGCGCTGCTTTTCGCCACCGCACCCAGCCTCCCGGAACGCCTCGCGGCCATCGCACAGAATCCCCGCGGCGTACCCGTTGAAAAACTGCTGGCGCTTTTCGATCTGCCGGATGCACCTTACTGGTCCAACCGGCTGTCGTTCTCCTCTGCACCGGCCAAGGAGCCTGTCGCACTGATTGGCACATCCCGCGCGCAGGCCATTCTGGTGAACCTGATCCTGCCCGCCTGCGCCGCGATGGGCGCGCCGGCCGAAGCGTGGAAATCCCTCCTCGACAACCTCCCCACCGAAGAAACCAACGATTTGATCAAGCAGACCGCCCAGCGGCTGTTCGGCCAGGATCACTCCCCGCGGCTCTACCGCTCCGGCCTGCGCCGCCAGGGCCTCATCCAGATCCATCACGACTACTGCCTCGGCGACCGCTCCCTCTGCGCCGCTTGCCCGTTCCCACGAAATCTGGAACAGTCCGCCCCATGAAGAAAGAGCCCGTCCGCGTCTACGCCCACCGGTTTTCGTTCCCGCCCGAAGCGGAGGATGAAAACCGGCACGTGAACAACATCGAATACGTCCGCATGCTGCAGGAATCCGCCATCGCCCATACGCGCAGGAACGGCTGGGCGCCGGACGAACTGCACGCCCGGGGCTGGACATGGGTCGTGCGGTCGCATTTCATCGAATACCTCCAGCCCTGCCAGGCCGGCGAGGAAATCGTGATCCACACGTGGGTCGCGAACTTCAAGAAGATCCGCTCCCTGCGCAAATACCGCTTCGTGCGCGCCGCCGACGGCGCCGTCCTGGCCAACGCCCAGACGGACTGGGTTTTTCTGGATTTCCACAAGGGCCGGCCGATGGCCATTCCGCCCGAAGTCCTCGCCGCCTATGTCGTGGTCCCTGAGACCGAGGAGCACGCCATCCGCTGATCAGGATTTCTTGTCCTTCTGCCGGATTTCCACGCGGCGGATCTTGCCGCTGATGGTCTTGGGCAGTTCCTTCACGAACTCGATCAGGCGCGGATACTTGTACGGCGCCGTGACTCTCTTGACGTGGTTCTGCAGTTCGTGCGCCAAGTCGTCGGAAGCGGCATGGCCCTTGGCCAGCACGATCGTCGCCTTGACGATCTGCCCGCGCTCCTCGTCCGGCACGCCCGTCACCGCGCATTCCATCACGGCCGGATGCTCCATCAGCGCGCTTTCGACCTCGAACGGCCCGATGCGGTAGCCGCTGCTCTTGATCAGGTCGTCGTCGCGCCCCACGTACCAAAGATAACCGTCCTCGTCCTGCCACGCCACGTCGCCCGTGTGGTAGACGCCGCCGCGCAGGCAGCGCTGGTTGCCCTCCGGATCGCGGTGGTAGCCCTTGAACATGCCCAGCGCGCGGCAGCGGTCCTTGGGCACCACGATCTCGCCCTGTTCGCCGGCATCGCACGGCGTCCCGTCGGGCCGCGCCAGGAACATCCGGTAGAGCGGCGACGGCTTGCCCATCGAACCCGGCTTCGGCTCCATGCCGGCGAAGTTGCCCACGCCCACCGTCATCTCGGTCTGGCCGTAGGCCTCCATCAGCCGCAGGCCCGTGGCCTTCTTGAACTGCTCGTAGACTTCCGGATTCAGCGGCTCGCCCGCCACCACGGCGTATTTCAGGCCGGAGAAATCGTACTTCGACAGGTCCTCCTTGATCAGGAACCGGTAGACCGTCGGCGGCGCGCAGAAGGTCGTCACCCCGTACTTGGCGCACACTTCGAGCGTCTTCGTCGGCGAGAATTTCTCGTAGTCATGCACGAACACCGCGCTGCCGCAGATCCACTGGCCGTAGAGCTTGCCCCAGGCGGACTTCGCCCAGCCGGTGTCGGCCACCGTGTAGTGCAGCCCGCCGTCGCGCACGTTCTGCCAGAATTTCGCGGTCACGATGTGCCCCAGCGGATAGGTGAAGTCGTGCACCACCATCTTCGGCTGGCCCGTCGTGCCGGACGAGAAGTAGATCAGCATCGTATCGCCGTTCTGCGTGGCGTCGGCGCCCGCCGGACGTTTCCAGGCACCGTCGGCCGCGGCCATTTCCGCCGCGAAATCCAGCCAGCCCGCCCGGGCGCCCTGCAACCGCATTTTCAGGATCGGCTTTCCGGCCGTCTTTGCCGCCGCGTGGTCGATCGCCGCCTCCAGCGCCGCGTCGGGCACCGTGATGACCAGGCGGATGCTCGCCCGCTCGAAGCGGTATTCCAAATCGTGTTCCGTCAGCATGTGCGTCGCCGGCACGCCGATGGCCCCCAGCTTGTGCAGCCCCAGCAGCGCGTGCCAGAACTCCAGCCGCCCCTTCATGATCATCAGCACCGTGTCGCCCTTGCGGACGCCGTGCTTCCGGAACACCTGCGCCGCCCGGTCGCTGCCGGCCTTCAAGTCGGCGAAAGTCACGATCTTTTCCACGCCCTCGTCGTTGCACCAGACCATCGCCCGGCGCGCCGGCTCGCTCGCGGCATAGGCATCCACCACGTCATAGGCGAAATTGAAGTTCGCCGGCACGCGGATCTCCAGGTGGTCGCGGAAATCCTCGTAGGACGCGAAGTCCGTCCGGTTCACAAACTGCTTGAGCATCGACATGTGGCCTTCTCCCGGATCAAATGATCATGGCCAGGAAGCGCGCCGGCTTGCCGTCCAGCGCCTGCATCGCATGGCCGTGGTTGGAATCGAAATAGACGCAGTCGCCCGCCTCCAGGACCAGTTCGTTGCCGTGGATGCAGACCCGCATGCGGCCTTCCAGCACGTAGTCGAACTCCTGCCCCGGGTGCGAATTGGCGTGCGCGCCCGACGCCCCCGCGTCGGCCGGGACCGTCACCTCGAACACGTCGACCTTGCGGCCCGCGAAATTCGCCGCCAGGTTGCGGTACTGGTAGTCCTTCCGCCGCTCCACCCGCACCCCGCCGCCCTGGCGCGTGACGGTGAACACCTTCATGCGCGGCGCCTCCCCCGTCAGCAGTTCCGTCAGGTCGGCCTTCAGGACATGAGCCGCGTCGTGCAGCGCGCTGGCCGGGATGTCGGTCGTCCCCGCCTCGTAGCCGCGGTATTCCGCCGCGGACACCCCCAGCGCCTGCGCCAGCTCGTCCGGCGATTTCCCCTCGATCTCCCGCAGCTCCTTCAGCCGCGCCGCGATGTCCTTGCGCTTTTCCGTCATGGCCGTCTCCTCTTTCTTCCAAACCGCGCCCCATCATGCTCCAGAAAAAAAGCCCGCGCCAGTGTTTTTCACCGGCGCGGGCCGCGGGACCGGGTCCCGGCTCAGGTCTCGCGCTCGCCGCGGGCCATGATGACTTTGCCCGTGCGCACCAGCTCGATGATCTTGAACTTGCGCAACAGGTCGACCATCGCGTCCAGCTTCTCGGAGCTGCCCGTGGCCTCGATCACGATCGAGTGCTCGGCCAGGTCCACCGTCTTGGCCCGGAAGTGGTCCGCGATCTGCAGCACCTCGCCGCGGTGCGCGGCATCCACCGCCACCTTGACCAGCGCCAGTTCGCGCGCGACCACCTCTTCGTCGGTGTGCTCGCGGCACGCCAGCACGTCCACCAGCTTGGAGCATTGCATGATGATCTGCTCCAGGCCGGCCTTGTCGCCCTTGGCCGTGATGGTCATGCGCGAGAAATCGCCCGTCGCGCCGGGCGACACCACGAGGCTCTCGATGTTGAACCCCCGCCGCGAAAACGTCTGCGCGATGCGCGCCAGCGCCCCGGGGCGGTTCGCCACGTAGATGCTCAGGTTGTAGGTCGGAACTTGCGTGTTCATGTTCGGTTCCCTTTCCTTCAGGCTTTCTTGGCGCCGGCCTTGGCCGGGTTGTTCTTGCGGCCGGCCGGGCGGCCCGGCTTGCGCCGCGGGTGGCACAGCACGGTGTCCTCCAGCGGCTTGCCGGGCGGCACCATCGGGTAGACCTCCTCGTGGTGCACCACCTCCACGTTCACCAGTGCCGGGCCCGGATGGTCCAGGGCCTTCTTCAGGATCTTCGGGATGTCCGCCGCCCGCTTCAGGTTCAAGCCGAGGATCCCGTAGGCCTTCGCCAGCTCGACGAAGTCCGGGTTGCCCTCCAGGTCCACGCCGCTGTAGCGCTCGTCGTAGAACATGTCCTGCCACTGGCGCACCATGCCCAGGTAGTGGTTGTTCATCAGGATGATCTTGATCGGCAGCTTGTGGATCGCCGCCGTCGCCAGGTCGGACATCGTCATCTGGAAGCCGCCGTCGCCGACGATCGCGATGACCGTCTCGCCCGGCCGCCCGAACTGCGCGCCGATGGCGGACGGCAGGCCGAAGCCCATCGTGCCCGCGCCGCCGGACGAGATGAACTGCCACGGTTTG
>CAZMOR010000287.1:0-2999 GCA_964567795.1 uncultured Verrucomicrobiota bacterium
TGCGACGTGAATTCATCGGTCCGGCCCGCGGGCACGGACAAGCTCGGCGTGAAGTGCGAAATCAAGTACATGAACACGTTCAAGGGCATCCACCGCGCGCTGGAGCATGAGCTCGAGCGGCAGGTGACGGTCCTACGCAGCGGCGGCAAGCTGGTGCAGGAAACGCGGCGCTGGGACGACGTGGCGGGCGTGACCCTGCCGATGAGCTCAAAGGAATACGCCCACGATTACCGCTATTTCCCGGAGCCGGACCTGCCGCCTGTGGTGCTGGACGCGGCGACGGTCGCGGCCTGGCGCGCCGAGCTGCCCGAACTGCCGGCGACGAAACGGGCGCGGTTCGCGCGGGATTACGGGCTGCCGGAGTACGACGCCGGCGTGCTGACGGCGGATCGGGCCATTTCCGAATACTTCGAAGCGGCGGCGAAGAAATCGAAGAACTTCAAGGCCGTTTCCAACTGGGTCATGGGCGAGCTGCTGCGGGCCCTGGGCGAAAAGGGCCAGACCATCGCGGACGCGAAGATCACGCCCGCCGCGCTGGCGGCGCTGATCGCGCTGGTGGACGCCAAAACGATCAACATGCCGGCGGCCAAAGAAGTGTTTCAGGTCCTGTTCGAGAACGGCGGCGATCCGGCCGCCGTGGTGAAGGAAAAAGGCCTGGCGCAGGTCAGCGACACGGGGGCGATCGACGCCTTCGCGGCGCAGGCCATCGCCGCGAACGAGAAGGTGGCGGCGGAGTTCCGGGCGGGGAAGGAAGCGGCGCTGATGTTCCTGGTGGGGCAGGTGATGAAGCTGTCGCGCGGCAAGGCCAACCCGCAGTTGGCGGCCGAGGCCCTGCGGCGCAAGCTCCAGGGCTGACCGCCAGCGGCAGTATCCGCAGGGAATTCAGCGCACGGCCGCGAGGGCGGCCGCGTAATCGGGTTCCTGCGCGATTTCCGGAACGAGTTGCGTATACAGCACCTTGTTGCCGGCATCCAGCACGACCACGGCGCGCGCGGTCAAGCCGGCCAGCGGTCCGCCGACGATCCCCACGCCATAGGCCTTGGCGAAGTCGGGGGAACGGAAGGTAGACAGCGCCACGACGTTCTTCAGGCTGTTGCTTTCGCAGAAGCGGCCGGCGGCGAAGGGCAGGTCGGCGGAGATGTTCAACAGGGCGACGCCTTGCAGGGCCGATACCGCTTCATTGAATTTCTTGGCCGACGTGGCGCAGACGCTGGTATCGAGACTGGGGACGATGTTCAGGATCTTCTTCTTGCCCGCAAAATCCTGCAGTGAAACGTCAGCCAGGTCGGTCCGGGCCAGCTTGAAGTCGGGCGCAGCGGAGCCCTTGGCGGGCAGATTTCCGGACGTCTGGACAGGGTTGCCTTTGAAGGTGACGGTCGCCATGGCGGGATTCCTTTCGGGGTTATTTTCGTTCCAATATACGCGATGGGCGAGGAGTTTCAACTTGCGGCGCCGATTTTTCCACACTGTGGAAAAAAGTTTTCCACGGTGTGGAAAAAATCCATGAGCCGCGAGCCCCCGCATGGGGGCAGCCGGATGGATCAGGCGTCGAGACCGGCGCGCAGGTCGCGGATCTTGGCCGTCATGCGGGCGGGGAGGTCTGCGGCGGCGGGCGCCTGGCCGATGACGTTGCAGAGGGTGGAGCCGACGATGACGCCGTCGGCCATGGGCGCGAGCCGGCGGGCATCGTCACCGCTGCGGATGCCGAAGCCGAGGCAGACGGGCAGGGGGCTGACGGCCTTGACCGCGGCGGCATGCCTGCGGATGGATTCGTAGTCGAGACCGCCCTCGCCGGTGGTGCCGGCCTTGGTGATGAGATAGAGGAAACCGCCGGTTTCAGCCGCGATTTTCCGCACGCGGTCGGGGCGGGTGGTGGGGGCAACGAGGAAAATGATTTGAATGTCGGTGCCCTTGAGCGCGGTGCGCAGGGGGCCGGCCTCTTCGGGGGGGAGATCGACGACGAGCAGGCCGTCGACGCCGGCGGCGTGCGCCGCTTTTGCCAGGCGGTCGAGGCCGTACTTGAAGAGCGGATTGTAGTAGCCGAAGAGCATGATGGGGATGTCGGATTCCTTCCGCAGGCGCGCGGCGAAATCGAGGGTTTTGGTCAGCGTCATGCCGGCCTTGAGGGCGCGCTGGGAGGCTTCCTGGATGACGGGGCCGTCGGCGGTGGGATCGGAGAAGGGCACGCCGAGTTCGAGAACGTCGATGCCGGCCGCGCAGGCGGCGCGGAGGATTTCGAAACTGGTGGCCGGGTTCGGGTCGCCGGCGGTGAGGTAACCGACGAGGGCTTTTTTCTTGGCGGCGGCGAGACGTTGGAAGGTGGCGGTGATGCGGTTCATGGCATGGACTGGAGTTGGTGGGTGAGACTGAAGTATGCGCGAGAGGATTTCTTTTGGATTTGGGCGGCGCGGAAACCAACCGGCATCTTTTCCGCGTGGACGCTCCGAGGCCGACCGCTCGCGGACACAAGTCCTGCTCGGGTCGTCCGCAAAGCGTCCCCATCGGAAAATCTACCGGTTATTTCCGCGCAACAGCCCCGCCCAAATCCAAAAGAAATCCTCTGCCTCCACGTCCTGCGGACAGCGGGCGGCGGAGTCGCGTCCTGCGGGCGGCGGGCGGCGGAAGTTTTCCACACAATGGAAAACATTTCCGGGATTTTTCCACACAATAGAAAACATTTTTCCACACTGTGGAAAACTATTGGAGGGCTAGGGTGCACCATGCTCCTTGAGCCAGCTGGTGACATGGTCGAGGTCCTTGTCGCCGCGGCCGGAGAGGCTGACGAGGATGTTCTGGCCCTGCGGCCGCTTCTTGGCTTCGCGCAGGGCGGCGGCGAGGGCGTGCGAACTTTCGAGGGCAGGGATGATGCCTTCGTATTTGCACAAGAGCTGGAACGCCGCGACGGCCTCCTTGTCGGTGACGCCTTCGTAGCGGACGCGCTTGAGATCGTGCAGCAGGGCGTGTTCGGGGCCGACGCCGGGATAATCGAGGCCGGCGGA
>CAZMOR010000288.1:0-9324 GCA_964567795.1 uncultured Verrucomicrobiota bacterium
ATGGGCGCGCCGGGGAGTTTCTTCAGGATCCCCAGCTGGATTTCGTGCGGATCGAGAGCGACGAGCCGGTCGAACCCGGCGGCGAAACTGTCCAGCGTCTCGCCAGGGAGTCCGGCGATGAGGTCGGTGTGCAGCCAGGCGTGCGTCTGTGCGCGCAGAAAGCGAAGGTTTTCGGCGGCGCGTTCGAGATCCTGCGGGCGGCGGATGGTTTCAAGGACTTGCGGGTTGAACGACTGCAGGCCGATTTCGAGCTGGAGCGAACGCGGCGGAAAAGCCGCGAGGGCTTCGCGCAACGCGGCTGGAAAGCGGTCGGGATACATCTCGAAGTGCAGGAAGAGGCCGGGATATTGCGGCTGGCGCTCGCGGAAAAAAGCGAGGATTTCGACGGCGCGGGGGATGTCGAGGTTGAACGAACGGTCGCAGAACTTGAATTGCCGTGCACCGCGGGCGAGAAGCCTGTCGAAGGCCGCCAGCAGCGCGGTCATGGGAAAATAGCGGACGGCTTCGTCATTGGCGGAGACGCAGTAGTCGCAGCGCATGGCGCAGCCGCGGGAGGACTCGACGTAGAGCAGGCGGCGGGCCAGGTCGGCGTCGGTGTATTCGTCATAGGGCAATCGAATCGCAACCAGATCGGGCGGAGCAGGGCGGAGGATTCGTTCGATCGGTTTCCCGGCGAGCAGGTCGCGGCAAAGCGCCGCGAAGGCGAGATCGCCTTCGCCGAGGATGAAATATGCGGCATCCAACGCGGCTTCGTTGTAGCCGGGGGCGTTGACCCCGGGGTTTGTTTGGTTTTCAAGGTAGGGCGGTCTCTCCGAGACCGCCGGGCTGTTCAATCCCCGGCCCCACCGTGGCCGGCTACAACAGGACAAGAAATCCGCTGCGGTGTTGTCCATGATCTCCGGCCCGCCAAGGACGATTTTCGTCTGCGGCGATTGCTGGCGCAAAAGCGGGAGGAGTTCGGCCACGCGCGCGGCATTCCAGATGTAGACGCCCAGGCCGAGAATCCGCGGCGCATGCGCGGCGATGGCGGCGGCGATTTCCGCCGCGGACTGCTGGAGGGTGAATTCGGCCAGTTCCGTCTGCACGCGCAACTCGCCCATGTTGGCCAGCAGACACCGCGCGCCCATGGAGGCGTGGCTGTGCCGCGCGTTGATGGCGGCAATGAGGATGGGCGTGGGGAAATTCACGGGAAACATCCTAACAGGGACGGGCAGGATGTGAAAGGGACACGAAGCCTTGGAGATTGAAAAGGGCACGGCAAAAGCGCATTTTGGCGCCAGAGGTGGGAGGCGCAGGACCATGATGCAAATGCGGTGGCTGATGCTGGGATGCCTTCTGATGACGGCGGGCTGGTCGGCTTCGGGGCAAGTGACCAACCTGCTGTACGAGACCAACGGCTCACGGTTGGTATGGACGGCCATGGAGGGCAATCCCTACCGGGTCATGGCCACGCCGGATCTGGTCGTGCCGGCATGGACCAACATGACACCCGATGGCCTGGTCTTCACCAACCAGCAGGGCAGCTATGATTTGTCCACGAGCGCGTTCTATTGCGCGCTGGCCAGCGACTACCTGATCATCGACCTGTCGGAGGGTCCGACGGCCACGAATTATCCCGTTTGGTACACGAACGATCCGCCCGCGGGCGGCTGGGGGGATCTATACAAGACGACCAATCTGGTGCTGCGCCGGATTCCGGCGGGCACCTTCAGCATGGGCTCACCGACCAACGAACTCGGGCGCGGCACCAACGAGCCGCTGCATGCGGTGAAACTGACGAAGGATTACTACATCGGGGTGTTCGAGGTCACGCAACGGCAATGGGAGCGGGTGCGGGGCAACTGGCCCGGCTATTTCAGCAACACGACCTACCGCGACTCCCGCCCGGTTGAGGATGTCAGCTACAACGACATCCGGGGCACCGCGGCCGGGACGAACTGGCCCACGGACAGCAACGTGGATACCAACTCGTTCCTCGGACGGCTGCGGACGAAGACGGGCCTGGCTTTCGACCTGCCAACGACGGCCCAATGGGAACGCGCCTGCCGGTCGGGAACAACCACTGCGTTGAACTCGGGCGCCGACCTGACCAACAGCGCGGCGGACGTCAGCATGGATGCGGTGGGACGCTACCTCTACAACGGAGGAATGGAATACGTCAGCACGGGCACCACGGCGGTCGGCACCGCCAAAGTGGGCACCTATGCGGCCAGTGCCTGGGGGTTGTACGACATGCACGGGAATTTGTGGGAGTGGTGCCTGAACTGGTACGAAAGCGCGCCGGCGGATGCCCAGGATCCGCACGGGCCCACGACGGGAATCCGCCGCGTGTTGCGCAGCGGCGCTTATTTCGAAACCGCGGCGGACTGCCGTTCGGCCAATGACCGCGGCATCGGTCTCACGCCCAGCTATCGGGACAACAACGCCGGGTTCCGGATCTGCCTGTTCCCCGGGCAGTGAGCGGCGTGATTCAGCGCACGGCCGGCCAATCGGGCGGCAGGGGGCTGGAAACGTCGAGGGATTTGCCGGTGGCGGGATGGGTGCAGATGAGGCGCGCGGCGTGGAGCCAGTGGCGGGGGGAAGAGGAAAGACCCGAGACTTGAGACTGGAGACTTGAGACGGGGGCACCATAGAGGGCGTCGCCCGCGATGGGAAACCCGGCGGCGGCGAGGTGGCAGCGGATCTGGTGCGTGACGCCGGTGAAAATCGTGACGTCGAGCAGCGAAAATTCCTGTCCGGTTTCCAGCGGCACCCAGGACGTGGCGGCGGCGAAGCAGTCGTTCTGCGGCACCTTGTCGGGATTGCGCACGACGGCCATTTTGCACGGCGTGCGGGTCTGGTGCGTGAGCGGGACTTCGAGGCGGCCGGGCTGCTCGACGCGGCCGTGGACCAGGGCGGTGTAGTGCTTCTGGACGGTGAAGCGGCGGAACTGCGCGCGGAGGTTCGCGTAGGCGGCGGCGGTCTTCGCCGCGAGCACGAGGCCGGAGGTTTGCGTGTCGAGGCGGTGCAGGAGCGCGGGGAAGAGGCGGTCGTCGCCGATGTCGGCCAGCGCGGGAAAGCGCGCCACGAGCGCGTTGGCGAGGGTCTCGGTTTCGGTGAAGCGCAGCGGATGCGTGGGCTGGCCGGCGGGCTTGTCGAGGGCGAGGACCGCGTGGTCTTCGAAGAGAATCTTGAGCGGCAGGTCCGGATTGGGCTGAAGCTTGAGGTCGGCGGGCTCGGGGATGTCGCGGCATTCGAGGATGTCACCGTCCGCGAGCTTGGCGCCTTTCTTGACCGGGCGGTGGTTGAGCCGGACGTGGCCGGAAGAGATCAGCGCCTCCACGGTGGCGCGGTCGAGCCAGGGATAGGTGTTGAGCAGGCGCCGGTCGAGGCGCTCGCCGGAGCCGGTAATGGCGTGTTGTTCGCGGGCGATCATGGCGCGGGGGCTCCGGGACTCGCGGCTCGGGATTTTTCCACACAATGGAAAAACTTTTGGCGAATTTTCCACACAATGGAAAAACTTTGATGGATTTTTCCACACTGTGGAAAAATGTTTTCCACACTGTGGAAAAATAGATGAGCCGCGAGCAAGCGCATGGGGGCGTTCATGGGGTTGGGAGGAGGTGGGCGAGGACTTCGCGCGCGGCGCGGAGGCCGGCGGCGGCGGTGACGGCGTGGAGCGAGCCCATGGGGGGGCGGAGACGCCCGCGGACGTAGAAGTCGGCGGCGGGCTCGACGGCTTCGAGCGGCGAGACCGGCAGTTCGGTGGAGAAGATGCAGCGGATGTCGGCGGTGCCGCCGCGCTTGGCAAGGCGCTTGCGCAGGAGGCGCGCAAGCGGGCAGGTGTGGGAGTCGGCGAGGTCGGCGGCGACGAAACGGGTCGGGTCCAATTTGCGGGCGGCGCCGAGGCAGGTGAGGATGAATGGGACCTTGGCTGCGCGGGCGGCGAGGAGGAGTTCGGTCTTGGGGAGCAGGGAATCGATGGCGTCGATCAGGACGTCGCCGGGGTGGTCGGCGAACAGTTTCGGCGCGGTTTTGGCGTCGAGGAAGAGGGAGAGCGGGGTGATTTCGGCGCCGGGGTTGATGTCGCGCAGGAAGCGGGCGGCGGTTTCGGCCTTGGGGTGGTGGAGCGTGGAATGGAAGGCGAAGGGGTGGCGGTTGAGGTTGGAGGCGCGGATTTCATCGAAGTCGACGAGGACGAGATGGCCGACGGCGGAGCGGGCGAGGGATTCGGCGGCGGCGGCGCCGACGGCGCCGAGGCCGGCGATGATGACGCGGGCGCCGGCCAGGCGGGGCAGGGCGGCGGGGCCGAGCAGGAGTTCGAGGCGTTCGAAGGGCGACGTCATGGGGAGGAGAGTAGGAAATTCGGCCTGAAGAATGAAGAATATAAGAACGGGCGGGCGCATCTGCGATCAGGTGCCGGAATCCAGCCTGAAGGCTGGACTACGAACGCAACCCGTTTGTTGAGCACGCTTCAGCGTGAGGCTGCCTGGGTAACCAAGGCGTGGCCCCAATCAAGATGCGCAAAGAATGGATCCGCCCTGAATTCAGTGCTTGCGGGACGGGGGGGAGGGGCGTAGATTGCGCCGCGTGTTTGTCCGGGAAAGTGTAGGACGGATGCGACGGTCGGTGTGCAGGCATCGGGGAGGAAACCACGGGGACGGGGCGGGGGCGGGTTTCGGATTGCCGCCGCGGCAGAAGTCGTCCCGGGACAACAAGTAGACAAGAAGGATGGAAGTTCGAATGAGCTTCATGAATGCGATCAATTCGCTCTTCGCCCCGGCCAGCAGCTCGGCTCGCCGGAACACCCGGACCTACGTGGTGGACGTTGCGCGGTTGATGGATGAGAAGACGGGCCGGCGGATGGCCCCCCGCGAGCAGGTGCAGATGCTGAACGCGCTTTCGCGCGTGGCGAAACAGGAAGGCCTGACGATCCTGGCGGTGTTCGAAAGCGATCGCGCGCTGCGCGAAGTCGAGCACGGCGGCGAATTCAACGGCGTGAAGGTCTTCTTCGCGCCGGACAACGAGCAGCTCGTGGCGATGGCGCTGAAGCTGTGCAAGAGCGAAGGTTGCGCCATGGTCAGCTCGGGCGTGACGATGGAAAGCCGGGCGACCGAAGAAGGCATCTCGGTGCTGTGCAGCAGCACGTTCCGCAAGGCGTTCCTGCAGGGCGGAATGCCCGGCGGGGACCGCGGCGACCGGGGCGGCGACGAGCGTCGTGGCGGCCGGGATCGCCGCGGCGGCCGGGACCGCCGGCGTGACCGCGGGGACCGCGGAGAGCGCGGCGACCGGGGTGGCGACCGCGGCGGCCAGGGCGGCAACAGCGGCGGCCAGCCGGAATCGCAGGAGCCGGCGGGCGAATCGTCCGAGGCTCCGGCTTCCGAAGGCGGCAGCGAGGAATCGCAACAGGCGCCGAAGGAAGACAACAGCGCGGTGCGCAACCTGATCGATCTGGTGGAATAACACCAACGGTCCGGAACGAAGGCCGGGGCACTCGCCCCGGCCTTTTTCATTTCTCCACGGGCACCACGATGCCGCGCAGCAGCACGCGCTGGCACGCG
Source organism: uncultured Verrucomicrobiota bacterium (assembly GCA_964567795.1). Taxonomy (GTDB): domain Bacteria; phylum Verrucomicrobiota; class Kiritimatiellia; order CAIQIC01; family Lenti-01; genus Lenti-01. The sequence goes on from CAZMOR010000288.1 coordinate 5,541, forward strand.
AGGAAGACCGCCAGCGTCGGCAGCGCGGCCAGCAGCAGCGAGGCCTGCACGACGCCGGGGCCGGAGCGCTGCTGGAGCTGGTAGAGCCAGACAATCAGCGTCCACATCTTCGGGTCCTGGCAGATCAGCAGGGCGTACATGAAGTTGGCGTAGGCCACGCTGAACGCCTGTAGCGCGATCACGGACAGGATCGGCGTGGAAAGCCGCATGGTGATGTGCCAGAAAAGCGTCCATTCGCCCGCGCCGTCGAGTTGGGCGGACTCGTAGAGGTCGCGCGGCAGGGAATCGAAGAAGCCCTTGAGCAGGAAGATCGAATACCCGCTGGCCATGCCGGGCAGGAGCAGCGCCGCGAAGGTGTTCAACAGCCCCAGTTCGCGCAGCAGGACGAAAACGGGAATCTGCGTGACCATGTGCGGAAACGCCATCGTCAGCATGAGGAACAGCAGGATCTGCGGCCCGGCGGACGGGCGGAAGCGGCTGAGCGCATAGGCGGCGAGCGGATTGACGATCAGCGCCAGCAGGACGGCGAGGAGGCAGTAAACCACCGTATTCACGATGCCGCGGCCATGGAAGAGGACGTAATCGAACACGGTCCGGAAATTGCGCAGCAGCAGCTCGCGGCGGATCTCCGCCCGGTGCTCGCGGAAAAGCTGCGCATGATGGGCAAATTGGGGCATGGGGGAATCGCCGGAAATGCCCTTGGCGGCGAGGAAGCCGCGCCAGCGCGTCTCCGGCGTGTCGAGCGTGCCGTTCGTTGTCCACAGGGGCGCGAGGGTGCCTTGCGTGAACTCGCGCCATTCCTGCTGTTCGAGCGGCGCGGCGTCGGCGGGAAATTCGCGCGCCAGCGGGATCGCGGCATAGGACTCATGGGCCGTCCCGTGCGCGGCGTTGTAGGCGGTGATGTCCTTGGAATATCGCGGCTTGAGGTAGAGTTTGTGGAAGAAGCCTTCCGGCGAAAGCACGGTCCGGCACCAGTCCGGGGCCGTGAGCTTGAAGGCGTCGAACTCCGTCGCCAGCGGCGTGGCGTCGGGCACGGCGTGCGGGAAGAGGTAGGCCGGGGGCTGGATGAAGACGGTGTACCACGCATCGAAATCCGTGCCGCATGCGGCATTGAGCGCGGCGAGCGAGCCGTATTTGGCCTGCAGGCGGTTCCGGAACGCGCGGAGTTCGACAGGAAACGCACCCGCCTGCGGGGCCCAGTAGTGACCGAGGGCGATAGCCTGCGGCGGCAGTGCGCCGGAAGCCAGGAATTCGCGCCACAGGGGAACAAGCTCGCGGCCGGGCGCATCGGGCGCCGGCAGGGGAATGTCCTCGAATGAGACATAGTCAGAGTCGAACGCCAGGTTAAGGGCATCCATGGATTCATTGAACAGCGCTTCGAGGTGTTTGGGCCAGAGAGTTTCGTCGGACACCAGGAACCGGGGCACGAGCACGTTGTCGCGCTGGTCGGCGATGGACTTGGTCGAGCCGGCGACCATGAGCCCGAGCGGATAGAGCATGGCCACCGCACCCAGGCCGAGCGCCGCGTAGATCGTGCCGATCAGCAGGCGCGTGCGCGGAGATTTGCGGCCGATGGCGGAGAGGATGGGCATGTCAGGCCGCCTCCCCGCGGTTCGCGCGGAACTCCACGCGGGACAGGATGCGGAGCTGGTAGAGCGTGAAGCCGACCAGCAGGCAACCGAGCATCCACGCCGCCGCCGTGGCCGGGCCGAGGCGCAGGAAGATGAACGCCTTGTAGAAAATGTGCAGGCCGGCAACCTCCGTACGGGCGCCGCCGGCGGTCATGGCCAGAATATTCGCCTCGGCCTGCCACGACGCGATGAACACGCCGACGAAATTGATGATCAGCAGCGGCCGCAGGGTGGGCACGATCACGAACAGGATCTTGTCGGTGAAGGAGGCCCCGTCGATGTCGGCGGCTTCGTAGAGGTCGTCCGGGATGCCCTTGAGCGCGGCGAGGTAGATGAGGCAGCCGGGGCCCATGCCCGCCCAGAGCATCGGCAGCACGCAGGAAAAGAGCGCAGTGCGGGAGTCGTCAAGCCAGCGGACGGGCTCGGGCAGCGTGGCCAGCAGGGCGGCCACGGGGGCGGTCCGCCAGATTTCGCGCAACGGGCCCAGTGGCGCGGCGGCGAGCACCAGCCCGGCGGCGATCACGAACAGGGCCGGCTTCCACAAGTGATGATGCAGCAGGCGGCGGGCAAGATGGAACGCCAGCAGCAGCGCGGCCAGCGCGAGCAACAGCCAGCCGGCGGCGGGAATCTGCATCACGATCCGGTTGACCAGCCCCGCCTCCGAGGGCTCGTAGAACGTCTTCCAGAGCAGGATGACGACCAGGCCGGTGATGGAAGCGGGCAAATAGAAAACCAGCCGGAACGCGATTTTGCCGCGCGGCACTTCCTGCAGCAGGATCGCCAGCAGCACGGGCGGAATGAACGTCAGCGCGATGACGAGGACCGAATACCGCGCGGAGGTCAGCAGCGCGCGCCACCAGTCGGCATCCCACAGCAGGTTGGCGAAGTTGTCGAGAAAAACCCATTTTGACGCGCCGAAGATGTGATAATCGAAAAACGCCATTGCCGCGCCGCGTCCGAGGGGAATGTAGCCCCAGACCAGAATGGTCGCCGCCGCGGGCAGCAGGAGCAGGGTGGCACACCAATGTTTTCTGAATATTTGAAGAATGGATGGTCGTTGGGTGGCCTGAACCCTGAATTCTGAACCCTGAACCCTTTTCCCGGGCAGAAAGATTCTCACCATCTGCCGCAGGGCGTAGAGCACGCTGGCGAGGATGGCCAGGAGCAGGACCGCGGCCGCCGCGCGGCGCTTGGCAAGTTCGGCGGGCGGCACGATTCCGAGCATGTCGGCATCCGCCTTCTTGCGCGCCTGAACCAGGAGCTCCAGCAGTTGCGCGCGGCGGGCGGCGGGATCAGTCGCCAGTTGGCCCGAAAGGGACAACTCCTCGGCCCGCCGGATGGGCGTTGTCAGGATGTCGTAGATGACATTGGCATTCCGGCCGTACGGCTCGGGGCGGCCGTCGGCGATGGCGATGGCCTCGCAGTCGCGCCACTCGGCGGGAATCGTCGCGGCGACGGCCTCATAACCGTGCGCGCGCAGCAGCTCCGGCGGCAGGAAGCGGCCGAAGCCGCCCTCGACCAGGTTCTGCACGCGGATGGCGGCGGCCTCGGGCGAGTTCTGGAAGCGGATGTATTCCCACGCCGCGTCGCGCACCAGCGGATTCGTCACCCCCGCGAAAATGCCCATCATGCGCGAATTGATCTCCGTGCCGCGCGTGACCGGCCCGACCGGCATCGGCGCCATGCCGGTGATGTCGGGGTTGAGGTTGGCGAAGAGCTTTTCGTCGATGTAGGCGAACATCATCGCCAGCTGTCCGCGCCGCCACTTGAGCGACGATTCCGCGGTGTCCTTGATGACATACCCCCGGCGCGGCTTGCCGCCGGCATCGGTCCACGGCTCGGTCGTCAGGCGGATGTAGAACTCCAGCGCTTCCGCCGCCGCCGGCGAATCGAACACCGCGCGCCAGCGGTTTTCCTTTTCATCGAACGCCAGCGCCTCGCCACCCGCGCCCCACAGGAACGGCATCCAGAGATAGGACTCCTGCTTGCCGCGCGACAGCCCGAGCGCGTAGATGCCGTTGGCCGGATCGGCCACCTGCCGGCACGCCTGGTAGAAATCGTCCCACGTCCAGTCCGGCCGGGGCGCGGGGACGTGCGCCGCGTCGAAGAGATCGCGGCGGTACAGCACCACGCGGCCAAGCGGCGGCCCGCCC
>CAZMOR010000289.1:0-6763 GCA_964567795.1 uncultured Verrucomicrobiota bacterium
GTCCCCGTCGGCCAGGGCGAAATGGGCCGGAACCTGCTGATCTCCCGCCCGTTCGCGGCCGCGGAGGCCGCCACCGGCAATCCGGTCACGCTGGCCTTGAACATCGCCGCGCCGGCCGCCAAGCCGCTTGGCATCCGCGAAGTCATCGCCGCCCGGCCCTGGCTGAACCGGGCGCGCTTCTCGGCTCCGGGCCAGCCGGTGCCGCTGCGTCTGGTCAGCCTGCGCGCCCTGGGCTACCGCCTCCCGCTCTGGAAGGAGGACGGCGGCAAGCTCGTGAATGCCGTCACCGGCCAGGTGCTCGTACCCGATCCTGAGCGCGGCAACTACGTGGATGAAACCACCCGTGAACCGTTCGGCCCCGGCTGGCGCGTCTGGGTCGGCCTGGATAACTTCCGGCTGATTTTCAAGGACCCCGCCATCCGCAGCCCGTTCCTCAAGATTTTCGGCTGGAACGTGGCGTTTGCCTTCCTGTCCGTCGCCATCACCTTTGCCATCGGCGTGCTGCTGGCCTGCCTCCTGCAATGGAAGGCGCTGCGCGGCCGCGCCATCTACCGCACGCTGCTCATCCTGCCCTACGCCATCCCCGCCTTCATTCCCATCCTGGTGTTCAAGGGCCTGTTCAACGAGGGCTACGGCGAAATCAACCACGTGTTGACCAGCCTCTTCGGCATTGCCCCCCACTGGTTCACCGATCCCGGACTCGCCCGCGCGATGATCCTGATTGTCAACACCTGGCTGGGGTATCCCTACATGATGATCATCGCCTCCGGCATGCTCCAGGCCGTGCCCGATGAGCTCTACGAGGCCACCGCCATCGATGGCGCCGGCCCTTGGACCAACTTTGCCAAGGTCACCCTCCCGCAGATCTTCCCGCCGCTCTTTCCCCTCCTGATCGCCAGCTTTGCCTTCAATTTCAACAATTTCTCCCTGATCTATCTCCTCACCGGCGGCAAGCCCGATATCGTCGGCTCCGCCACGGTCGCCGGCACCACCGATCTGCTCGTTTCCTACACCTTCCGCATGGCGTTCAAGGATTCCTCGGCGCGCTTCGGCTTCGCGTCCGCCGTGGCCACGCTGCTGTTCTTCGTCGTGGCCGTTCTCGCCTGGCAGCAGCTCCGCTTCAGCCGGCCCGCCCCCGCCGCGAAAGGAGGCCGCTGATGGTCGAAGGCCGGGCCTACCGCGGCCGGCTTCTGCTGGCCCACGCCGTGCTGATCGGCTTCATCGCGCTCGTGATGGTGCCGCTGTTCATGGTTGTGTCCATTTCCTTCCGGAAGGGCAATTTCGCCACCGGTGGCATCCTGCCTTCGCCGGAAACCTTCAGCCTCGAACACTGGCGCATGGTGCTCGGCCTGCCCGTGCTGCAGACCGACGGCACCTGGGAAACCCCCTCCGTCTCCGTCCTGCGCTGGTTCTGGAACTCGGTCAAAATCTCCGCCACCAGCGCCGTCCTGATCCTCGCTCTCTCCTCCACCTGCGCCTACGCCTTCGCCCGCATGCGCTTTTTCGGCCGTGAAAAAATCCTCGGCGGCCTGCTGATCCTGCAGATGTTCCCGATGGTCCTTGCGCTTATCGCCATCTATTCCATCCTGGAAACCGTCGGCCGCTGGATTCCCGCCCTCGGTCTCGATACGCATCCCGGCCTCATCCTCGCCTACCTCGGCGGCATCGCCACCCACATCTGGATGATCAAGGGCTACTTCGATTCCCTGCCCGTCTCGCTCGAGGAATCCGCCTCCATCGACGGCGCCACGCCCTGGCAGACGTTCTGGCTCATCATGCTGCCGACCTCGCTGCCGATCTTCGCCATCGTGTTCATCCTCGCCTTCATCGGCCTCATCGGCGAATACCCGCTCGCCAGCGTCGTGCTCCAGCGTACTGACCAGTGGACGCTCGCCGTCGGCGCCAACAGCTTCCTCTACGAGCAGAACTACCTCTGGGGCGATTTCGCCGCCACCGCCGTCCTATCCGGCCTGCCCATCACGCTCCTCTTCCTTGCCTGCCAGCGCCTGCTCATCTCCGGCCTCACCGCCGGCGGAGTGAAGGAATGAGCGAGATCGGCCACGTCCTCCTGCATTGGCTTTCCGTCGCCGGCATTTTTCTCGCCTGGACCGCCTGCGTCCTGCTGGGCCTCGGCGGGTTGGTTCTTTCCGTGTTTTCGATTTCCGGCACGTGGCTGGTCTTCGGCGCCGCCCTTGGCGCCGCGCTGCTGACCGGCCCCGAGGCCTTCCCCGGCTGGCCCGCGCTGCTCGGCATGCTCGCGGTCTGCGCGGCAGTGGACATTCTCGAATGGTTCGCCGCCAACTGGGGCGTGCGGCGCCGCGGCGGTTCCGCCGCCGCCGGCTGGATGGCGCTGCTCGGCAGCCTCGCCGGCGCCATCCTCGGCGGCATGGTTTTTCCCGTCATCGGCAGCTTGATCGGCATGCTGTTCGGCAGCTTCACCCTGGTCTTCCTGGTTGAAAAGCGCCGCCTGCAAAAAGCCGACCGCGCCGCGCACATCGCCACAGGCGCCGTGCTGGCGGGCATCTCCGTCCTCCTGCTCAAGGTCGTGACCACGGCCGGCCTGGTCGTCTGGCTCGCGGCAGGCATTCTGCTCTAAACCCGCCGCCCGGATGCGGGGGCTCGCGGCTCGCGGCAAAAACGCCGCGAAAGTGCCCTTTTTGAGCCTTTTCAGCCCGTTCCAACCTTGAGCCCCCCCTCCGCATGCCGCGAGCAAATGCATGGGGGCAAGGGGTCGAAACGATTGACCATTTCCCGCCCATTTCAGTCGCCTCTGCTTAATTCAAACATTACATTCTCCCTTACTACTTCGAGGTCTTTTGTGAAAAACATGCATGCCCATTTTTCTCTTCGCCCCGTTCGCCGCTTCGCCTTTATTGTCTATGTCTTGGCGTTTTTCGCTGGTGCCGGCGCCGCGGTTGCGGACAATCTTCTCTCGGAAGACTTCACCACGCTGACGGCCACGGTCCTCCCTTCCGGCTGGTCCAGCAGCATCTCTTCCGGCATGGCCTACACCACCGAACCCTATGTCGGCGCGGCATCGAATGCCTATAAATTTGCCAGCAGCGGCCAGTGGCTGGCCAGCCCTGCGTTCGCCACCGGTGCGACCAATGTCCAGTTCTGGGCCTATGGCAATGGCGGCCCCGGTAGCATCACCGTGTCGGGACTGGTGAGCGGCGTTTGGACGCTGGCGGGCACGGCGGCCATCGCCGCAAATGACGGTACCTACCATGTGGCGCTGGATTCCCAAACCACCCAAATCAAGTTCACGTTCACGAAAACCACCAATAATTGCGCGTTTGACGATGTCGTGGTCCAGGGCGCCAGCGGTCCGGCCGAGGATCCGAACCTGTCGGCCACCGCATCCCTCGCGTTCGGCGCGCTCGCTCCTGGCGCCACCGCCACGCAGGTCCTCGCCCTCGCCAATTCCGGCGCGACGCTTACGCTGCACCTGACGTCGCTTTCCCCCGCCAGTGGCGACACCAGCAAGTTCACCGCCGGCTCCATCCCCGCCAGCCTGGCCCCCGGCGCCACCGCGGCGGTTTCCGTGGTCTATGCCCCCGGCGCGGTCACCAACGTTTCCCACTCCGCCACGTTCAATCTCCTGACCGACGATCCCTCCACGCCGACGTTCCCGATCGTCTTCTCCGGCTCGACGGTCGGCGCCTCGCTGACGGTTTCGAACATCCAGTTCAGCGCCAGCGGCAGTTCGCCGCAGGCCGGCAACCGCGTCACGGTCACCGGCATCGCCACCTACGCCGGTCCCAGCGGTTACGCCCTCGCCGATGCCGGCGGCGGCCCCTGGAGCGGCGTCTACGTCACCGACCTCAACCACCGCCCCAATCCCGGCGACCAGGTGCAGCTCAATGCGCTCGTGCAGGAGTCCGGCACCATGACCGTGCTGTCGGCTGTTTCCAATTATCTGGTGCTCGCCACCAACCAATCCGTGCCGCTCCTCACCATCCGCGGCAACCAGCTCACCAACGAGGCCTACGAAGGCGTCCTCGTGGCCATCACCAACATCACCGTGCGCAACACCAACTGGAACAACGGACGGACCTACTGGCAGGCCGGCGACGGCTCGGCCAACTTCCTCGTCGGCACCCGCGCCCCCTACCGCTACATCTGGTCCAGCAATGCCACCCTGACCGCCATCCAGGGCCTGGTTTTCACCAACTTCATTTCTCCGCGCTTCGATGCCGACTTTGTCGGCCGCCCCGTCTTTGAATACGCCCTGCGCGGCCTCGTCATGACCCCCGATGGCCCCCGCACCAACTGGACCGTCCACGTGCGCGACGATGTCATCCTCGCCGTCACCAATACCACCATCGCCGGTGTCACGAACATCGCCACCGGCGGCATCATCTACCCCGGCCTGATCGACGTCCACAACCACCCCGCCTACAACTCGTTCCCGACCCTCATGTTCAACAACTTCCCCTACGGCCACCGCGACGAATGGGGCGAGAACGACACCGAATACAGCAACTGGAAGACCACGCGCACCACCCTGCGCGGCACCGCCGCGGTCAGCGACACCACCACCGACACCATCACCAAATACGGCGAATGCCTTGAACTCATGGCCGGCTGCATTGCCATCCAGGGCGAGAGTAATTCCGACGCCGAGCACAACCACCCAGATGTCATTCTTTTCAATATCGAGCAATTCCCATCGCGCATCTATTGCAACATCTTTCCTTGGCGGTTGACCAATGCCGCCGGGATCGCCGAGCGCAGCAATCTGCTGGTCCAGATTGCCGGCGGCGCGGTCAATGCCACTATGATCCATCTCAGCGAAGGCACCGATTCCACCGCCCGCGCCCAATTTACCACCTGGACCGGTTGGGGCATGCTCAATTCCACCGTCGCCATCATCCACGGCGCCGCCTTGCAGGCGTCCGATTTCGCCCAGATGGCCGCTGTGGGCGCCAAGCTGATCTGGTCGCCCATGTCGAACATGAAGCTCTACGCCGGCACCGCCAACATCAAGGCCGCCAAGACCGCTGGCGTCACGGTGGCCATCTCCCCCGACTGGACGCCCAGCGGCTGCTACAACATCCTCGAGGAACTCGGCTACGCCTGGTCGCTCAACACCACGATCTTCTCCAACGCCTACACCGCGCGCGAAATGTGCGACATGGTCACCCTCAACGGCGCCAAATGCGCCGGCCTCGACGGCCACTACGGCAAGATCCTCCCCGGCTACAACGCGGGGCTCTGCGTCATCTCCAGCACCAACGCCGATCCGTACATGGCCCTCATCAACGCCCGCCCGCCCGACGTGCTCCTGACCATCGTCGACGGCACGCCCCGTTACGGCGAACCGGCCCTCATGACCGCCCTCGGCGTCACCGGCGAATCCGTCGACGTGAAGGGCCACACCAAGAAGATGAACATCGCCGTGGTGCATCCCTTCCTCGAATACAGCCAGCGCACCTTCGCCACGCTCCGGTCCAACCTCCAGACCGGACATGCCGCCCTCACCCCCACCAATGAACTCGATCGCGAGGAAATCCAGCTCCTCGACCTGTCCCTGCTACAGGGCAGCGGCGGCGACGATGTCGCGCCCTTCCGCGCCGACAGCCCCCTCTCCGCCGCGCCTTCCGTCACCGTCACCAACGACCAGGGCAGCAGCCTCTCCCTCACCTTCCGCTACCAGGATTTCTGGGACAACGACACCTTCATCACCAACCTGACCCACACCATCTCCATCGCCCCCGCGCGCTACTCAAACCTCCTGATCCAGACGATCGCCACCAACCGCGCCAACACCATCGCCAACCAGACCGTTAATTTCACCGTCGGCTTCCAAGACATGCACACCAACTACGTCTTCGTCTTCGCCATTCGTGATGCTCAAGGCAATGTCCGCACCACCGTCACCACCAACACCTTCAAGCTCGCGCCCCACACCGGGGGCGACACCGACCGCGACGGCCTGCCCAACGAGTGGGAAAACCAGTACTTCGGCTCGTTCTCCGGCGCCGTCGCCACGGCCAACGCCGACGGCGACTGGCTCGACAACTACAGCGAATACGTCGCCAACACCCTCCCCAACAGCTCCACCTCCTGCCTCGCCCGCTTCACGGAAACCGTCGACGGGTCCACCCCCGGGATCCTCCAAATCCCGTCGCCGACCCCCACGTCGACCAACCGCCTCTACGATGTCTGGCGCACGACCAACCTCGAAGGCACCGCCATCTGGACGCCCTTGGGCCTGAATGTGCGCGGCGCGGCCGACGGCTCTGCCGTTACCCTGCGCGCCACCAACACCCTCCCCGCGGCCACCTACCGCACCGGCGTCAAGCTGCCCTGAGCACCCCCAAGCCCCTCCGGGGCCCCCCATGCGGGGAATCGCGGCTTGTCCCCCGAAGCCTCGGCGAAGGGGGGCTCATTCCCCCCAGGGGGGGGCTCAAGGTGAAAAATGCCCCCAAAGGTTCAAAAAGGGTGCTTTCGCGGCGTTTTTCCGGCATAAGCCGCGCTTCCCCGCATGGGGGCAGCGGGTTCCGGCACAGCCTCCCTATTCGCGGCCGAACTTGCGGTTCAACTCGCGCGTACTCAGCAGGATGACCGTGGGCTTGCCGCGCGGCGACGTGTAGGGCATCTCCGTGCGCGCCAGGTCGCGGATCAGGGCGTTCAGTTCGGCGTCGTTCAGTTCGCGCTGCAGGCCGACCGCCTGCCGCCCCGCGATCGTGGCGATCAGCGGCTGCACCCAGTCCTTCGCGGAAGTCTTGCCGCCCTGCATCAGGCCATCGGCGATGTC
>CAZMOR010000290.1:0-2092 GCA_964567795.1 uncultured Verrucomicrobiota bacterium
GCTCCGTCACGCGGTAGCGGAGCTGTGAAAACAGCTCGAAGACCAGGTCGGAGTCGCCGCCGCCGCCGATGGAAAAGGCGGGCGCGAGGCTTAGGCCCTGGATCTTCGACGCGAACAGCGGCAGGCTGGGCCACACGATGAGCATGGGGTCCAGCAGGTCCTGGCCGCGTTCGATCGTGCCGACGCCGTGAAGCTCAAGGTCGCTGGCGATATGCGCATAGCGCAGGCCGGCCGCCACCGTGAAGGTCTGGCCTGCCTTCCAGCCGGGAATCACATAGCCGGCGGCGAGTTCCGCAAACACCATGTCCGTGTCCATCTGGCCGTCCAGCGGCACGCCGTCCACCTTCAGGGCGTCGGTGGAGAGTTCGTAGCCGTCGAACTGCCCGCCCAGCGCATATTGCTTGTACACCACCTTGCCCGCCAGCGATCCGCCGGCCTGGAGATGGTCCAGCAGGTCGCCGGTCGAGCGGTCGTAGTCCACGTCCCGGCCATTGAGCGTGCCGTCGCCGGAGAGCCCGGCCACCCACAGGCTCGGCACCAGTTCCACCTGCCAGTCCGGCGTTCCGCCCGCCGCCGCCGCCAAGGCCCCGGCCAGCCACAGCCCCGCTGCCGCACCCATCCATTTCACCATCCGCATGACCTCATCCTTCTGTTTCAAAGTTCCAGTTCGTCGTCCAGCTCGGGCAGCCAGGTTTCCAGGCCAAACCGCTGGCGCACCAGGCCGTCCAGTACCTGCCGTGCTTCGGTTTCCCCGTGGCTCAACACCACCCTAGGCTTGGAAGGCGCGATGGCCGCCAGCCACGCCAGCAGGTCCGTCTGGCCCGCGTGCGCGCTGAAGCCGCCCATGGTGTGGATGGCCGCCTTCACGGCGATCTTCTCGCCGAAGATCTTGACCGATTCGGCGCCGTCCACCAGCTGCCGCCCCAGCGTGCCCACCGCCTGGTAGCCGACGATCAGCACGTGCGTCTCGGGTTTCCAAAGGTTCGCCTTGAAATGATGCAGGATGCGGCCGGCATTGCACATGCCGGCGCCCGCCATCACCAGGCACGGGCCGGCCTGGTCGTTGATCTTCTTCGAATCCTCGGCGGTCACGCATAATTTCATCGTGCGCAGGTCTTCGAGCAGCGGATGCTCCTGGATGAATTTCAGCGCCTCGTCGTCGAACAGCTCGCGGTGCTTGGCGTAGATCTCGAGCGCCTGGATCGCCATGGGGCTGTCCAGGAAGATCGGGAACGGGCGCGCCTTCTGGTTGCGGAACATCCAGCCCAGCAGGCCGGCAATGAGCTGGGCGCGGCCGACCGCGAACGTCGGCACCAGGATCTTGCCGCCGGAGGCAATCGCGTCATTCACGATCGTGACGAATTCCTCGACGGTCTCGGCGAACGGCCGGTGGTCCCGGGAACCGTAAGTGGATTCCAGGAACACCACGTCCGCGTCGTGGAACGGCTCGTAGGTGCGCAGGATCGGCGCGCTCTGCGGGCCGAGATCGCCCGAAAACACGATTTTCTTTTGGCGGCCGTCCTCCTCCACGATCACCTGGATGGACGCCGATCCGAGCATGTGGCCGGCTTCGGCCCAGATCGCCCGGACGCCCGGCGCCACTTCGATGGCCTGCTGGTACGGCACGGGCCGCAGCAGCTTGATGGCGTTCTCCGCGTCCTCGGGCGAATACAGCGGCACCACCGGCGGATCCCCCGCCCGTGCCAGCCGGCGGTTCTTGTGCTCGGCGTCGGCAGCCAGGATGCGCGCGGAATCGCGCAGGATGAGCGCCGTCATTTCGATGGTCGCCTCGGTGGCGTAGACCGGCACGCGGTGGCCCGCCTGCGCCAGCAACGGCAGCCGGCCGGTATGATCCAGATGCGCATGGGTGATCAGCACGGCGTCGAGCTTGATCCGGGACGGCGGCTTCCAGCGGTTGAGCGTCTCGGCTTTCCGGCTGCCCTGGAACTGTCCGCAATCCACCAGGACGCAGGCCTTGCCGGTCTCGATGTAGTAGGCCGAACCGGTGACTTCCCCGCCCGCGGCTCCCGCAACGTGGATTTTCATGCTTTTTCTCCTGTGGCCTGCGCCTTTACGGCGCGTGGTTTTCCGC
>CAZMOR010000291.1:0-9659 GCA_964567795.1 uncultured Verrucomicrobiota bacterium
CGTGCCCGTGGCCGCCACGAGCATCGTCATGTGCTTCAACAACGGCACGACGTGGGACAACAACGGCGGCGCCAACTGGGTCTTCGCGGTCACCCCCACCAGCCCGCCGCCACCCGTGCCCAACGGCGTGATCATCACCAACCCGGCGGCCAGCACGACCACCGTGGCCTATGCGGTTAACAACTGCACCCTGCAGGGAACGGCCGGCACGAATCTGACCGGCAGTCTCCGCTGGACCAATTCCGCCTCCGCCGCAGGCGGGACCTTCACCCGCGAAAGCTACTGGAGCCGGACCATGGATCTCGCCGTGGGCGACAATGCCCTCACGATCTCCGCCGCCATCGCCGGCACTGGCTCCGGGCTGGTCACCAATGCCAGCGACAACGCCGCCAATGCCGCTTACAGCGGCGGCTGGACCAACGGCAGCAACGGCGGCTCCGGCTTCGACAGCTGGACCCTCTATGCCGGTACAAACGCCGGCCACTTCATCGATGCAACCAACGGGTTCGGCTTCTGGACCCATGAAGGCGGCAACCTCGCGGAAGCCGTCCGGCCGTTGAGCACCTCCCTGGCCACCGGACAGACCTTCCGCGTGCGCATGAAAAACGGCTGGATCTGGGAAAGCGGCGGTTCCGTTGGTGTCGCGCTCCGGGACGCTTCCGGCAGCACGCTCTGGCAGCTCTACTTCAACGGCGGCGACTCCTTCTACAACATCCCCTCCGGCGCGACCGACATCGGCTGGACCGACCAGGGTCTCGATATCGCCTTCTCCCTGACGGCCACGAATGCCTACTCGGTGGAAATCACCACCGTGGGCGGCTCGACCCGCGTCTATACCGGCACGCTGACCAATTCAGTCGCGCAGTTCCGGGCCTGGTCCTACAACAACGGCACCACGGATACCAACAACTTCCATCGGGACTACTTCGACAACAATCTGGCGGTCACGGTCTCGGCCGGCGGCGAATCCTACAGTTCGGCCACGGTGCATGTCATCCGGGAGTCCGGCGGCGCGCAGCCGCCGAACATCCAGGACGTCGACCCGGTCTCCGGCACCAACGGCTTGCAGTTCACCCTCACGAACAGCGTCGCGGGCGCGCAATATGCGGTCTACTCCAGCTTGACCCTCATCCCCACCCAGAACTGGCAGATCATGACCCAAACCGTCGAGACCGGCACCGGCGGCGCCATCGATCTCACCCTGACGAACGGCCTGCTGCCGACCAACTACTACCGCGTCGGGTACATTCTGCCGTAATCCGGCACCAGACCGGATCCGGCCGGCAAAAAGCCCTTGGGTTCCTTCCGGAGCCCAAGGGCTTCACAACATCAATGGATACCGGTCCGGTTACACCGGAGCCTTCGTCTTCGGCAGACCGCGGCCGCGATCCCCTTCCTTCCACTTGCCGGCAGCCTTCATGATTTCAATGCGCTCAAAGCGCTTCAGGACGTTGCGGCGCGTCGCGACCTTGCTGGCCGCCTTCAAACTGCGATGCATGGACATGGGTTTTATCTCCGTTTCAAGCGTTTCGTTTCTGAATAAGTGAGTCGCGAACTTGTACCATTTTCCCCGGCGATGTCAACCCCGGCATTCGGCCGCATACAGCCCGATGTGGTCCTGGATCATGCGGTCGAAGGAATAGTTCTGCTCCAGCCGTTCGCGCGCGCGGACGCCATCCGCCTGCGCCTTGGCAGGGGCCACCAGGTAGTCGCGCAAGGCCGCGGCCAGCCCCCGGCTGCTGCCCTTCCGGACCAGCCGGCCGGTTTCCCCGTCCTGCACCATTTCCGGCAGTCCGCCGGCCCGCGTGGCCACGACCGGCCGCATCCAGGCCATCGCCTCCATGACGCTCATGGGCTGGTTTTCCACGCGGGAACACTGCACCAGCACGTGGGTGCGACGGAAGAAGTCGCCGGCCGGCAGCCACCCCGCCAGTTCGACCCGGTCCCGGAGCCCGGCGCGTACGATCCGCTGCCGGAGTTGCTCGCGCAGCGGGCCATCGCCCGCAATCAGGATCCGCCACGATCGCGGCGAGGTGTCCAGGTCGCGTGCCAGCCGCTGCGCCGCGCGCAGCAGCAGGTCGTGGTCCTTTTCCGTGCTCAGGCGCCCCAGCATGCCGAACGTGAAGACTTCGCCCGGCGCCTCCCAGAACTTCCGGGCTTCCGCCCGGGAAACGATCCGCTCGGCCCGTACCCCGGTCGGAATGTGCGCCAGTTGGAGCGGCCCCAGTCCGCAGCGCCGCAGATACCGTTCATAAAAATCGCTCAGCACGATCACGCGGGAGAACTGGCGCAAGGCGTGGATGTTCAGCGCCTGGAAAAAGCGCTCCTTCAAATCCCACCGGAACAGCCAGCCGTGAACCGTGCTCACCACCGGAAACAGCCGCCCGCCCCGCGCGGCCAGCCCCGCATGCCAGTCCGCCTTGTAGCCGGTCGAGTGCAGCACATCCACCCGCTCCCGGGCCATGATCTCGCGGATCTGGCTTACCGCCGTCCGCGACAGCCGCCCCTGCACCGGAATTTCCGTCACCGGTGCCAACCGCCGCAACGCGTCCGCCAGCGGACTGCTCCCCGCCCCCAGCCGCGCTTCCCGCAGCAGGAGCACCTGCACGGCGACCCCGGCCGGGCACAACCCTTCGAGCAACCGGAGGGTGGCCTGCTCCGCGCCGTAAAGGCTGCGCGTATCTTGCAGCAGAAAAGCGACTTTCATTTTTGTCACTCTAGCGAAACCCGCCCCAAAGCGCAAACCCGGCCCGGGGATGAAAATGTTTTACCCGGCGCCGCCTTTCAGATAGGATGCCGCCCATCTGTTGTAGACGAGGCACCCGATGAGACATCTGCTGACTTTGGAAGACTGGACACCCGCGCAAATCGCCACGGCGATCGCCATGGCCCGGACCATCAAGGCGAATCCTGCTAAATACGCGGACACCCTGCGCCGCAAGACGCTGTGCATGATTTTCGAGAAACCCTCCCTGCGCACCCGGCTGTCCTTCGAGGCCGGCATGAACCAGATGGGTGGCCATGCCATTTACTACGACACCTCCACCTCCCCGATCGGCGCCGGCAAGGAATCCATCGCCGACACCGTCCGCACCATGTGCCGCTACGTGGACATCATCATGGCCCGGCTCTTCAAGCACGAAGACCTGCTGGAAATGGCCCGCCATGCCACCGTGCCCCTGATCAACGCCCTCACGAACTTTTCGCACCCCGGCCAGATCCTCGCCGACCTGCAGACCATCGAGGAGCACAAGGGCCGCCTCGCCGGCCTCAAGCTGGCTTACCTCGGCGACAGCTTCAACAATGTCACCCACTCCCTCCTCTTCGCCTGCCCGAAAATGGGCATGCACCTCGCCATCGGCTGTCCCGCCGGCAAGGACTACGAGCCCGATCCGCAGGCCTTCGCCGCCGCCCGGGCCGATGCCGCGAAAAACAGCGTCCAGTTCGAGGTCGTCCATGATGCCGCCGCCGCCGTCCGCGACGCCGACGTCGTCTATACCGATTCCTGGATGAGCTACCACATTCCGAAGGACAAGGCCGGCGAGCGGAAGAAGATCTTCGGCCCCTACCAGGTCACCGCGGAATTGATGAAACAGGCCCGGCCCGATGCCATTTTCCTCAACTGCCTGCCCGCCATGCGCGGCATGGAGCAGACCGCCGAGGTCATCGACGGACCGCAGTCGGTCGTGTTCGACGAAGCCGAGAACCGCATGCACATGCACAAGGCTTTGATGTTGATTCTCCTCCAGGAAGCGGGCAGGATTCCCGGCTGAGGTATGAAAACATGAGCAGCGAGCTGGCAGGCGACATCCTCATCGAACGGTTCGAGGTCATCGCCTGCTCCAAGTGCTCGCAGCCCATCGACACCACCCGCTCCGCCCCCTTCACGATCATCCATTGCCCCGCCTGCAGCGCCGAAATGCGCGTGCCGGCCCGCTTCGCCAACTTCATCCTGCTGGAACAGCTCGGCAAGGGCGGCATGGGCGCCGTCTACAAGGCCTATGACGAAACCCTCGGCCGGACCGTCGCCCTCAAGGTCATGCAGCAGTCCATCGGCCAGGACCGCGCGTTCGTCGAGCAGTTCCTGCAGGAGGCCCGCGCCCTCGCCGCCATCAATCATCCCCACATCGTCCAGATCTATAGCTACGGCGAGGAGAACGGCCAGCCCTACATTGTCATGGAACTGGTGGATGGCAACCGCCTCGACCACATCCAGGAAAAACGCAAATCCCTCGATGAACCCTTCGTCCTGCAGACCGCCGTGCAGGTCATCCAGGGCCTCCAGGCCGCCAACGCCGCCGGCATGACCCACGGCGACATCAAGCCGGCCAACATCCTGTACGACCGCGCCGGCAACGCCAAGGTGGCCGACTTCGGTCTCGCCCGTTTCAAGGGCGAAAAACCCAAGCCCGGCGAAGTCTGGGGCACGCCCTATTACGTCGCCCCCGAGGTTGTCCGCGGCCAGGCGCCCAATGCGGGCTCCGACATCTACTCCCTCGGCGGCACCCTGTACCACGTCCTGACCGGCGAGCCGCCCTTCAACTGCGAAACCGTCACGGACACCGTCCTGCTCCGCTTCAAGGAGCCCGCGCCGGATCCCCGCGTCTTCAAGAACACCATCAGCGCCAAGACCGCCGCCATCCTCCAGCGCATGCTGGCCATGGACCCCTTCGAGCGCTACCCGACCTACGAATCCCTCCTCCGGGACATTTCCGACGCGCTCGCGCCGTTCGTCGCCGCCCGCTCCGGCAAGAAGCCGGTGCCCGAAAAATCCAGTCCGGCCGTCCCGATCATGCTCGGGCTGATTGTGCTGGCCCTCATCGGCGGACTCTCCTACCTCGGCATGGCGATTTTCAAGACCAAGCAGGCGGAAAAACTGAAACTCGCCCAGCGCGAGGCCGACATCGCCGCCGGCCGCTTGAAACAGGTCATGCGCAACGGCCAGCTGCAATGGGTGCGCGTGGATCTGGCCCCCGCGCCGGTCCCGGTGGCCGGCACCAACGCCCCGGCCGCACCGGCCAATGAATGGACCATCCCCGCCTCCTTGGATGCCGCCGTGGCCGGCGACAACGCCTCGGCGGAATTCAAGGACCAGACTTTCCTGCAGCTGCACGCCGGCACCGGCGCGCTGGAGGAAGCCAGCAAGATCTATCTGCGGTTCCCCCTGGCTGGCGTGGACAAGGCCCGCATCAACCAGGCCACCCTGCGCCTGACCGCTCGCAAAACCGCCGCCAAGCCCAAGACCAAGCCCTACCAGCTCCAGGTCTGGGGCCTCAAGACGTCCGAACCCTGGGACATCAACTTCACCTGGAACACCGCCCCCGGCAATGACACCTCCTCCCCCAGCGCCATGCTGGCCGACAAGGCGGTCCTCCTCACCACCTTCGCCCTGCCCGCCAATCCCGAAACCGGCGACATCCTGTTGATCTCGGACGACAAGATCGCGCAGTTCCTGCGGGAATACACCGGCGACGAGGTCACTCTCGTCCTGACCGGCGATGCCGAGAACGACCACAAGAGCGGCTGGCGCATCACCGCCACCGAAGACGTCGAACGCTTCCGCCCGCCCACCTTGATTCTCAAGGCCAAGTAGCCGCGCCCCCCATGCGGGGAATCGCGGCTCATGGATTTTTCCACACTGTGGAAAACTATTTTCCACACTGTGGAAAAATGGCTCAACGTTTTTCCATTGTATGGAAAACTCGCCGAAAGTTTTTCCATTGTGTGGAAAAACGGGATTCCAGGCTTGAGCCGCGAGCCCCCGCATGGGGGCGGCGGGTCCGGTGCTACAGCAAGCCGGCCTGGCGCAGCAGCGCCTCGGCCTTGGGCACATCGGCCGGCGAATCCACGCCGATCCCGAACGCCTCGCAATCCAGCACCGCCATGCGGCAGCCCAGCGCCAGCGCGCGCAACTGCTCGAGCTTCTCGAGGTTTTCCAGCGCCCCGGGCGGCTCTTGCACCAGCCGCTCCAGGAAGGCGCGCCGGTAGCCGTACAGGCCAATGTGCCGGAAATGCTGCCCCGCCACCGGCCCGAAACCGGCCGCCGCGCCGCGGACGAACGGAATGACCGAGCGCGAGAAATACAGCGCCCGGTTCTCCCGGTCGCGCACCACCTTCACCACGTCGGGATTGTGCAACTCCTCCGCCGAACGGATCGGCGCGGCCGCCGTGGCCATGTCCCAGCCCGCATCGCTAGCCAGGATGGCCGCCACGCGGTCGATCAGCGCCGGGTCGATCAACGGCTCGTCGCCCTGGATGTTCACCACCACGTCGGCTGCCAGGCCTTGGATCGCCTCGGCAATCCGGTCCGTGCCGGAGGGATGGTCGGCGCGGGTCATCGCCACCCGGGCTCCAAAAGACCGCGCCGCGGCGGCGATGCGTTCGTCATCCGTCGCCACGAGAATCTCATCCAGGCGCTGCGCCTGTTTCGTGCGGGCCACCACCCAGGCCAGCAGCGGTTTGCCGCCAACCGGCGCCAGGCTCTTGCCCGGAAACCGCGTGGAACCCCAGCGGGACGGAATCACACCCACAATGCGCGGCTTCATGGCTCGAAATGCCGCAGGTGGGCCAGTAGCTCTTCCGGCGAGCAGGAGGCCGTGCCCAGCTTGCCCACCACCACGCCCGCGGCGGTGTTCGCCAGTTCCGCCGATTCAATGAATTCCGCCCCGGCCGCCAGCGCCGTCACGCAGGCCGCAATGACCGTGTCGCCCGCGCCGCTGACGTCGAACACCTCCCGCGCCCGCGTCGGCACGTGCCGCGGCTCCTTCCCGCGCGACAGCAGGTACATGCCCTGCGGCCCCAGCGTGATGGCCAGGTTTTCGGCGGCCCATTTTTCCATCAGGATTTCGCCGGTCTTCGCCAGCGCCTTGTCGGCCAGCGGCTTGTCCTTCGCCCCGGGATCCGCCACCCCCGCGATGGCAAACGCCTCCTTGCGGTTGGGCGTGGCCACGGTGATGCCCTTCAGGTTCAAGTCGTGGCCGTCCTTGGGATCCAGCCCCACCGGGATGCCGCGCTTGAGCGCCAGCTTCAGGACCAGATCCACCACCCGCTGGGTCACGGCGCCCTTGCCGTAGTCCTCGATGATGACGCCGTCCACCCGGCCCAGTTCCAGCGCCAGCATGGCCAGGAACTTCTCGGCCTGCCGCGCCGTCCACGGTGCCGGCCGCTCGAAATCCACGCGCACCACCTGCTGGCGTTCGGCGATGATGCGTTCCTTGACGATGGTGCTGGCGCCCGCAAACATCATCGCGCATTCCACGTCCACGTCCGCATGCGTCAGCAGCCAGCGCAGTTCCACGCCCGCCGCATCCTTGCCGATCATGCCCGCCACCGCGGCCTTGCCACCCAGCGCCCGGATGTTGAAGGCCACGTTGCTGGCCCCGCCCGGCATGCTGGTTTCCTTGGTGACCCGCACCACCGGCACCGGCGCCTCCGGCGATATCCGCGAAACCGATCCGTACACATAGCGGTCCAGCATCAGGTCGCCCACCACCAGGACGCGGCGGCGCCCGAACTTGCCCAGCAGTTGCGACGCCCTCTTCTGCGTTATGCTCATCTTGCTTCCTTCCTCGCTAGTTCTTGGCGTTCCGGATCCAGAAATCGTCGCCGGGGCCGCGCACGTTCTTCAGCATGATCTTGATGCTGGCCACCGGCACGCTGGCGGCGATCCGGCAGATCGTGAACCGCGGGTCGTCCGACACCCACAGCCACATCCGGCCCTTGCGCACGAACATGCCGTTGAACTTGCCCTTGGGTTCCATCTTGATGCAGGTTACCTTGCCGTAGTTGTCGAGGGCCACCGTGTCCGGCTTCCCGGCCTCGATGATCAGTTCGTACAGCTTCTCGTCGGTCATCACGCGATACTCCCGCGTTTCCCCGGCGCGGATCGGATCCTTGCGGATCCAGTACATCAGCCCCATCAGGTCGCGCGTGTCGGCGTCGATCTCGAAATCCTTCTTCTTGTCCGACATCAGCGACCGCCAATGCCCCTGCCGGGCCGCGTGGTCGAACGTGGTCAGCTCGTGGTAGTCGTGGCGCCCTTCGTGGCTTTCCTTCTCGAAACTCAGCGGCAGGAAGGTGACCGGATCCAGGATGGTCTGCATCGTTTCCTTCACGGGATACAGTTTTTCCACGATGCCGTTCGACTGCGCCTTCATGGTCAGCGCCAGCAGCCGGCGACCGTCCCGCTGAAGCCACTCGGCCTTCGCCGTCGCCTCCCCAACCATGAAAATACCCCAATGCACCTCGTATTCGATCTCTTCGCCGACCGGAAACCACAATGCGGGCACCGGATCGTCCCACGGCAGCCCTGGAGCCGCCGGCTCGGCCAAAACGGGCGAAAAAAGACCTGAAAATGCCAAAAAACCGGCAAAAACCGGCAAAAACAGCCGTTTCCCAGTGAAAATGAATATTTTTTCAGCCATGTGCGGATTGATCCCCGGATTTCGGAGGTTCAGCGGCGGCGGCCGGCGCCTTGGCGCCCGGCGGCGGAATGCCCAGCAGTTCCATGACTTCGCGCTGGACGGTTTCGATCTCCCGCAGGCGCAGTTGCGGATCGGGCACAACAAAGCTTTCCCCGGTCTGCTTGTGCTCGTAGACGCGGATCTTGATGCCCTGGCCCTCCGGCACCTGGACTTCCTTCTCCACCAGGATGCGGCGGCGCTCCAGCATCACCGCCAGAATGAAAATCACGTTGCGCTTCGCGGGATCGTCCGTCTCCATCAGCTCCCGCAGGAGCGATTCGGCGGTTTCCTTCTTCAGGGGCTCCGGCGTTTTCGGCGCAGGCGCATGCCAGATCGCCGACCAGGCGCTGACTTCGCCGCCGTCCGCGCCCGGCTTCCGCTCCGGCCAGCAGCCGGCGCAGTAATCCTCGCGCACGTAGCCCTCGGCCGCGAACCGCAGCCGCGACATCAGCGTCTCCTTGTCCGTGAATTTCTTCTGGCAGGCGGCGCACTGGTCGGCGCAGGTGCGGATGTTCCACTCGGCGTTCACGGCAATTCTCCTTCCACCTGCCGGGCAAAGCTGGAATCGGGATAGCGCGTCTGCAATTCCTTCCACGCACTCGCCTGCTCGGCTTTCTTCCCGATCTGGCCAAACAGCTGTCCCGCGCGGAACAGGCTGTGCGGCGTCCATTCGGGATCGTCAAACAACACCGCCACGCTCATGAAATGACGCGCGGCTTTTTCCGTCTGGCCGGCGGCCTCGGCGGTTTCGCCCAGGCCGAAATAGGCGCGGGCGCGCAGGTCCAGCGCATCGTCGCTGGTGGCGGCCTGGGCCGCGGCGGCGAAGCGTTGCTCCGCCTGGGCGTAGCGGCCGGCCTTCAGTTCCAGTCCGGCCAGCAGCAACTGCGATTCCGCGCCTTCGCGGGTTTCCGCCTTTTCCGCCACGGCTTTCCGGTACAGCTCGATCGCCTCGGCTTCATGCCCGAGCTGCGCCTGGCTGGTGCCGGCCCAGTGCCAGCCGATCTGGCGCCAGGCGGGTTCGTGCGCGTTCTGCGCCAGCGCCGTGGCGGCCTGCAGCGAGCGTTCGTATTCGCCCTGGTCGAAGCGGCGCCGCACCAGCCACTCCACCAGCGCCGGATTCTCCGCCACCAGCTGGGGATTGCCCAGCAGCGGATCGATCTGGTCGGCGGCCTCGTCCATGCGGTCCTGCCGCTGCAG
>CAZMOR010000292.1:0-10359 GCA_964567795.1 uncultured Verrucomicrobiota bacterium
TGGCCGTTCATCAAGGGCCGCCCCGTGCCCGACCGCCATCCGGAAAACTGGCGCTCCTGGCAGGGCTTCATGGTCCTGTCCTACGCCGGCATCGGCAAGGGCGATCCGGAAGTCTACCCCTCCCCCGAACGCCTCGCGGAACAGGTGGAAGCCCTCCACGCCGCCGGCTACCGCACCATCACCCCGGCGGATGCCCTGGCGTTCCTTCGCGAAGAAGCCCCCCTGCCGCCCAAGGCGCTGCTCCTGCTGCTGGAAGGCGGCCGCAAGGACAGCGTCATCTACACCACCAAGCCGTTCCAGAAAACCGGCTTCACCGGCACCCTCTGCCTGCCGGGCGGCGTGCTGGATTCGCGCGGGGTGTTCTTCCTGCGCCACGGCGACCTCCGCCGCATCGTCGCCATGGGCTTCTGGCAGATCGCCGCCATGGGCCAGGACGCAATCCGCGAAATTCCGGTCGGCCCCGACGGCACCACAGGCCATTTCCTGGCCCGGCGGCAATGGACCGCCGCCGGCAAGGAAAGCCTCGAAGCCTTCCGCCAGCGCGTGGCCGGCGATTACGCCGCCAGCGTGAAAACCGTCGCGAAAAAGACCGGGGTCCAGCCGCTGGCCTATGTCTACCCCTATGCCGACGCCGGCCGCGGACGCGAGGCCGATCCGCACGCGGCCCAGATCAACCGCGAGGCGCTCACCAATTTCTACCAGCTGGCGTTCATCGATTCCCACCAGCCGTTCAACGGCCCCGGCCGGGATCCCTTCGCGCTCTCCCGCCTGCGCGTGCCGGGCAACATCTCCGGTGCGAATCTCGTGCGGCTGCTGGAACAGTATGCCCCCCGCCCCGATGCCGTCCGCGATATCCGCAGCGCTTCCTGGCAGCTGGATGGCGACGTGCAGTTCAGCGCGGGTGGCCTGGAGATCCCCGCCGGCGCTGCCGCCTGGCCCCTGGGCGCCGAAAACTGGACGGATGTGGACCTGACCGCCACGGTGCGGGTTCCCGCCGACTCCCTGGCCGCCATCTATGCCCGTTACAGCTCGCCGCAATCCTTCCTGCGCGTCACCGTCGCCGCGGCCGGCATCCGCGTCCAGGAGAATTTCGAAGGCCGCATGCGGACCTTGTTCTGGCAGCCGGAAACCCTGGCGGCGGACACGCCCGTGACCGTGCGGCTCCTGGCCAAGGGCGCCCGCGCCTGGTTGTGGCGCGGCGATGACCGGCTGGCCGGCCCGCTGCCCCTGGCCACGCGCCGCGCGCAGGGCCGCGTCGGCTTCGCCTCGGAAACCGGTTCCTTCCGCGTGGACGCGTTGTCCGCGAAGCCGCTGGAGACCGTGTTCGCCGTGGCGTCCGGTTTCGACCGCTTCCCCGCCGCGGATCACGCCGGCACCCGGGCCGTGATCGTTCCGCTGGAACTGAATGGCGATGCCTCCGCCCAGGAACAACGGCGCACCATCCTCGCGGCCGCCGCCGAAGGCACCGAAGTCGTGCCCCGCCTGCCCGCCGGTGAAGAACCGGATTCCATCCTGGCCGGCCTGCGAACGCTCCTCGATCATCCCATCCCCCGCAGCCTCATCACCCGCGTGGCCGTGCCCGCGCCTTCCGCCGAACTCCTGCGCGGCCTGCGCGACCTCCAGCTCGCGGTCATCGCCATCGATTCCGCCGCCGATCTCGCCCAGGGCGGCCTCGGCGTGAACGACCTGCTGCCCGACGACATGATCCTGGTGGAGGGCGCTGAACCCCAAATCCACGCCGCCCTCGACCGGCTGCTGGCGGTGTATCCGGCCTACCGGATCATTGCCGGCCTCGATTCCGCCAAATGCCGGGAACTGGGCGTGAACCCGGCCGTAAGCTACGGACCTTGAATTTATGAAAACCATGAACATTCGTTTCGCTGTCTGGATTGCCGCCAGTTTTCTCGCCGCCGCCGGGTGGGCCGAACCAGAACCTGTCACGGTCATGGATCTGGTCCACCGCTCCCAGGAAGCGGCCCAGCTCGGCCATCTGGACGACGCCATCGACCTTGCGCACCAGGCCACCGAACTGGATGCCGCCTATGCCGGCGGCTGGAAGCAATTGGGCGCGCTCCTGCTTCAGGAAAAGAACTACGCCGCCGCCATCGAACCGCTCCAAACCGCGGCCGCGCTGGATTCCAAGAACGCCGCCACCTTGCGCGACCTGAGCACCGCCCAGTGGCTATCCGGCCAGACCAATGCCGCCCTGGATTCCCTCCGCCAGGCCTGCGAGCTGGAACCCCTGAACGCCCGCTGGGCCCGGGATCTCGCCACCTGGTACCAGGCCGGCGACCAGGCGGATAAAGCCGTTGACACCTTCCACCGCGCGCTCGAACTGGATCCGGCCGACGCCGCCAGCTGGCGCGACCTGGGCTGGACCCTCTGGAAACTGGACCGCCGGTCGGAAGCCCTCGCGGCCCTGGACCAGGCAATCGCCAACAACGTTTCCGCCCGCCGCGATGTCGAACTGCAGGTCGTCGCCCAGTTGATCGAAGACAAGCAGGCGGATGCCGCCCTCGCCGCCCTCGCCCGGTGGGAGCCGCAGGCCAAATTGCTTGAGCTCGCCATTCCACTGGTGGAAAAAGGCCGCTACCAGGCTGCCCGGCCCCTGCTGCTTGAATCGTGGAACCGCAACGAGGATGCCCTTCTGTCCGGCGTCTATCTGGCCTACGTCCAGGCGCTCGGCGGCAACCGCAAGGACATCCCCGCCTATCTCGCCCCGTTCCTGGAGACCCTGTCCGCCAAGACCGATGAAAAACTTGTGGGCCTGGTGCTCGACGCCGTCCGGAACGTCGCCGATACCCTTGACTCGCCCGTCCTGGCTCTCGCTCTCGATGACAAGCTGGGCAAACCCTATCGCGAGGATCCCCGCCTGCTCGACATCCTCGACAAGTCCGCCGACCGCGCGCGCTACCGCCAGGACCTGGATTCCGCTTCCGAGCTCTACCGCCGCCTGCTCGCCCGCGATCCCGACCGGCCCGCCTGGCTGGCGGCCTATGAACTGGCACTCAAGCAGCAGGGTTCCGCCGCCGCCGAAAGCCTGCTGGCCGACCTCCAAAAACGCGCCACCTCCGTTGTCGTCCGGGCCGCCGTGGCCGGCCTGGCCGCGGAACGGGACGGCCGCCTGGACGCCGCCATCCAAGGCTATGAAAAAAGCCTCGCCGCCGATCCCGAACAGCCCCGCTTGAAGCAGTTCCTCTTCAATGATTATCTCCAGGTGGGCCGCCTGGCGGATGCCCGCCAAATCGCGGAATGGGTGGAGGAGAAGATCAACGCCGGCAACGATTCCCTCCGGTCGTACGCCGCGGAAATGTGGATGGCGCTGGGTGAACCGGAACGCGCGCTCGACTGGTGGCAGGTGCTGCATTTGGCGGCCCCCGAGGTGCCCTACTATGCCACGGCCGCGGCCGCCGCGAACTACGGCGCCTGCAAGCCCGACGCGGCCATCGCCACCCTCAAGGAGCAGATCACCGCGGCGCCTTCGGCGCAGGCCTACGAGCTGTTGGCGGAGATCTTTCTCGCCCAGGGTGACTACAAGCGGGCCGCCGCCATCGCGAAAAAAGGACTCGGCGTCGCCCCGTCCCCCGGCCTCTACCGCAGCCACGCCGAGAATTCCGAGGCGGCCAATCTGATCACCACCGACAGCCTCGCATCCGCGTCCGCCCTGCTCGTGGCCGATCCGGGCCACGCCCAGGGCACGCTCCTCTATGCGCGCCAGTTGGAAGCGCTGGGCATGACCAATGAAGCCGTTGCCTTCCACGAAGGCCTGCTGGCCCGCAACCCGGACCAGTTCGTTTCCCTGGTCGCGCTCAAGAACTTGGCCTCCGCCAGACACGAATTCCGCAAGGCCCTCGGATATTCCCGCGTCGTCGTCACCGGCCGCCCCTGGGACCTGGCCAGCCAGCTCCGCCACGCCATCGCGCTTTCCGAAGCCGAACGCGT
Source organism: uncultured Verrucomicrobiota bacterium (assembly GCA_964567795.1). Classification (GTDB taxonomy): domain Bacteria; phylum Verrucomicrobiota; class Kiritimatiellia; order CAIQIC01; family Lenti-01; genus Lenti-01. The sequence goes on from CAZMOR010000292.1 coordinate 3,943, forward strand.
GCGCGAATCCCTCCAGCTCCTGCGCCACCTCGCCAAGCGCAACGCCCCCCGCGATCTCGTTCCCGTCCTGCTCTATCGGCTCGTGACCGAATGCCCGTATCCCGGCCGCAACAACATCGGCCAGCTCACGGATCACCTCCGCCGCCTCCACGCCGAAGGCTATCAGCTGGTCACGCCGGACCAGATCCAGCATCCGCTCACCAACTTCCAGGCCGTCGTCGTGCTGGAGGACGTCGACCAGCCCGTCCTCGCCGCGGCCGACCAGGTGCTGGCGGAAATCGGCGGACGCGCCGTCTACGCCGGCAACTCCGGCCTGCTCACGCGCGACATCCCCGGCAAGCCCACCCCGGCCTATCTGCGCGAGCTCGCCGCTTCCGGCCGGTGGCTCCTGGCCTCCAGCGGACCCGAGGATGATCGTCGCCAGGCCATCTCCAAGGATGGCCTCCTCGGCAATCCCTTCACCCATCCCGTGGTCAGGAACAACCGCCTCGAAAGCAACGAACTGTTCCAGAAACGCCTCGACCAGATCCTGGACGGCGCCGCAGCCAGCCTGCCGGATTCCGCCAAGAAAATCCTGGTCTATCCCTTCGGCGACTACGGCCAGGCCACCCTGGATACCCGTCCGGTCTTCGTTCAACTCTTCCGGGATACGTTCTCCCGCCATTTCGACCAGGCGATTTTCTACGATTACAACGGTTTCCTCGCGCCAGGCTTCGATCCGCTCCGGATCCCCGCGCGCGTCGTTCCCGCCCAGTGGACCGCCGACCGCCTCGCCGAGCATCTCCGCCGCGAGAATCCCGCGGTCCAGTGCCAGCTGGAACTCGCCAAGCTGCTGTATTGGAACCGCCAGCATGAAGAAGCCAATTACTGGTTCCAGCGCGCCCTCGACGCCGGCGCCGATCCCAAGGCCATTGCCTTCAACTGGGGCGCCAATGCCAACCAGCAGGGCGATCTCCCCACCGCCATCCGCAAGCTGGAACAAGCCAAGGAGCTCGATCCCGCCTCGCCCAAGGTCGCGGAAACCCTCGATAACGCCGTCAACAAAGAGCGCCCCCTCCTGCAGCTCGACGGCACCTATTGGGAGGACAACGAAGGCCGCTCCTACGAGCAGCTCCACGCCGAAGCCGACGGTTTTGTCCGCCAATACCTGCGCCTCGGCGGCCTGGCCGACTACAACCGCTGGCAGGCCGATGGTCTCGGCGACGAGCGCGGCACCCGCATCGGCGTGAGCGGCCTCTGGTACCTCCAGCCGCAAATCTGGCTCGAAGGCCGCATCTGGCAGCTCCAGATGGAGGGCGCGCTGGATGACATCCTCGGCGGCCAGGCTGTCCTGCATCTGCCCAACCGCTGGCTCGGCGGCTATGCCGAACTCAGCTACTCGCGCGATGAAATCGAAACCGTCGAGGCCCTCCGGGCCGATATCCAGGCCGACACCTACGGCATCGACACCTACTCCCGCCTGTTCGACAAGGTCGATGCCTTCGTCAACGGACGGCTCATCGACCGCACCGATGGCAACACCACCTGGCTGCTCTTCGGCCGCCTGGTCTACCGCCTGAAGGAATGGCCCTATCTCGGCGCCGGCTACCTCTTCCGCTTCGGCGACAGCGACCGCGACCCGCCCGAATACTGGGCCCCCGAGAATCTCGAACAGCACCAGCTCTATGCCTCCCTCCGCGGCGGCTGGCGCTCCTTCACCTATTCCCTCAGCGGCCAGGTCGGCTACTCCCGCGAATGGCAGACGGACTGGCAGTTCATCTGGGGCGGCAATGCCCGCCTGGATTGGCTGCTCACACGCCGCCTCTCGCTGTTCCTCGAGGGCGTCTACCAGGAAAGCTCGACCTACAACCGCACCACCGCCACCGCCGGCGCCGCCTACCGGTTCTAGGCCCCCCGCCCGCCGCGGTTATTCCGCCGGCGCCACGGCCCGGGCCTTGCCGGCCTGGATGTCCGCGATCGTGTAGAAGTGCAGCTTCGCCGCTGCGTATGTCAGCAATTCAATGAAGTCGGAACGCCGCGTGCCATACGACGGTCCGACCATGATCAGGTGCCCGACCTGCAGGCTGTCGGGCGCCGGTTCCGCAAGTTGAATCACGTTCCCGTCCGCGCCCTGCACGGCCAGGATGTCCTTGGCGGCTTGACGGTGCTCGATGTCCGGCACCAGTACGTTTTCTTCGCCGGCCTCGAGCTCGACCGGCCGGTCCAGTGTCACTGCGCTGCCGCTCACTGCCACCACCCGTCCCGTCGGGAACGCCGTGTCCGGCAGCACCCGGTGCCCGTACAGAAACAGCACCGTGTTCCGCTCGTGCGCCAAATCGATCCACTTCTTGATCAGTTCGATCGGCGCGTATTGCGTGGAATCGATCGACGTCCCCGGCACGGAGCCGTCCGGACGCACGCCGTCCGCCAGCGCCAGCGGCGTCACCCGCCGGAAACTGCCGACCCGCGTCATCGCGGCCTGCTCGATCTCCGGCGTTGAGGCGTTGAACGGAAACACCAGCGCGTTCACCCGCAGCCCGGCGCCCCGCAACAGCTCCAGGGATGGCTCCAGCTCTTTCACCAGCCAGGTATCGAGCCCCTTCGTCTGCACGTAGCGCGGCGCGTTGTAGTGGTTCGCCGTGTGCGTGCCGACCTCCCAGCCGTAGTCGTTCTGCAGGCTCCGCAGCTCGTCCAGCGTGATCCGCCCGTCCTCGATGTACTTGTTGTTCACGAAGACCGACGCCACCCCGCCGTGTTCCTTCACCAGCGGCGCGATTTCCGTCGCCCACGAGTGCCAGCCGTCGTCGAACTGCAGCGCCAGCCCGCCGCGCAATTCATCCGCCCGCCCCGCCACGGCCCACCACCCGGCCGCCAGTCCGGCCGCCACCATCAGGACCTTGTTGATTTGCATGGCTGAAAACTGTAGCGCACGACTCCGCCGATTTCGACTCAAAACCGCCCCCCCCCATGCGGGGAATCGCGGCTCAGGCCTTCCGGGTCGCTCCGGATCCTAATCATAATCTTATCTTTTCTGCCTCCCGCCCCTGCGCTATCCTGCCCCCCATGCTGACGCTTTTGAGAGTGAAGAATCTCGCCCTCGTCGAAGAGGCGTCTGTCCATTTCGAGCCGGGCCTCAACATCATCACCGGCGAAACCGGCGCCGGCAAATCCATCTTGATCGGCGCCCTCTATCTCCTCCTCGGCGAACGCGCCGACACCTCCGCCGTCCGCGCCGGCGAATCCCAGTGCGTCGTCGAAGCCACCTTCCACCTCGCCGACCCCAAGGCCGTCAATGCCGTGCTGGAAGACGCCGGCCTCGATCCCTGCGACCACGGCCAGCTCATCCTGCGCCGCACGGTCAAGGCCGCCGGCGGCGGCCAGGCGTTCGTCAACGATGCCCCCGTCACCCTCCCCCTCCTCAAGCGCCTCGGCGCGCTGCTCGTGGACCTCCACGGCCCGCACGACCACCAGTCGCTCTTCCTGCCCGCCAGCCAGCTCGACATCCTCGACACTTTCACCCGCGCCGAAAAAGAGCGCGCCGCCTACGCCGAAGCCTACGCCCGCTGGCAGGCGCTCCTAGCCCGCCGCGCCGAACTTTCCGCCGATGTCGGCGATCTCGCCGCCCAGATCGACCTCCTCTCCTACCGCGTGAAGGAAATCGAGGAAGCCGCGCCCGTCGAGGGCGAGGAAGATAAAGTCCGCGCCGAGCAGCAGACCGCCGGCCACGCCCAGCGCATCCTCGAACTCGGCCAACAGGTCGTCCAGGCGGCCACCGAAGACGAGAATTCCGCGCTCAATGTCCTGGCCCCCGCGCGCAAGGCGCTCGAAGAGCTCGCGCGCCTCATGCCCGCCGCCCAGGACTGGCCCGCCGACCTGCGCGCCCACACCGACGCCCTCGCCGCGCTCTCCGGCGCCATCCAGCGCGAGCTCTCCAACATCGATGCCGACCCCGCGCGCCTCGAATGGCTCGACCAGCGCCTCGCCACCTACGACCGGCTCAAACGCAAGTACGGCCCCGCCCTCCCCGACATCCTCCAGACGCTCGAAACCTCCAAGGCCCGCCTCAAGGACCTGCAGAGCCGCGACCAGCAAAAGGCCGCCGTCGCGAAGGACATCGCCGCCGTCGAAAAAGAGCTGCAAACGCTCGGCCTCGCCCTGCGCCGGCGTCGCGCCGCCGCCGCCGAAAAACTCGCCCCGGCCATCACCGCCGAACTCAAGGCGCTCGGCTTCAGCCACGGCGCGTTCGCCATCGAACTCGCCCCCGCTGAAACTCCCGCCGCGTCCGGGATCGACCAGATCGAATTCGCCTTCGCCCCCAACCTCGGCGAACCCATGCGCCCGCTGCGCGCCATCGCCTCCTCCGGCGAAATCTCCCGCGTCATGCTCGGCATCAAGGTCGTCCTCGCCGAAGCCGACCGCATCCCTCTGCTGGTGTTCGACGAAATCGACGCCAACGTCGGCGGCGAAACCGCCCATGCCGTCGGCCGCAAGCTCGCGGAGGCCGCGCAGCGCCGCCAGGTCGTGTCCATCACGCACCTGCCGCCCGTGGCCGCCTGCGGCGCGCACCACCACGCCGTGCGCAAATCCGTCCAGGACGGCCGCACGCACACCCAGGTCGTGCCGCTGGACCAGGCCGCGCGCGTCGAGGAACTCGCCCGCATGCTCGGCGGCCGCGAGTCCACCAGCGTCGCCCTCCGCCACGCCGCCGAACTCCTCGCCGCCGCCCGGCGGAAATAACCCGCGCTGGACATCGGCCCCGGGATGCCGTACTGTCCGCCTCCCGTTGCGCACAAGGCGCAGCAAGCCGTCGGGTCCGGTCCTGTTCGCGGGCAACCAGGCTGGACGGCGTGGTTTCCTTGGCCGATGGCGTCACGAAAAACCACTTTTCGCAGTCCGCCACCAGGAGATTCCAACCATGAGCTTCCAATCGCTGGGCCTTGATCCCCGCTTGCTCCAGAACGTTGAAAAACAGGGCTATACCGCCACCACCCCCATCCAGAAACAGGCCATCCCGGCCATCCTCGCCGGCCGCGATGTCGTCGGCCTCGCCCAGACCGGCACCGGCAAGACCGCCGCGTTCGTCCTGCCCCTGCTCCACCGCCTGATGTCCGGCCCGCGCCACCAGCTGCGCGCGCTGATCGTCGGCCCCACGCGCGAACTCGCCGAACAGACCAAGGAGGTCCTCGCCAAGCTCGGCGAGCACACGCAGTTCCGCAGCGTCACCATCTACGGCGGCGTCGGCCAGCGCCCCCAGATCGACGGTATCCGCCAGGGCGCGGAAATCGCCATCGCCTGCCCCGGCCGCCTGCTGGACCTCCTCAACCAGGGTAAATTCAACCTGAACCACGTCGAATGCCTCGTCCTCGACGAAGCCGACCGCATGTTCGACATGGGCTTCCTGCCCGACATCCGCAAGATCCTCCACCGCCTGCCGGCGAACCGCCAGACCCTGCTGTTCTCCGCCACCATGCCGGCCGAAATCCGCGTCCTCATCCATGAAATCCTGCGCGAGCCCGTCACCATCCAGATCGCCCAGTGCAAGCCCGCGGCGACCGTCGACCACGCGCTCTATCCGGTCGCGCAGACCCAGAAGGCCGCCCTGCTGCAGGCCATCCTGAAGAAGACCGGCGACGGCTCCGTGCTCGTCTTCACGCGCACCAAGCACCGCGCCAAGCGCCTTGCCGCGCAGCTCAACGCCGCCGGCCACCGCGCCGCCAGCCTCCAGGGCAACCTCTCCCAGCGCCAGCGCCAGGCCGCACTCGACGGCTTCAAGTCCGGCCAGCACCAGATCCTCGTCGCCACCGACCTCGCCGCCCGCGGCATCGACGTCGAGGACATCACGCACGTCATCAATTTCGACATGCCCGCCACGGTGGACGACTACACCCACCGCATCGGCCGCACCGGCCGCGCCGCCAAAACCGGCGACGCCTACACCTTCACCACGTCCGAGGACGAAAGCGCGGTGCGCGCCATCGAGCGGGTGCTGGGCTTCAAGATCGAGCGCCGCCGGCTTGAAGGCTTCGACTACTCCAACGTGCCCGTCGCCCCGCCCGCGCATGCGCCCGCGCACCCGCGCCGCCCGCCTGCCGCCCCCAAATCCGGCGGCCAACCGGGCGGCCACGGCCGCAAGCCCCATCCCGGCGGCACCCGCTCCTTCGGCAACCGCCGCTTCTCCCGCTGATCCCGCCCCCCCCATGCGGGGACTCGCGGCTTGTCCCCCGCAGCCTTGACGAAGGAGGGCTCATGGATTTTTCCACAGTGTGGAAAAAAGTTTTCCATAGTCACGGAATCAAGTATCAAGTGCAACAGTCGGTTCGCATGGCTTCTGCCGGAGTTCGATAGCCCAGGCACTTCCTGGGCCGGTTGTTCAACAGGGTCGCGGCCCTGGCGATCTCACCGGGGTGCACCCCGGTGAGATCGCGGCCTTTCTCGAAG
>CAZMOR010000293.1:0-2049 GCA_964567795.1 uncultured Verrucomicrobiota bacterium
CTTCCTGCAGCAGGATCGCCAGCAGCACGGGCGGAATGAACGTCAGCGCGATGACGAGGACCGAATACCGCGCGGAGGTCAGCAGCGCGCGCCACCAGTCGGCGTCCCACAGCAGGTTGGCGAAATTGTCGAGAAAGACCCAGTTCGACGCGCCGAAGATGTGGTAGTCGAAGAACGCCATTGCCGCGCCGCGCACGAGGGGCACATACCCCCAGACCAGGATGGTCGCCGCGGCCGGCAGCAGGAGCAGGACCGCCGGAAAGAACCGGCGGAGATTCAGGTTCCTGGCCGCGGGTTTCGGGAGGCTTGTTTTTCCCGGCAGGAAAATCCGCGCCATCTGCCGCAGGGCATAGAGCACGCTGGCGAGGATGGCCAGGAGCAGCACGGCGGCCGCCGCGCGGCGCCGGGCGAGTTCGGCGGGCGGCACGATTCCAAGCATGTCGGCATCGGCCTTCTGGCGCGCCCGGACCAGGAGTTCCAGCAGTTGCGCGCGGCGCGCGGCGGGGTCGACGGAAAGTTGGCCGGAAAGAGAAAGTTCCTCGGCCTGCCGGATCGGCGTCGTCAGGATGTCATAGATGACGTTGGCGTTCTTGCCGTACGGCTCGGGGCGGCCGTCGGCGATGGCGATGGCCTGGCAGTCGCGCCACTCGGCCGGAATCGCCGCGGCGACGGACGCATAGCCATGCGCCTGCAGCAGCTCGGGCGGCAGGAAGCGGCCGAAGCCGCCCTCGACGAGATTCTGCACGCGGATGGCAGCGGCCTCGGGCGAATTCTGGAAGCGGATGTATTCCCACGCCGCGTCACGCACCAGCGGATTGGTTACCCCCGCGAAGATGCCCATCATGCGCGAATTGATCTCCGTGCCACGCGTGACCGGTCCGACCGGCATCGGCGCCATGCCGGTGAGGTCGGGATTGAGGTTGGCGAAGAGCTTTTCGTCGATGTAGGCGAACATCATCGCCAGCTGCCCGCGGCGCCACTTGAGCGACGATTCCGCGGTGTCCTTGATGACATACCCCCGGCGGGGCTTGCCGCCGGCATCGGTCCACGGCTCGGTCGTCAGGCGGATGTAGAAATCCAGCGCCGTGGCCGCCGCCGGTGAATCGAATACCGCGCGCCACCGGTTTTCCTTTTCATCGAACGCCAGTGCCTCTCCGCCCGCGCCCCACAGGAATGGCATCCAGAGATAGGACTCCTGCTTGCCGCGCGACAGCCCGAGCGCGTAGATGCCGTTGGCCGGATCGGCCACCTGCCGGCACGCCTGGTAGAAATCGTCCCACGTCCAGTCCGGCCGGGGCGCGGGGATGTGCGCCGAATCAAAGAGGTCGCGGCGGTACAGCACCACGCGGCCGAGCGGCGGCCCGCCCGGCATCGCCCACACGTGCACCGCGCCGTCGGGGCCGGGCCGGCGGACGACCGGCTCGATCTTGGGATGGATCCGGCGCGCGACCTCGGCCGGCGGCAGCGCGGAGAAATAGCCGTCCTCTGGCAGGTCGAGCGGGCGCAGGAAGCCCTGCGAGATGTAGGTGTCGGACTGGCGGAAATTGACATAGAGCACGTCCGGCGCCACGTTGCCGGCGATCGCCAGCAGGGTGCTTTCGACGCCCTCGACCTGGATGCCGGAGAAACGGTGCAGGCGCACCGCGAGGCGGGCGAGGTCGGCCGCGCCGTAGCGCGCGGGCTCCGCCGCCTGGCGCGCGCGGAGGAGATCGGGGGCGGCGCGCAGGAAGGCGCGCTGCACGGCCAGTTCGGCCCGGGTGGAGGGATCGGTGCGGGAGGGATCGGGCAGATCGAAAAGGGTGAGGTTCAGCACCAGGTTGGAGGGCGTCGGCGCGACCCAGCCCGCCGCCGCGGAAGCCGCCGCACCGAAAGCGGCCAGGAAAACCATCCGCCGCACGGCGGCCCCCCATGCGGGGAATCGCGGCTCAAGCCGGCGCCGGATTTTTCCACACAATGGAAAAACTTTGCGCGATTTTTCCACACAATGGAAAAACTTTGCGGAATTTTTCCACAGTGTGGAAAACTTTTTTCCACAGTGTGGAAAAATGG
>CAZMOR010000294.1:0-9310 GCA_964567795.1 uncultured Verrucomicrobiota bacterium
GGCCCGTCCGCAATGGCCTCGATCGTGCAGGGAATCTGCACGTGGGCGTACTTGTTCTTCGCCCCGTTCTCGTGGTCCTTCACGGCGATCAGCGCCAGGTCGCGTTCCGTCAGGCCGTATTTTTCCATGTACATGCGGGTGAACATGCCGCCGAAGCCCGGCAGCGTGAGCCCCATGTTGTATTCCGCCTCGGTGTGCAGCATGGTCGCCACGATGTCCGTCGCGTTCCAGCCGGTCACCTTGCGCATGATCTCGCCGCCGACCACCAGCACGACGTCCGCCAGGCCCGACGCCACGGCCATGTAGCCGACCTTGACCGCGCTGGCGCCCGACGCCGGGCCGTTCTCGATGAGTTCGGCCGGCACGGGTTCCATGTCCATCCGGCTGACCATGGACGACGCCACGGCCGTCTGGTGGCAGAACATGCCCGACGCCATGTTGGCCACGAAGACCTGGTTGATTTCCTTGCGGCGGGCGAGGAAACCCGCGTCCTTGAGGCAGTCCGTCGCCGCGTAGGCGAGGACGTCCGCCAAGTCGTATTCCGACGAATTCCCGAACCGGGTGTGCCCGATTCCGACGATTCCGACCTTGGCCATGATCTACGGCCTCTTGAAGCCCGGAAGCTGCGAGTATTCCTTGGGCATGACCAGCTTGTCGGCCGTCCGCAGATCGGCGTCGGAGATGGGCCGCGTGCCGGTGCACTTGACGGCCTTGACCGCGTTCCACAGCGCGCGCGTCAGCACGAAAGTGGGCACGCCGCCCAGTTCATGCCGGACGTCCGGGAACTGCGCCGCGCGGTCCTCGAGCTGGTATTCGATCATCCAGCGCTTGAACCCGTTGGGGCTTTCCGCGACGATCCAGACCTCGTCCTCGCCGAGGATGTCGATGTGGTGCTCCATTTTCGCCGCGAACAACTGCGCGCCGACGCGCAGGCCGCGCTTGATCGTCAGCGTGTGCAGGCTCATGCCGAGTTTCGGCGACACATGGCGGCTGGTGACAATGCCCGCAATGACGCCGTTGATGGCGCCGACGAGCACGAACTCGTTCGCCACGCGGTAGCGATACCAGCCCAGGATTTCGGAATACATGCGCGCCGCGACGATGTCGTAGAAATCGGTGGGCACGCCGATCAGGGGGTACACGGTGCCAAGCAGCGCGCCGACTTCCTCGCGCTTGGCCTCGCGCACCACCATTTTCTCGCCCGACGCCAGCGTGATCAGTTTCGGGGGATACGGTTTCAGCGGGATCTCGGGGGGGCGCAATTTCATTTCCATTGCATCGATGGCCATGGTCTTCTCCTTACGGTTGCGCGGCAGCCGCCGCGTAGTTTCCAATTGTTGACCACGATGCGCCTTTTGCGCCATCCGGTTCAAGTGGATTCAGCGCATTCCCGTAAACCGATTCACAACCGGCCGGCCGCCGCCCGCCCCCGGCCTGAATTCTTTTCGCGAAACGGCGTTTCCCGGTTGAATCCGGCCGGCCGCTTCCCGTAAACTATGTTTTTTCATTTAAAGGAAACCACCATGAGTCCTGCCCAGACCTCCCGCCATGCCCCCGTGCGTCGCGTCGTCATCGCCGGAGCGCAGTTCGCCGTGGTGCCCAACGACATCCCTACCAACCTCTACCGTTGCGTCTATTTTCTCCGCCGGGCCGCGGAAGACGTGAATGCCAAGCTGCTGGTCTTCCCGGAATCGATCACCACCGGCTTCAATCCCGCCATGCCGCCGGACGATCTCTACAACCTGCTCCCGCGCACCGAGCAGATGCTGATTCCCATCCAAAGCATCTGTCGCGAACTCAAGATCCACTGCGTGCTGCCGACCTACGAGCGCGGGCCGCGCCGCGGCGTGGTCTACAATTCCGCCTTCCTCATTGATTCCCGCGGTCGCACGCTCGGCGCCTACCGCAAGACGCACCTGTTCCCGACGGAGCGCAAGGCGAACAAAGGCTGGACCACACCCGGCCGCCACTACCCCGTCTTCAAAACCGAAATCGGCACCATCGGCATCCACATCTGCTACGACGGCGATTTCCCTGAAGTCTCGCGCATCCTGGCGGTCAAGGGCGCCCGCATCCTGTGCCGCCCCTCCGCCCTGTTGCGGAATTTCGAGATCTGGGAGGCCACCAACAAGATGCGGGCCTATGAGAACCACGCCTATCACGTGGCCATCAACGCCATCGGCTCCGATGCCGCCCATACCACCTATTTCGGCCACTCCATGATCGTCTCGCCCATCGCCCAGACCGTGGCCCTGGCCCGCGCCGTGGACGATTTGATCTATGCCGAAATGGATCCGAACCCCTTCCAGCGCGTCAGCTACGGCTCCGATGCGCCCATGCTCTTCGACCATCTCGAGGATCGGAGCGTGCGGAATTACACCCGCGAACTCTTCGCGCCGGCCAAAACCCCCGTGCCCGTTGAACCGGTTCAACAGAAACGCGCCCGGAAAGAAAAATAATGCGTGCGTTTTTTCCGGCCTTCCCCTATCTTGCGAAGCGCATGATGCGAGGCGCCAACAAGCGACGGCTGTTTTTCCTGGCGACGGCATGCGCGACCGCGCTGCTGGCCGTCCCCGTCCAGGCGCAAGAGGAGCAGGCCCCGGACGACTCCCCCGAAGCCCTGTATCAGAGCGGCATGAGCCGCTTCGTCGCCGGCGACTACGAACATTCCGTCGAATTCCTCGAGCAGCTGGTCAAGGTGTTCGGCAAGGAACCGGAGCTGCGCACCCAGATCGACCTGGCCATGTACGCCCGCGCCTGCGCGCTCTTCAATCTCGGCCGCTCCGCCGACGCCATCAAGGCTTTCGAAGAATACATTGCGCAGTTCCCGGAATCGAAATTCGCCGACGAGGCCATGTTCCGCATCGGCTCCGCCCAGCAGCAGCTGGAGGAATACGATGCCGCCGTCGCCGCCTACCAGAAGCTGCAGTCTACCTATCCCCGCTCGGCCTACTCCGAGGACGCCATGTTCCAGGTCGGCATCTGCCGCCTGATCCAGGAGCAGAGCGCGCTGGCCGCCGCCGCGTTCAAGGATTTCATGCAGCTCTATCCCGACAGCCCGCTCTGGACCCAGGCGGGCGCCTTCTGCGCCCGGGCCACGTTCGACGACGGCAAGGGGTCCGAAGCCATCGCCCTGCTGGAGCAGATCGAAAAACGGCCCCGCACCTGGTCCGTCATCACCTACTGCAATTTCCTCGCCTTTGAAATCGGCGATTTCATGTTCGACGACACCGAATATGAACAGGCGCTCAAGGCCTACCGCCGCGTCAAAACCCGCAAGGCGCTCATGGGGCACATGCAAACCTACGTCCACACCCTCGAAGCCCAGCTCGCGGCCATCCAGAACGCCCGCATCGACACCCAGAACATCCGCTCGCGCTTCCAGGAAGAACGCCGCCTCTCCAGCGATCTGGCCCAGGCCAAGGAAATGGCCGGCAAGCTGGAGGCTTTGCCGGATTACGACGCCAACCTCTATCACCGCATCGGACGCTGTTTCTTCAACACCGACCGTTACTGGGAGGCCCGCGCGGCCTTTACCCGCGTGGTGGCCATCGCCCAGGATGAAACCGTCCGCGAAGCCGGCCATTTCGACCTCATCCTGGCCATCTCCCGCCTGCGCCGCTTCGACGACCTGGTCATCGAGGCCGACCACTATCTTTCCACCTATGATCCGGAGGGCAAATGGGAATGAGCCGCCTCCGCGCCATGGGCTTGGCCGCCCTCGTCTTGGCTTTTGCCGCCGTTTCCGCCCGCGCCACCGTCTCCGGCAAGTGGGAGAAAATGGAGGATTGCGTCCTGGCCGATGGCTACATGGACGGCGACAGCTTCCACATCCGCTATAACAACAAGGATATCATTATCCGGTTGTATTTCGTGGACACGCCGGAAAGCGACAAGACCCACGAAGAGCGCAACGAGGATCAGGCCGGCTATTTCGGCATCGCCGATACCCAGGTCGTGCCGCTCGGCGTCAAAGGCAAGAAATTCACCCAGAAAACCCTCACCGGCCGGAAATTCACCGTCTGGACCCGCTGGGAAGATGCCATGGGCAGCAGCCAGCAGCAGCGCTTCTTCGGCATCGTCCAGATCGGCAAGGAGGACCTGGGCGAACTGCTCGTTGCCAACGGCCTCGCGCGCGTCTACGGCGCCTCCACCGTCCTGCCCAACGGCAACTCCATCGATTCCCAGTTCGAACGCCTGCGCCAGCTGGAACGGCGCGCCAAGGCGAAGCGCCTCGGCGGCTGGGCCAAGAAAAAGAGCCTCTCCAAGGACGGCGACGTGATCAAGGCCGACAACGCCGAAGGCATGTTCGACGCCGCCGCGGAGGATGTATCCGGCGAGACCCCGGCGGAACCCGGGGCCAAGCCGGCCTGGGTCCTGGATGAAGAAGACGTCACCCTGTACGAAGGCAAATGGCCGAACGTGCCGACCGTCGCCTTCCTGCGCGCCGAAGCATTCGTCAACACGGAGCAGTTCGAAGATGCCGAAATCGAGATGCGCAAGCTGGTCCGGCGCTTCCCCGAGCATCCCCAGCGGGCCCGGATCGATTTCTACCTGGCCCTGTCCATCGCCATGCAGGAGCGGTTTGACGAGGCCGTCGATTTGTTCAAGACGTGGCTGCAGACCTACCCCACCCACGCCCTCGCCCCGGATGTCCAGTACTGGCTGCCCATCTCCTATTACTACGGCGGCAAGTACCAGGAGGCGCTGCCGCTGTTCGAGGAATACGCCAAGAACAACCCGATGAACGCCTACGCGCACGAGGCCACCTACCGCGCCGCCTGCTGCCGGTACGCCCTGGAAGACTTCGCCCGCTGCGCCGCCGATACCGCCACCTGGCTCGAACAGAATCCCGACCACTACTTCCGCCGCGAAGCCGCCATCATGCGCGGGGATGCCCTCGCGGCCCTCGGCGAACTCGATGCCGCCAAGGAATCCTATCGCCTGTCGATGAATCCGGAGGCCGGCCCCTTCTACTACATGGCCCTCACCCAGATCGCCCGCGTCTACAAGGCCCTGGCGGAAACCAACGATTACATCCAGATGTCCCAGGACTACGTCCAGTTCATCAAGGACATGCCCAACGACGGCAACATCATCGACGCTGCCTACAACGCCGGCTGGGCCCTGAAGCAGATCAAGCGCCCCGACCAGGCCCGCATCCTTTACTGGCAGATGATCGAGCGCCATGGCAACACCCCGGCCTGGGAAGGCTTTGATCTCATGCTGGAGGATCTCGCCGGCATGTATCCGCGCGGCACCAACAACGAGTATGCCACCGAATTGCGTACCCGCTACGACAAGGCCCTCGCCGGCCAGCGGCTCACCCTCGCCGCCCGCCTGGCGTGGGCCGAAGCCCAGATCCTCCCCCCCGAAGAGCAGGCCCGCCAGCTCGCCATCTTCTCCGGACGTTTCAAATCCGAGTATTTGGGTCCCGAAACCCTCGTCTGGCTCGGCCGCGCCTGGATTGAAAACGGCATGCCGGATTCCGGCATCCCCAATCTCGAGCTCCTGCTCGAGAAATATCCCGATTCGCGCCATGTCCCCGAGGCCCAGACCCTCCTGGCCCAGCAGGCGCTCGTCCGCAAGGATTACGAAACCGCCCTGGTCTACTCCGATTCCGTGCTGAACAATGCCGCCGAAATCGATTTCATCCTCGAGGCGACCTTCTGCCGCGCCGAGGCGCTCCTGGGCCTCAAGCGCTTCGGCGAAGCCATCAGCGGTTTCAATGCGATCCTGGCCAACTGCGCCGCCCCGCGCCGCCTGAAGCCCGACGCGCTCCTGGGCATCGCCGCCTGCATGGCCGCCCAGAAGGAATACGCCCAGGCCATCGCCTACTACCAGCGCATCTATGTCCTCTATGGCGCCTACAAGAAGGCCGTCATCGAAGCCTATCTCCGCAGCGGCGATTGCTTTGAGAAACTGGGCGACAAGGCCGCCGCCCTCAAGACCTACCAGGAGTTCCTCGACAGCGACTATGCTCCCGGCACCGCCGCCGCCGCCTTTGCGCGCCAGCGGATCGCCAGCCTTTCCGGAGGTGCCTCGTGACCTGTCGCTTCCCAGCCTGGCTCCTCAAGGGCGTGCTCCTGGCCGCGCTGCTGGCACCCGCCGCGCAGGCGCAGCTGGGCCCCTGGCCCATCCAGACCAAGCAGGCGGCTTTCGAGGCGTCCATCGTCAAGCGCGACAAGGACATTCTCTGGGTCGAACGCAAGTCGGCCGAAGGCACGTCCCCGCAGGTCGGCATCGCCGTGGCCGACATCCTCAAGATCGATGTTCCCCGCCCGGCGTTCTTCGACATCGTCGAAAAAATCCGCACCACCCCGGCGGCCACCGACGACCAGTTTGCCAAGGCCCACGCCGCGCTCGATAAACTGATCCTCCAGCTCAAGCCCCTGCGCGACCTGCCCGGCGTTCCGGCCAACGAGGCCATGGTGCTCAAGGGCCGCCTCTACGACGCCAAAGGCCTCTGGCGCGAATCCACCCGCCTCTACGAAGAGGTCATGACCAAGTCCCCCAACACGGCCATCGCCACCAATGCGCAGATCCTCGCGGGCATCGCCTACGCCAAGGGCGGCGAATACAACTCCGCCGTCGAATACCTCGGCGGCATCCCCCTGCCGGAAGAGGACGAAGAACTCCTCTCCAACCTCCTCTTCGCCCTCGGCGATTCCTATTTCGCCCTCGAAAACTACGACAATGCCCTGATGTCCTATCTCCCGCTCGTCGTGTTTTACCCCTACGTCTACGACAACGAGTCGCGCGGGCTGGCCGCCGCTCTCGGCTGCTATGCCAAGCTCAAGGAATGGGAGCCCCTCTACCGCACCATCCAGGAAATCCAGAAGAACTACCCGACAACCCCCGCCGCCAAGACCGCCGCCGAATTCCTGGAGCAATACGCCAAGGAACTCGGCCAAGCCGGACAATTTGTGGATGCCGCCAAGGTGACCTCTGCCGATGCCCCCGTCGCGCCAACCGGCGTGGCCGGCGCCCCCGCCGCCCCTGCGGCGCCGGTGTCGCCCGCCGCCCCCGCGACGAACGCGCCACCGGCCGAATCGGCCCCCGCCGCGGCACCATGAACCAACCGACCATTTAAAAAAGGAGTGCGCACCGGGCTTCCCGCCCGATGCGCCGGAAGGAAAAGACCGTTATGAAAAAGATGACCGCCATTCTCGCCCTGGCCGCCTGGCTGCTCCCGCTTGGCATCGCACTCGCCCAGGAACCCCCGCCGCCCGCTCCGCCGGCCGACAACACCGCCGCCCCCGCGCCCCAGAAGAAAACCCTCTGGCAGGAATGGATCCGCCCGCTGGGTTGGTGCGGCTGGCCCCTCGCCTTCTGCTCCATCGGCGTCGTCACGATGATCATCCTCAACTCCCGGCTGGTCACGCGCAAGAATCTCATGCCGGTCGGCGTGGTCATCCCCCTCCGCACCGCCGCGGAACAGCGCGATGTCGGCCAGATGTATTCCCTCTGCCGCGCGTCTCCCAACCTCTTCACCAAGGGCCTCATGCCCGGCCTGCGCAAGATCAACCCCGAGGACCCCGCGGCCTCCAAGGAAACCATGGAAAGCTCCATCGCCGAAGCCGTCGGCCGCGAAGAGGCCCAGGTCAGCTTCTGGATCAACTTCCTGTCCCTGTTCGCCAGCATCTCCCCCATGATCGGGCTGCTGGGCACCGTCTCCGGTATGATCGGCGCCTTCGGCAAGATCGGCATGGGCGGCATGGGCCGGCCCGAACAGCTCGCCGAAAACATCAAGGAAGCCCTCTTCACCACCGCCGCGGGCCTCATGATCGCCATCCACGCCATCTTCGCCTTCTTCATCTTCCGCAACAACCTCTCCCGTATCATCCGCGACGCCGAAGCCTTCTATTCCGAAATCATCGATGCCCTCACCGGCACCACGAACCTGTTCGCCGAAACGGACAAGGAAGCCGCTCCGGCCGCCGTCGAAAACGAATCCTAGGAATCCCGCCCGGACGTTGAACCCCGAACCGTGAACCCCGCACCATGAAACTCAAAAAGCCAGACGAGCCGGAAGCCACCGTCGACATGACCCCCATGATCGACTGCGTGTTCCAGCTGCTCATCTTCTTCATGGTCTGCGCCACGATGAGCAAGGTGGACCAGACCCCCGAGGTCCTGCTGCCCATCGCCCCCAAAGCCGCCCTCCAGGAGGACCTGCGCGGCCGCGGCGTCATCAACATCCTGCCCCTGGGCACCGCGGTCGGCGACGGCGCCACGACTGAGGACAAGCCGTTCATCATTGCGGGCCAGGTCACCGATGAACCCGGCCTTTCCAAGGCCATTTCCGAACGCCTCAAGACCGAGCCCAACCTGCGCGTCTATATGCGCGTGGACCGGAATGCCGAATTCAAGACCGTCAAGCGGGCCATCCGCGCCTGCGCCACCGCCGGCGTCTTCGACATCATCTTCGGCGCCTTCCAGAGCGAATCCCCCGGCGGAGGCACCTGATGAAGCTGAAGTACAAGAGCGACGTCAAGGCCGAGGTCGACATGACCCCCATGATCGACTGCGTCTTCCTGCTGCTGGTCTTTTTCATGGTCTCCAGCACGTTCACCAAGAAGGAGGCCGATATCTCCTTCGCCCTCCCCGGCACCGCCGAGCAGTCCGACTCCGTCGACATCCCCGACGAGCAGATCATCCAGATCACCGAAAAGGGCAATGTCTTCCTCAACGACATGGAATACGACGCCCCCACCAGCTCGGACATGCCGGAGCTCATCAAAACCCTGACCCTCTTCCGCCAGACCGCCGAGGCGAACAAGGTGCCCGCCATGATCACCATCGCACCCGAGGACAACGTCAAGCAGCAGCGCGTCGTCGACGTCCTCAACGCCTGCACCGCCGCCAAGATCGGCAACGTCACTTTCGCCGTCGGCAGCGAAGACGAGGAGATCTGACCATGAAGATCTTTGCCGTGTGGACCGCTCTTTCGAAGAAAACGCCCGAGGACGCCGCGCAGCGCAAGCGCACCATCAACGCCATCCTCATTTCCCTCGGCATCCACGTCGTGCTCGTCATCCTCGCCGTGTCCGTCACCATCCTCATCATCTATCCCAAGCCCAAGATGATGTTCGAGGGCAAGAAATCCCCCTACCTCCCCGCCCGCAAGCTCGAGCACGCCATCCGCGTCAAGCAGATGCAGAAGCAGACCCGCAAGCCCCAGCTCCTCCAGCGCCTGGTCACCGAGGCCCCCTCCAAGGTCGCCCTGCCTGAAATGCCGGAAATGACCACCCCCGACGTCAAGAACCTCCGCGACACCCCGCTCATGAACTCCCGCGCCGGCTCCATC
>CAZMOR010000295.1:0-3058 GCA_964567795.1 uncultured Verrucomicrobiota bacterium
TCCGTTCGCGGTGGAAAAAAACTACGGGACGCCGGAGACGCTGAAAACCCTCGTGCGGGCGGCTCACGGGCGCGGGCTGGCGACGCTGCTGGACGTGGTGCACAACCACTGGGACGGAGGCTCCTCGCTGTGGCAGTTCGACGCCACCAACAATCCCGGGCCGTATTTCTACGCGACCGAACCGTACACGTACACGCCGTGGGGGCCGCGGCCGGACTACGGGCGCGAGGAGGTGCGGGAAACCATCAACGACACCTTCCGGATGTGGCTGGACGAATACCACGTCAGCGGCTTCCGCTGGGATTCGCCGAACCACATCATCTACACGACCAACGGGGTTTTCATCACCAACGGCCTGCGGATGGTGACGAACGCGCTGAACCTGATGGCGACGAACTACGCCGGCATCTGGAACATCGCGGAGGATACAAAGGAAATCAGCGGGTTCGACTGTTATTGGGACCTGACGTTTGCCTCGGAAATCAAAAGCGTGTTGACGCAAAGCTCGGATGCGAACCGCGACATGCCCACGGTCGCGCGCAATGTCGCCGGCACGGCGGCGCGGATCATCTACACCGAGTCGCACGACACCACGGGCGATCTCAACGGCGGGGTGCGCCTGCCGACGGCGATCAGCAGCGGCAGTCCGGAAGGCTATTACGCGCGCAAGCGGTCGCAGCTGGGCATGGCGCTGGTGATGACGTCGCCGGGCACACCCATGATCTGGCAGGGGCAGGAGGTGCTGGAGACGAACCAGTTCAGCGACGGCCGGCCGATGGACTGGGCCCGCACGAACAGCCAGGCCGGGAACTGGAACCTGTACCGCGACCTGATCCGCCTGCGCCGCAACCTGGACGGGGTCTCGGCCGGGCTCCGGGGCGATTCCGCCAGCGCCTACCAGGTGGACAATGCGAGCAAGCTGATCGCCTACAGCCGCTGGGACAGCGTGCAGACCGGCGGCACCGTGGTGGTCGTGGCGAATTTCGCCAACACGGTGCGCAGCAACTTCACGGTCCAGTTTCCGGCGGCCGGCACGTGGTACGCCCTGTTCAACAGCGATTCCACGGATTATGCCGGCGATTACGGCAACGCCGGCAGCGTGGAAGTCGCGGCGGCCGGCACGCCGGCGACGGGACCGGTGACCATCGGGCCCTACAGCGCCCTGGTGTTCTCGCAGACTCCGCGCACGGGCATGATCCTGCGCGAGGCCACCAGCACCGACCGGCCGGCGGGCAACGGCGACGGCGTGCTGGATCCGGGCGAGACGATCCGCGAACAGCTCGTGCTGTGGAACAAGTCGTCGCTGCCGGCCACGGGCGTCGTCGCGACGCTGACGGCGCTGTCGGCCGGCGTGACGGTGGCCCAGGGCACGTCGGCCTATGCCGCGATGGGGCCGGACGGGTCCGCGACCAACGGGACGGATTTCGAATACCAGCTTGACCCCGGCCTGGCCTGCGGCAGCGTGCTGCGCTTCCAGCTGGCCGCGGCCTTCAACGGGCAGGTGCTGACGAACATCTTCGACCGGGTGGTCGGCCGGACCGTGTACCAGCCGCCGGTCACGAACCTGTATGCGAGCACGGACACGCCGCTGGCGATCGCTGATGCCGGCACGACCTACTCCGACCTCGTCATCAACGAACCCGGCAGCCAGGTGGTCAGCGACCTCAACGTCCAGGTCCGCCTCAACCACACCTACGACAAGGACCTGATCCTGGCGCTGCAGCATCCGGACGGCTCGGAGGTGCTGCTGGTGAACCGTCGCGGGCGCAGCAGCGACAACTTCGGCACGGGCGCGTGCGGCGCCGGCACGAACACGGTGTTCGACCAGTCGGCCGCGGTTTCGATCACGAACGGCGCCGCGCCGTTCGCGGGCACCTACCGGCCGGAAGGCACGCTGGACACCTTCAACGGCAAGCCGCTGAACGGCACGTGGCGCCTGCGCATGACGGACGTCTACGGCAAGAACACCGGCACCAACCTGTGCTGGTCGATCCGCGCCGTCTGCGAGGAGCAGAGCTGCGAGTCGAGCGTCTTCAGCAACCGCGCGCCGGTGGCCGGCGCCACGAACCTGTGGCTGTCGGGCCAGGCTGCCACGAACTTTATCTTGACCGGCAGCGACCCGGACGGCCAGGCGCTGACCTTCGAAACGCGCAGCGCCCCGGCGCACGGCCTCTTCACGCTGGTGTCGGCCGGCAGCGGCGCGGCGATTTATGCCCCGGTCCACGGCTTTGTCGGCACCGATGCGGTGGAATTCGCGGTTTCCGACGGACTGGCCACGAGCGAAACGGCCACGGCGGCCTTCATCATGGCCGCGCCGGCGGATGCCAATTCCAACGGCTTGCCGGACAGCTGGGAAATGGCGCATTGGACCAACCTGGTGACGGCGCTGCCGGACGAGGATTCCGATCAAGACGGCGTGCCCAACCTGCAGGAGTACCGGGCGAACACGGATCCACGCGACAGCAATTCCGTGCTGCGCCTGCTGCCGTTCGCCGTGGGCGACGCCAGCTTGCGCTGGAGTTCCGTCGGCGGCACGCGCTACCGCGTGGAGTATAGCGACGGGCTCCTACCGGTGCTGTTCCAAGCCCTTACCCGGCCGCTGGCGGCCGAGGTGGATCCCGCCGCCTACGGGTCCACGTCGATACAGTCCTATGTGGATGGATTCCTCAACGGCACGGACGAAGGCACGAACTGGATCCGGATCTACCGCATCCGCGTATGGAACGAATAGGACCCCGGGGTCTGCGGGCTCGCGGCTCAAGCCCCGGGAGGGGGGGGCTCAAGGCTGAAAATGGCTCAAAAGGCTTAAAAATGGCCCTTTCGCGGCGTTTTCCGGCCGGGACGGAGCCCGGCCTTCCATCCCCGGACATTCTGGCGGGACGACCTCCGTGTCGTCCGGGTTGCCCATGCCGCGAGTCCCCGCATGGGGGGGATGACTTGTTTAGTCTATTTTACATCTCCCCTTGACGAATGATGTGTACTAGTGTACATAGTACAGCATGCTTAACTTCTCCATCACCCTGAAGCCCGGCGAGCCTGTGTACAAGCAGGTGATCTT
>CAZMOR010000296.1:0-13600 GCA_964567795.1 uncultured Verrucomicrobiota bacterium
GGCCGCCGCCGCCGCCAAACCCTATGTGGAAAAGGCGCCCAAGCGCGGTTTCCATCTCTTCCTGCATCCCAAGAAAAAAGCGCCGGACGCGCAATGGGAATACGTGCAGTCGCTCGACCGCGCGGGCAAGGCCAAGGCCGCCGCCAAGCAGGCGTTGGCCCTCCGCATCTACTGGCCCAACTCCCCCGAAGCGCCCCGCGCCCAGTTGTTCTACGCCCGCTACCTCGAGCAGCGCCGGCAGTACCAGAACGCGTTCGACGCCTACCAGCACCTGCTGGAGCACTACACCGGCCGCTTCGAGTTCAACGACGTCCTCGACCGCCAGATGCAGCTCGCCAAGACCATCATGGAACTGAAAAAAGGGCACTTCCTCTTCATCCCGGGCTTCTCCGCCCCGGAACGCGCCGTTCCGCTCTTTGAAAAAATCATCGCCAGCGCCCCCGAAGGCCGGCACGCCGCCGAGGCGTATTATCTCAGCGGCCAAGCCAACGAACGCGTCTATGAATACGACAAGGCCATTGACGGCTATTTCAACGCCCTCAACCGCTTTCCCCAGAGCGAATACGCCGAAAAATCGGCCTATGCCCAGGCCAAGTGCCACATCCAGATTTCCATCGATTCCCCCAATGACAACCGGGCGCTCGAAACCGCCAGCGCCGCCTGCACGCTTTTCCTCCAGCGCTATCCGGACTCCCTGCACCGCCCCGAAATCGAGGCCAGCCACGCCCGCCTGCGCACCCGCCAGGCCGACAACGCCTTCGCCCGGGCCCGCTACTACGATCGCATCCTGCACAAGCCCGAATCCGCGCTGATCGAATACCGGATCTTCCTGGCCCTTTTCCCCGACGCCAAGCAGGCGTCCGAGGCGCGGCAACGCGTCGAACAAATCGCGACCTCCATGTCCTCCCCGGAGAAATAGCATGAAACGCACCATCCTGTCCCTTGCCGCCCTGCTCGCCCTCCTGGCCGCCGCCGGTTGCGTGCAGTACCGCCTCGGTTCGATGCTCCCCGCCGACATCCATACCGTCTACATGCCCACCTGCGTGAACCAGACCACCGAACCGCTGATCGAACAGGACGTCACCCGCGCCATTCTTTCCCAGATCCAGATGGACGGCTCCCTCCGCGTGGTTCCGGAGGAAAACGCCGACACCATCCTCGAGGTCACCCTCACCAAGTTCTGGCTCGACCCCGTCGCCTATGATTCCAAGGACAGCTCCACCGCCAACCAGTACCGCATGAGCATCCGCGCCTCGTTCGTGCTGCACCGGCGGTCGGACAACTCCGTCATCGCCGAGTCGCCGGCCGTCACCGGTTGGTACGATTTCGATTTCGCGGGCGACATGACCTCCTCCAAGAGCGTTGCGCTGGAACCCGCCGCCGAGGATCTCGGCCGGCGGATCGTCAACCTCATCGTTCAATACTGGCCGTAGGAACCCGCTCCGTGCCCGCCAAGCGCATCATTCCCTGCCTCGACATCACCGGCGGGCGCGTGGTCAAGGGGGTCCAATTCGTCGAATTGCGCGACGCCGGCGATCCCGTCGCCGTCGCCCAGGCCTACGAAGCCCAGGGGGCGGACGAACTTACCTTCCTCGACATCACCGCCTCCAGCGACGGCCGCGAAACGATGGTCGAAGTCGTCCGCGCGGTGGCCCGCCAGGTTTTCATGCCGCTGACCGTCGGGGGCGGCCTGCGCACGCCGGCCGACATCCGCCGCATGCTCCAGGCCGGCGCCGACAAATGCTCGCTCAACACCGCCGCCATTCTCAACCCCGGCCTGATCGATGAAGCCGCCCGCCAGTTCGGCTCGCAGTGCATCGTGCTGGCCATCGATGCGCGCCGCAACACCGACGGCCGCCCCGGCTGGACCGTCTATACCCACGGCGGCCGCAAGCCCACCTCCCTCGACGCCGTCGCCTGGGCCCGCGAAGGCGTCCGCCGCGGCGCCGGCGAGATCCTCCTGACCAGCATGGATTGCGACGGCACCAAGAACGGCTACGATCTCCCCCTCACCCGGGCCATCGCCGATGCCGTGCCCGTGCCCGTCATCGCCTCCGGCGGCGTCGGCACCCTCGATCACCTCCGCGCCGGCATCATGGAGGGCCATGCGGATGCCGTCCTGGCCGCCTCCATTTTCCATTTCGGCGAATTCACCGTCCCCCAGGCCAAGGCCTACCTCGCCCAGCACGGCATCGAGGTCCGCGCGCCCTATGGCGCGGCCGGGGCCGCCGCGAAAGGAACCCCCGCATGAAAGAACTCGAAGAAGGCACCGCCTTGACGCTGGATTTCAACAAACTGACCAAGGCCGTCTCCGCCTGCCCCGGCGTCATCCCTGTCGCCGTCCAGCATGCCGACACCCGCGAAATCATCCTCGTCGCCTACACAAACGAGACCGCCCTGAAGAAGGCCCTCGCCGAGCGCACGGCCATTTTCTGGAGCACCTCCCGCAACGAACTGTGGGAAAAGGGCAAAACCTCCGGCGAGACGTTTGACCTCCTCGAGGTCCGCGTGAACTGCGAACAGAATTCCCTGGTCTACCTCGTGCGACCGCGCCGCGGCGGCATCTGCCACACCAAGAACCGGGCCGGCCAGCCCCGCAACTGCTACTACCGGCGCCTCGACTTCCAGACCGGCAAGCTCGTCAATCTCGACCCCTAGCGGCCATGAGCAACCACCCGACACCCGATCCGGCCCAGGTCCCCGACCCCCTGCGCACCGCCGCCAACCGGCGAATCCTCGTGTTTGTCGTGGTGTTCACCCTGCTGCTGGCCGGCGCGGTCTGGCTGGTCCTGCACGAGGAACAGCGACGCAGCTCCCTGCTGATCAAGCCGGAGGCGCCTCCGGCCCCGGCCCCGGAACTTCCGGCTCCGGCCGTCCAGCCGGCAGCGCCGGCGGCCACCGCCCCGGCCCAGCCGGCGACCTCCCCCGCCCTGGAACAGTCCGCCCAGATGGAAGAAGCCCTCGCCGCCTACCGCGAAGCCAGCGAACATCTCGTCGCCAAGCGCTTCGAGCAGGCCGAGGATCGCGCCCTGGCCGCCCTGCGCGCCTATCCCAAGATGGCCGGCGCCCAGCGCATCCTCGGCCTGATCTATCTCCAGCAGGGCAACATCGACCGCGCCATCTCCGTCCTGGAAGCCTCGCTGCGCAACGAGCCGTTCAATCCCGAGGCGATGACCAATCTCGCCTTCGCCTATCTGCAGGCCCAGAATCCCGGCCTGGCCATGGAACTCATCGAAACCTGCCGCCGCCTCCACCCGGATTACAAACCCGCCCTGCTGCAGGAAGGCATCATGCTCCTCGGCCAGCCCGGTTCCGAAAAAGCAGTGGAGGTGCTCCGCCAGGCCGTCGAAGCCTTCCCCGCCATGCCCGGTCCCCGCAACAACCTCGCCGTCGCCCTGGCCCGCATCGGCGACCGCGCCGGCGCCCGCGACCAGTTGACGGCCTTGCTGGAACTCGATCCCAACAACTTCTCCGCGCTCTTCAACATTGGCGCCCTCTACGCGCAGGAAACCAACGCTCCGGCCGCCATCCCGTGGCTGCGCCGCGCCATGCAGCAGATTTCCCCCGTCAATTTCCGCGGCTACCTGAACGATCCCGACCTCGCGGCCATCCGCGAAACCCCGCAATTCAAGCAGTTCCTGCAGGAACTCGATCCGGCCATGCCGGGTCCCCCGCCGGCCCCCTAACCGATTCCCGGCCTACGGTTGCGGATTGCCGATCCAAATTAAGCGGTTTGTTGCCGGATTGGATAAGTCGCCGCCGTATGACCACAGATAGAACGTCGACTTGGAACTATTCGTATACTTGTACGCCATGCCCCACGGATCCATCAGATTGGTCAGCGAATGGTTCGCTTCTTTCAAGGCATTCGACAAGGCAGCCGTGGAAGGCGGCACCTGCCCATATTGCGTCAGATAGTCGCCGATGAAGGAAGACAATTGCTCGATCTCCGCCGTGGCCTTGTCATGCGCCGCTTTCTTCTGGGCATTCCCCGCCAGCCCCAGGATCAGCGCCGCCAGCAGCGCGATGATGGCAATCACTGTCAACACTTCGACCAACGTAAAACCCGCCTGCGCCGTCCGCTTCATGTGCTCTCCTTACGATTTGCGTTCATTCTGCCCCAGCACCGCCGGCAAATCAATCCCCGAACCCCTGCGGCCGCCCCCATGCGGGGGCTCGCGGCTCAAGCCTTCCGCGGCGGAAAAACGCCGCGAAAGCCCCTTTTTTGAGCCTTTCCGGCCTTTTCCAGCCTTGAGCCCCCCCTCCGGCCGCAAGCCGCGATTCCCCGCATCCGGGCGGCCTCAGGGGGTCCGCACACGGATCCGGTAGTAGCGCGACGCGTCCGGCGGGGCATTGGTGAAACGGACGTAGCCGTTCGTTCCGGGCAGGTTGGTCGCCCCGGCCACGGTGCTCCACGTGCCGGTCAAGGTCAGCGCCGCCTGGATGTCGTAGACCCGCCGGCCGACGCCCCACCAGTTCAGCACCGGGCCGGTTCCCGTCCGGATCGAATCCACTTCGAACCGCGCGGCGCGGTTCGTGGCGTCGGTGCCCGCCGCGATCTCATCGGCATCGCGCAGCCCGTCGCCGTCGGAGTCGGCCAGCGGATGCACATATTCCACCGCCCCGATGTCCCAGCGGTTGGTGCCGGCATTCAAACCGTCCAGCGGCCGCGGCCGGCCGTCAATGTCCCGCCCGACCTCGGGCAGCGCGACGCCGGCATCGATGGCCGGGATGTTGGATTGCGGGGCGGCATCGAAGGCGTCGAGCGCCATGCCGGCCAGCAGCGGGCTCTGGCACCGGTCATGGCCGCCGGTCGGGCACGCGCCGTTCTTGATGCCCGACACCACGGAGTAGTCGAGGTCGAAGGGATCGCTCACAAAACCCTCGCCGTAGGTCAGGCAGGTGTTCTCGAAAGGCTGGTGGTAGTCAACGTTGCCGAGAAAGATGTTGTTGCGTAGCGTGATCTTTTCCATGCCGTTGCAGCCCGCCCGGCCGTTGGCCAGGACCAGGCAATCGCCCTCCCCCGTAACCGTGCAGTTCACGATGGACGCCTGCTGGCCCGGCCCCAGCGACAGCGACAGCGTGTTGCCCAGCGCGCGGCAGGGATCGACGAAATAGGTGAACGGCTGGCCCTCGAAGAAACCGCAGTTTCCCACCGCGATGCAATTCTCGAGGCGCGCAGGCCCGCCGGTCTTGAGCTGGTTGCCTGCGTTGCCCTCGGCCCGCGTGTTGCGGATTGTGATGGTGGCGCCGGCAAGGTTTGCATAGAGCAGGTCGAGACCGTCCGACGTGTTGTGCAGGAACCGCGAGTCGTCGAAAATCCACTCGCCGCCCGTTGCGCCGGTTCCAAGGCCGTCGCCATAGCCGCCGGCCGACTGCGCCCAGCAGCCGGTCGGCGCGCCCGCCGGATAGGTCTCGCCGCAGCCGTTCCATTCCACGGTCAGGTTCCGGAACTGCAGCGTGCCTTCATTGCCGTCGTCGCCGTAGATGTCGCCGTCCCAGCCCGCCCAGCCGTTCGCCGCGATGCGCACGTTCTCCACCGTCCAGTCCGCCAAGCGGCCGGCCTGGATGCCTTCGTTGGCCAGGCCATGGATGTCCAGGTCGTGCAGGTAGATGTTGTCCGCGTCCTCGGCGTAGATGCCGCGGGGCGCCCAGTCGCCAAAGGGATACGCCTCCCGCGGGCACGGAATCCCGCCGCTGTGAAATTCCACGCACCCGGAATGGTCCGTCAATTCCAGGCAACCGATCTCCACGTTGGTGGCGCCGATGAGGTTCAGGATGGAGTAGACCCGCTCGGTGCCCCACAGCTCGGGCGCGTTGGTGCAACCAAAAGCCCAGCCCGCGCCCAGGATGCGCGTGGGATTCCCGGGGTTGGGTCCGCCGGGCACCGGCGGCAGGCGGCAGTCCCACGGGGAGTTGCTGCTGCAACCCTCCGTCTCCGGCGCGCCATAGCCGATCCGGTAGCTGCCGGGACCGATGAGGAGCGTATCACCGCCGGCGATGCGCGGCGCGCCGCCCGGCGGCAACGCACGGAACGGATGATCCCACGCGCACGGCTGGTTGGTGCCGGAACCCGGATACGGCGCGTCGGCCAGACCCGAGCATTGCGCGGGCGTGCCGCCGTCCACCCGCACGTACCACGAGGTGCCGCCCGTGCCGGGCACGCGCACCGTGATTGTGATGGTTTCCGAATCGGTGCCGCCGCAACCATCGTCGGCATAGAAGCTCACGCCGGGAAATTCGCCCGTCTGCCCGGCCGCCGGCGTCCACCGGAAATCCGGCGCCAGGAAGGTCGCCCCCGGCGGCAGGTTCGAGGCCGTAAAGATCACGGAGTTGCCATCCGCGTCCGTGGCATTCAGCGCCACATGCAGTTCGTAGCCGGTCCAGGCCGTCCGGCCGCCGATGGGCGCCAGGACTGGCGGCTGGTTGGTCACGACGCCGCGGACAATGACCGATACCGTATCCGTATCTTCCAGCCCGTCGTTATCCATGACGGTCAGGGCGATTTCGTTTGTGCCCAACGGACACGTGATCTGGGTGATTGCCCCCGTCGCCACGGCCAGGCCGCCCGTGGACCAGAGATAGCGCACGAGCGTGCCATCGGGGTCATACGAGGCCGAGGCGTCCAGCGTCACCAGTGCCCAGCCGAGATCGTCGTCCGTCAATTCCTGGTCCGCCCCCGCGTCGGCCACCGGTGGCACCTGTTCGGGAAGGCTGTAAACGATTTCCAACCGGGGCCGGTTGGATGCGGCGGCATCGCAGGTGAACAAATCGCCGCGCAACGTGTTGTCGGTTTCCGCCCGCACGAGCCAGCCCAGGTTGCCGGCGGGCAACTGGATGAAATCCCGGACGTCGACCGTCACGTCCAACGCGATCCACTCCGGCGTGCGGGCCGCATGCCAGGCGCGCACAACCCCGCCCGTGACATCCGTGACGCGGCCGCCCACCGCCGTCCAGGATTCGTTCGGCCGCTTGTAGGCGGCACAGCCCATCGCATTGGACGGGGCCGCCGCGCCATAGTCAGCCTCCACGGCATTCGTGTTTTCCAGCCAGTTCCCCGTTTCATCCGGGTCATGCAGCCGGAACGCCGCCAGGTAGCCGGAGGTTTCCTCGAATTCGTTGGGTGTAAAGCGGATCCGCAGCACGGCGGACGATACGGCGGCGTACGCGGGAATGGCGGCGACATCGAACCGCAGCAATTCACAACCCTCGCTGTCGGACCAGCGCGGATCCAGCGCCGGAGCGCGGCCCAGCGATTGCATGCCAAAGGTGTAGCCGGTCAGCGACCGCAGCGTGGAATCCGCGCTGCCGGCATAGGCGGCCGTCGGCGACACCCCTTTTTGAAACAGGCTGGTGACCACCCCCTGGCCGGAACATTCGCCGCTCAAATAGCCGGCGGCCAAAACCAGCACGCCCGCCGACCACCGCCACTTCCCGCTCATGCCGCCGCCTTTCATACCGGATGACCCGTTGCATGGATATCATATTCAACCGGCTGGAACAAGGTTGCGGCGGGCCAATCCGCCCGCTCCGCCGCTTGACGTGCGGGGCGGTTTAGCGCACGATGCGGCCCATTATGAGCAAGAACATCAACATGGAAACCCTCGCTTCCCTCTGCAAGCGCCGCGGGTTCATCTTCCAATCTTCCGAACTCTATGGCGGCATCAACGGCTTCTGGGACTATGGCCCCCTCGGCTGCGAATTGAAGCGCAACATCAAGGACGCCTGGTGGAAAACCATGGTCCGCAACCGCGAGGACATCGTCGGCCTCGAAGCATCCATCATCATGCATCCTTCCATCTGGAAGGCCTCCGGCCACGCGGACGGCTTCGCCGACCCCATGGTCGACTGCAAGGACTGCCGCAAGCGTTTCCGCGCCGACCAACTCTGCGAGGAGCAGGGCCTGGAGCTGATCAAGAACGCCGCCGGCTTTGCCCTCCCCGACGGCGCCAAGTGCCCGGCCTGCGGCTCCAAGAACCTGACCGCACCCCGCAGCTTCAACCTAATGTTCAAGACCTACGTCGGCCCCGTCGAGGATGAATCGAACGTGGTCTGGCTGCGGCCGGAGACCGCCCAGGCGATCTTCGCCCAGTTCAACAACATCGTCGCCACCGCCCGCCAGAAGGTGCCCTTCGGCGTCGCCCAGATGGGCAAGAGCTTCCGCAACGAAATCAACCCCCGCAACTACACGTTCCGTTCCCGCGAGTTCGAGCAGATGGAACTGGAGTTCTTCATCCGTCCCGACGAAGCCATCGAGCTGATCTTTGGCAAGGTCACCACCCTCGCGGACAATCCCGATTTAACGGGCGAACCGCAGGCGGGCTGGGGCTGGGAAGTCTGGCACCGCTATTGGGTCGAGCAGCGCCTGTCCTGGTACCGCGCCATCGGCCTGCCCGCGGCCGACCTTGAGCAGTACTGGCAGACCGGCGACGAACTTGCCCACTACGCCCGCGCCTGCGTGGACATCGAATACGCCTTCCCCTTCGGCGTGCAGGAGCTCGAAGGCATCGCCGCCCGCTCCGACTTCGACCTTTCCCAGCACCAGAAGCATTCCGGCAAGCAGATGGATGTCTTCGACGAGGCCCTCAAGCAGGCCGCCGACAAGCTGGATGCCGCCGCCAAGGAGGCGTTTATCCAGAAGGTCGCCGCCGAGTGGACCGGACGCGGCAAGGACGCCGAAAGCGCCCGCGCTTTCGCCGCCAAGCTGCTCGAAGGCAAGTACGTCCCGCACGTGATCGAACCTTCCGCCGGCACCGACCGCCTGGCGCTCGCGCTGCTGTGCAACGCCTACGCCGAGGAAACCCTGACCGACGACAAGGGCAAGACCGACCAGCGCACCGTGATGCGCTTCCATCCGGCCATCGCCCCCATCAAGCTGGGCGTCTTCCCGCTGGTGAAGAACAAGCCCGAACTCTATGCCAAGGCCCGCGAGATCTTCGCCAAGCTGCAGCGCCGCTGGAACTGCTTCTGGGACGAATCCGGCGCCATCGGCCGCCGCTACCGCCGCATGGACGAGGCCGGCACGCCGTGGTGCGTCACCGTCGATTTCCAGACCCTGGACGACGGCACCGTCACCCTGCGCGACCGTGACAGCATGCAGCAGGTGCGCATGCCCATCGCCGCCTTGATCGAAAAAATGGACGCCGAAATCGGCTGACAAATCCGACCCAACGGGAGGCCCGCCATGTTCGTCACGGTCAAGTGTTCGTCCTGCAACCAGTCCTTCGACTATGACAGCTCGCTCGGCCTCGCCCAGGTCGAATGCCCCCACTGCGGCCGGACGCAGGCGCTCGCGCCGGTTGAAGCGCCGCAGAAACTGACGGTCCAGCACAAC
Source organism: uncultured Verrucomicrobiota bacterium (assembly GCA_964567795.1). Taxonomy (GTDB): domain Bacteria; phylum Verrucomicrobiota; class Kiritimatiellia; order CAIQIC01; family Lenti-01; genus Lenti-01. Next base: position 9,335 of record CAZMOR010000296.1, read on the forward strand.
GCCCCGAATCTGTCCGGCGCGCAGGCCTGCCCGGCCTGCAAGGCCCAAATCGCGCGCGATGCCGTGCTGTGCATCCATTGCGGCTACAACCTCAAGACCCGGCGGAAGGCCGAGGGTTCCGGTTCGAACAAGGGCTTGTTCATCCTGCTGGGGGCCGGACTGGTCGTGGTCGCAATCGGCGCCGCCTATCTTCTCTGGCCGGCCTCCGAACCGCTCCCCCCGCCCGTCGCGACGTCCGCGGCCCAGCCGGCGGTAGCACCGGCGGCGGTGACCGCGGCCGCTCCCGCGCCGGCGGCGCCAGTGACAAACGAGCCGGCTCCGGCCGCCGCGCCGGCCGAACCGGTTGCTCCGCCCCCGCCGCCGGCCCCCACGGCCGATGAACTGGCGGCGCAGAAGGCGGCCGCGGACAAGGCCGCTTTTGAGGCCAAGAAAATCCAGGCGGAGCAGAACCTGCGCCTGCAACTGGCCAGCCGCGAGCCGCTGTACAAGGTCAATGAACCCGTTGAACTGCGCCGAAAAAACGGCGTGGTCGACAAAGGCACCCTCACGAGTTTCTCCGGCACCGGAACCGATCGCGTCGTCCTGGTGGCCACGCCCACGGGTGAAGTCGGCATTCCGCTCATCCAGCTGGATGGCCCTTCCCGGCGCCGCGTGGACCCCGAATACCGCGAAGCGTTCATCCAGCACGTGCTGGGCACCCAGGTGCCGGGCGCGCCGCCGGCCGGCACCGGCCCCTAGGCTTGCGTCCGCCGGCGCAGCTGGCCGCAGGCGGCATCGACGCCCTTCCCCTTCGACTCGCGCAGGGTCACTGACACCCCGCGGTTTTCCAACGTCCGCTGGAATTCCTCGATCACGGCGCGCGGGGGCGCCTCGCCGGCGAATTCCTCCACCGGACTCAGGGGAATCAGGTTCACGCGGCAGGAGAATTTCCGCAGATGGTCCGCCAGTTCATGCGCGTCATCCACGGAATCGTTCACTCCGCGGATCAGGGTGTATTCAAACGTCACAAACCGCTTGGTCTTCTCCGTGTACTCCACGCACGCGGCCAGCAGTTCGTGGAGGGGATACTTGTTCTCCACCGGCATCAGCTTCCGCCGCAGTTCGTGGTTCGGGGCATGCAGCGATACGGACAGCTCGACCTGCAGCCCCTCCTCGGCCAGCCGCCGGATGCCGGGAATGATGCCGCTGGTGCTGATCGTGATCCGCCGCGCGCCGACATTCAGGCCCTCGGGATGGTTCAGGATGCGGATGGACTTGAGCACTTCGTCATAGTTGTCGAAGGGCTCGCCCATGCCCATGTAGACGATGTTGTCCGGCCGCCGGCCCAACACGGCGGTCACGAGCTGGAACTGCGCCACGATCTCGCCCGCGGACAGGCTGCGCGCAAAACCGCACTTGGCGCTCGCGCAGAAGGCGCAGCCCATCCGGCAGCCGACCTGCGTGGACAGGCACACCGTCGACCAGTCGCGCGCCGGAATCAGCACGGTTTCGATGCTGTCGCCGTCATCCAGCCCGACCAGCCATTTGCGCGTGCCGCTGGCTTCGCCGGACTCCTTCAGGATTTTCGCCGGCTCGGGGGTGTGGGTTTCCGCCAGCGTCGCTTTGAGCGCCTTGGGCAGGTTGGCCATCTGCTCCCAGCGGGTCGCCCCCTGCACCTGCAGCCACTGCCACAGCTGCTTGCCGCGGAACGCGGGCTGCCCTGCTGCCGCGCACAGGGCCTGCAGCTCTTCGGGAAACAAGCCTTGGAGGGCGGTTTTCATGCTTGGTTCCAAACACAACGGGGCGCTGCGCGCGCCCCGTCGTGGATTCTGGTTCGGCGTTGCCGCACGGTGTCTAGTAGCGGTAATGCTCGGGCTTGTAGGGCCCGTCCGCCGGCACGTCGAGATAGGCGGCCTGCTTGCGGCTCAGGCGGTCCAGCTTGACGCCCAGGTGCCCGAGGTGCAGCCGCGCCACCTTCTCGTCCAGCTTCTTCGGCAGGGTGTACACGCCGACGGGATATTTCTGGTAGTTGGTGAACAGCTCGATTTGCGCAAGCGTTTGGTTCGAGAAGCTGTTGCTCATCACGAAGCTCGGATGGCCCGTGGCGCAGCCGAGGTTCACCAGCCGGCCTTCCGCCAGCAGCAGCAGCGACTTGTCTTTCTTCGTCCAGATGCGGTGCACCTGCGGCTTGATCTCCTCCCAGCGGTATTTCTTCATCGCCGCGGTCTGGATCTCGCTGTCGAAGTGCCCGATGTTGCAGACGATCGCCAGGTTCTTCATCTTCAGCATGTGCTTTTCGGTGATGACGTCGCAGCAGCCGGTCGTCGTCACGAAGATGTCGCCCTGCGTGCAGGCCTCGTCCATCGGCATGACCTCGTAGCCGTCGATCGCCGCCTGCAGCGCGCAGATCGGGTCGATTTCAGTCACGATCACGCGCGCGCACTGGCCCTTCAGGGACTGGCACGAGCCTTTGCCCACGTCGCCGTAGCCGGCCACCACGGCCACCTTGCCGGCGATCATCACGTCCGTCGCCCGCATGAGGCCGTCCACCAGCGAATGGCGGCAGCCGTAGATGTTGTCGAACTTCGATTTCGTCACCGAATCGTTCACGTTGAACGCCGGGAAAAGCAGCTCCTTGCGCGCCGCCATCTGGTACAGGCGGTGCACGCCCGTCGTGGTCTCCTCCGTCACGCCGCGGATGGACTTGGCCATCTTGAGGAAGCGGCCCGGGTTCTTCCGCACCGCCTTGCGGACCTGCGCCTTGAGGATCTCCTCCTCCTCGCTGCCGTACGGGCCGGCCAGGACCTTCAAGCCCTCTTTCACGGCCTTCACGCCGAGGTGCACGAACAGGGTCGCGTCGCCGCCGTCGTCCAGGATCATGTTGGGCGTTTCCTGGCCCCAGTCGAGAATGCGGTCGGTGTACTCCCAGTATTCCTTGAGCGTTTCACCCTTAACCGCGAAGACCGGCGTGCCCTTGACGGCCAGCGCCGCCGCCGCATGGTCCTGCGTGGAAAAGATGTTGCAGCTCGCCCAGCGGACGCGGGCGCCCAGCGCCTGCAGCGTCTCGACCAGGACCGCCGTCTGGATGGTCATGTGGATGGAACCGGAAATCCGCGCGCCCTTGAGCGGCTTGGTCTTTGCGAACTCGGCGCGGACGCTCATCAGGCCCGGCATCTCATGCTCGGCCAGCTCGATCTCCTTGCGGCCGAATTCCGCCAGGGAAAGGTCCTTCACCACCGCGTCCAGTTTCTTGCGTGCTTTTGCCATCGGGAACTCCTTGTAATGGAAACAACGCGGCAATATACGGGCAAAAACGCCCCGGCGCAAGGCCTGTCTGCCCCCGTGCGCTTGCTCGCGGCTCAAGCCCCCGCCCCCGTTTTTCCACACAATGGAAAAACGGCTCTTCGCGGATTTGTGTGGGCGGGGTCAGGCCCGAGCAAGGGTTTCGTTCAATGCCGCCGGGCATGAAACGTGCTTTGCGCCGTCGCGGAAAACCGTTAAGCGAGGTGGCATGAAACGAAGGCAGACCTTGCTGGACGAGTATCGCTTTCCGGGCTTTCGTCCCCGCGCGCGCCTCAAGGGGGTGTTCGGGGATCCGTCGGCGCGGGTGGTGGCGCTGGTCAGGACTCAAAAAAAAGTTGCTGCGGCCAATGCGGGACGGTTCACCGCAGCCACTACGACAAGCGGACGCGGCGTATCCGGGATCTGTCCTGCGGGGACGCCCGGATCTATCTGGAGGTGGAGGTCCGCCGGGTGCAATGCCGGAAGTGCGACAAGGTGAAGACGGAGCGGCTCGACTGGCTGGCGGACAACCCCTTCTACACGAAGCGGTTCTACTGCCACGTCGGCCGCAAGTGCCGGACGATGAGCATCAAGGACGTCGCCGAAGAGCTGCGCCTCGACTGGCATGCCGTCAAGGAACTCGGCAAGCGCTACATGCACGAGCAGCTCCGCCGCGCGCCGAAACCGGCCCCGGCCGTCGTCGGCATCGACGAAATCGCCATCCGCCGAGGCTTCACCTATCGCCTGGTGGCCACCGACCTCATCCGCCGCCGGGCGATCTGGTTCGGCGGCGTCGATCGTTCGGAGGCGAGCCTGGATGCCTTCTGGGCCTGGCTGGGCGCGCTGAAAGCGGCGCGCGTGCGGCTGGTCGTCATGGACATGTGGCGGGCCTTCGAGAACTCCACGCGGCGGAACGCGCCGCAAGCCGCCATCCTCTACGACAAGTTCCACGTGGTCTCCTGTCTCGGCGAGGCGCTCGACGAGGTGCGCAAGCAGGAATACGCC
>CAZMOR010000297.1:0-2131 GCA_964567795.1 uncultured Verrucomicrobiota bacterium
TCGGACCCGTCCTATGCGCCCATGCACAAGCTGCTGGCCGACCTGGGCTTCAAGCAGGTGGGGCGTTTCCCCGATTTCTACTATCCCGGCGAAGATACTCTTTGGTATTATCGGCGCATCGAACGTTAACCCCATCTGGAATCCGATGCCTCGTCCGCGCTCCAACATCCCCATCCTGTTGGCCCTGACCCTGCTGCTGGGCGGCCTGCTGCTGGTCCAGCGCGACCGCATTCCGGAATCGTTCTCCCTCTCCCGTGCCGTGCCGTTCGACAAGCTCGCCAAGACGGCGCGCGGAACCGACGGCTCGTTTGCCGTGGTCTTCGATTCCAACAAGCAAATCGCCCGGGTCGGGGCCGACGGCACCCTGCTCTATCTCCTGCGCGCCTGCAACACCCCGGAACAGGGCTTCCACTTCGCCAACGAGATTGCGTTCGACCCCGCCGGCCGTTTGTACGTGGCCAGCACCTATCTGGATACGGCGACCCTGGCCGTCAACCGCGAGGCCATTGTCCGCTTTTCGCCGGCCGGCCGGCCCGAGGCGGTGCTGTACACCATCGACCACGATCCGGCGCAGTACGTCGACAACATCGGGGTGATCCGGTCGCTGCAATGGACGCCGGATGGCCTGCGCTTCTGCCTGTCGCGCGAAGACGGCATCCACTGCCTCCGGATCGACCCGGCCACCGGCGCAACGCAGGACGAAAAGGTCACCCCCTTCCCCGACGGGCCGGCCAACGTGATCTATGCCACGGTCGCGGCCGATGGCCGCGAAATGGCCTATTCCACCGCGGCCACGGAAATCTATACCGCGGTCCCCGGCGAGATGCCCGCCAAGCGCTACGACGGCCGCGACCTGCCGGACGAGGTGTATTCCATCCCGTCGGATCTGCACTACCTGGGCGGCGATTTGTATTTCTCCGACTTGGGCCGCGACGCCATCATGCGCCTGACGGGCCCGGATGCCGCCGTGCCCGTGTTCGACCGGGAAATCGCCGGCGCCCGCGGATACACCGATGCCTTTTTCGAATGCAAGGCGTTCCAGATCGAACCAGGCCACCTGACGCTGGCCAACAACGGCAAGGCGGTGCTGTGCCCGCTGGATGATGACAGCCCCCTCCGCACCTGCGCCGCGGCGCAGGGCAAGGCCGACCTGTGGATCCGGCGCGCGGCCATCTGGCTGCAGCTGGCGCTGTTCGCCGGCATGGCCCTGGCCCTGTTGACGGTGGCGGTCCGCCGGGCCTCCCCCGAAGGGCGGCGGTTGGCGAAGCAAATCGCCCTGGTGGCCCTGATGCTGGGCACGGCGGTGGGCATCACGACCTACATGATTTTCAACAACATGAGCCGCCGGCTGGACGAGGAGGCCCGCAACAACCTCCGGGGCTATCTGGCGGTGGGTAAGCTCGTCGTGGATGCGGATGCCGTGGACCGGATCCGGCACGTGAAGCATTACATGAACGCCGATTACCAGGCCGTGCTGAAGGAGCTCTGCCAGACCATCACCCGCGACGGCGCCATCGCCTCGGGCACCTATTCGGGCGTGTACAAGGTGTTCGGCGACAAGCTGTCGGCGCTGGCCTATCACGACGGCCTGCGCGGCATCTTCTATCCGTACGATTACCAGTACAGCAAATCCATCTACGCCCAGGTGGCCGCCAGCGGCCAGCCGTAGGTCGGGGAAATCGTGGACATCTACGGCGTCTGGCTGAACGGCGTCGTGCCGCTGGTGAATTCCAACGGCATCACCGTCGGCCTGCTCGAAGTGGGCGTGGACCAGTCGGCGCAGCGGGAGGCCAATCACAGCCTGTTCAAAAGCACGTTGATCGACCTGGCCATGGTCCTGTTCGTGCTGCTCTTCGGGTTCTTCGAAATCGGCTTCTTCAGTTCCCATGTCCTGGACCAGGCGGTGCGGGATGACGCCGCCGGACAGCGGTATGACGAAGGCGCCTTGCGGTTCGTCTCGTTCCTGGCCATCACCGGCGTGTTCCTGTCCGCCTCGTTCCTGCCGCTCTACAGCAAGTCGCTGGCCCCGGCCATCGGCCGCATTCCGCTGGACGTGATTGTCGGCCTGCCGATGGTGATCGAAACCCTCTGCGGCGCGGTCATCGCCGTGCTCTACGGCCACGTGCGCCGG
>CAZMOR010000298.1:0-6064 GCA_964567795.1 uncultured Verrucomicrobiota bacterium
GGGCACGTCCTGGGTGGCGCCGGCGGGGAAACTGACGGCGGGGCACGCGTACCGGTGGAACCTGACGAGTTTCAACGGGACGACGGAGAGCGGGGTATCAGCGACTAACTGGTTCCAGATCGTGGGGCCATTGTTATCGCCTTCGATCAGCGGCATATTGCCTAGTCCTGTGCCAGCTTCAGCCGACAACCAGAATATCACGATTAACGGGGCGAACTTTCAGGCGGACTGCACACTGATCTTTACCGATCCTTCGGGCGAGACCTTCCCCAGCTTGGCAAGCAAGCTTACAGTCAACTCCATCAGTCAGATTACCTATCGGTTCAACAACGCCAGCGACGTTGGGACGTGGAAGGTTGCGATTAACAACCCGGACGGTAAGTCATCCAGCCCGTTTAGTTTCAGTGTGCAGGCCGCGGCGCAGCCAAACTTGATTGTTGATACCATCACATTCAGCCCTTCCAGCGTGAATTCCGGCGAGAGTTTCACTTTAGGTTTCCGAGTCCGGAATATCGGTCAGGGAAATGCTATTGCTACCATGGCCAGAATTCGTCTGTCCGCAGACACAACCCTCACATTAAGTGACCTGCCCTTGTCTCCTTTGGATGTGTCCATACCCGCCATCTCATCCCAGAACTCGTATACCTACAGCGGCACCGTGACGATTCCGGGAAGCACGCCGCAGGGATTCTACTATATCGGCGTATTTGCCGACTTCGACAATCGCGCAAACCAGAGCAGCATAATCGATGATGCAGGTCTTTCCACGGCTCGGATCACTGTTAACAACACTGGAGCATTGCCACCGACGGTGTCTATTGTTCCGTCGAGTCAGTCAGTGCTGGCCGGAAGCACGGCGACATTCAGTGTGGTGATCAGTGGATCAGGCCCTTTTAGTTACCAGTGGATATGTAATGACATTGACATGTCTGGCAATACAAATTCCAACATTACTATTGCGCGTGTTGCTGCAGTCAACGCGGGATCCTATAAAGTTTGCGTAATCAATCCCGCAGTAACCGTTACCAGCAGTGTGGCAACCCTAACTGTCACGCCTTCGTCGACGCCGCCGGACTCGCTTGCCCCCGGAACGAGTATCTTAAATGGACAGGTCGACGGAAACCTTCCAACCTTTGTAATTACGCATGGCTGGCAGGGCACAGATAGTTACTCTGGAAATCCTCCAAACTGGGTTTCAAACATGTGCGTGGCAATCTCGAATCGTTTGGATAGAGAAATTAATCCACTACCACAAATCAATGGAAGAAGAGCAAATATTCTAACATATTGCTGGTCAAATGCTTATACCGTCCGGTTGCCGAAGGCGTCCAGCTATGCGCAAGGGGAGGGCGGAAGTTTGGCGACACTTCTCACAAATAAGCTCGGTCCGGACTATACAAACACTATCCACTTTATAGGGCATAGCCTTGGAACCATTGTTAATGCGTCTGCAGTAAGATCTCTTCCTTCAAAATACAAAGGAATTCAGTTCACTATTCTTGACGCACCCGTGCGGTTAGGCATTTTGTGGCCCTCATCCATTTTTTCTGATTGGTTGTCGCCATCTAAAGTGGATTGGGTAGATAATTATTTTGGCTATGGCCCTCCTATTAATGAATTAGATTTTCCTGCCGTTGGTGATTATGTCTACGGGTCGGCTAGTAATGGCGGATGGGGATTCCAATTTATTGGACACTCTGGAATTCATGAATACTATTACCGGACAATTACAAATGTTGACTCGTCAATTGAAGGGTTCGACTATTCCAAAATTCTAAAAGCCAACGGCAATTACGACAATCGTCCGAATGCTAACTGGGATACCCCTGCCCACCAAAGCGCCGTTCATGCAGAACAAATAGCCGCCGCAATTGCTTCCGGAGATTTCTCTGGATTTTCTGTTGTTGATGGAGTTGTTGCAGAATCCACTCCGAGCGTGAATGGGCAGCTTAGCAAGGGGTTCACTCTCTCTAAATCCGGCACTGTGCCAAAGTCTTCAAGCGGTATAACATCATCGAACAGCGCGATTTCAATAGATGTTGCAGTGCCAAGCGATGCGCAATCTTTAGAATTCGCGTTCAACTTCGCTGAAGCACGAACTGGGGACTGGATGACGGTTCAGTTCAACGACACCCAATTGTTCAATTATCGAAGAGAAAGCTTCGTGGGAACAAACTTCATAACAGCCGTTGTGCCTATCGGCGAATTTGCCGGCACATGTGGCAAACTGACGTTTCGACTCAACGGCGGGAGCAGTGCTGCGGCATCATTGACGCTAAGCCAATTTGAGTTCAAGGGAACCCCGACATTTAGCAGGAAAATCAATTGCGGTGGGATAGCGACCAATGATTGGGATGTGGACGCGGGATATTCGGGAGGAACGGCTAAATTGTCAGGGGCGGCCATTGCCAATGCGACGGATGCTCAGCAAGCCGTGTATCAGACGCGGCGCAACGCTTCTACGCTGACCTACAGCTTCCCCGATGTTCCGGACGGCACCTACACGATCCGGCTGCACTTTGCGGAGTTGTACTCTAGTGCGGCCGGCCAGCGGAAATTCAATGTTTCCATCGAGGGCCAGACGAGGCTGACCAACTTCGACATTTATCAGGAGGCGGGAGGGAAGAACCGGGCCGTGGTCAAGACCTTCGAAAACGTGGCGGTCAGCGGGGGCTTGCAAATCCAGGGTGTGGCTTCGGCGGACACCGCCCAGCTCAATGGCATAGAGATCATCGCGGCGGGATCGCCGTCGCCGGCTCTGGACATTATGCCCACAACAACCAATGTGCCGGTCACGGCCTCCAGCGGGCGCCAGATCGCCATAACCGCAAATATTCCGTGGACGGCAGCAACCAATGTGCCGTGGCTGTCTATTACGGGCAGCGCATCGGGGCCGACCAACGGCACCGTGACCTTCAGCGTGACATCCAACAGTACCGCCTCAACGCGGACGGGTCTGATTACGGTGGCGGGCAGCGGGCTGGTGCGAACCTGTACGGTGGTGCAGGCCGCCGCCGGCGGCGGCTTCGCCACGCGCCGGATCAACTGCGGCGGGGCGGCCATATCCGGTGCGTCGCCGTGGCTGGCCGACACGGGGCATTCGGGCGGGACGGCCAAATCAACGACATTGGCCATTGCCAATGCGACGAGTGCTCCGCAAGCCGTGTACCAGACGCGGCGTAATGCTTCCACGTTGACCTACAGCTTTGCTGACATTCCGGACGGAGACTACACGATCCGACTGCACTTCGCGGAGTTGTACTCCAGCGCGGCGGGCCAGCGGCGATTCAATGTTTCCATCGAGGCTGAGACGAAGCTGACCAACTTCGACATTTACCAGGAGGCGGGGGGGAAGAACCGGGCCGTGGTCAAGACTTTTGAAAACGTGGCCGTCAGCGGAGGCTTGCAGATTCAAGGAGTGGCCTCCGCCGACACCGCTCAGTTCAATGGCATCGAAATCGAGTCGGCGGGACCGCCGGCGCCGGCCATCGTGGCCAGCGGCACGCAGGTGACCGTGCCGGAAGGCGGCACGGCCACCCTTGGCGTGCGGCTGAACAGCGCGCCCGTCGGCACGACCACCGTGACCGTGTCCCGCATCAGCGGGGACACAGACATCAGCGTTTCAAGCGGTGCCAGCCTGATGTTCACCGCGGCAAACTTCGCTACCACCCAGACGGTTTTCTTTGCGGCGGCCGAGGATGCGGACACCACCGCGGGAACCGCAACGATCCAATGCGCGGCCGCCGGTTACTTCGTCGCCAGCGTGACCGTGACGGAGCAGGACAACGACATGCCGCCCTATCCCGCCAAGATCAACTGCGGCGGGCCGGCGTTGACTGGCGGCTGGCTGGCTGACACGGGCTTTGTGGGTGGCGGGGTCTGGACGACAGCCTCGACCGTGGCGAATGCCACGGGCGCGCCAATGACTCTCTATCAGTCCGAACGTAGCGGTGCACCGTTGCGCTACAACCTGACAACGGTGCCAAACGGTACCTACCAGGTGAAGCTCCACTTCTCCGATATGTCCACATCGGGGGGAACCGGCAAGCGAGTGTCCAGCGTGTCCATCGAGGGCGTGCAAGTGCAGGCCAACTTGGACGTGTACGCCGCGGCCGGTGGGAACCTGCGGGCGCTGGTGCGGACGTTTACCGCGACCGTCTCCGATGGCAACGGGTTGCAACTCGAACTTGCCAAGGTGGTTGGCTATCCCCAAATCAATGGCATCGAAATCAGCCCTGTCCTCCTGCGCGCAGTGCGGGAAAAGGGAACCACCAGCGTCGAAATGCCCGCGCCGGACACGGTGCTGTCGTCCGAGGATCGGTGGACGGTGGATGCCGGCCGCGCGGCGGTGGACCGCGATCTGGAGACCGTGTGGCAGGCTTCCGGCCGTCTCGGCTCCTGGATCTGCCTGGGTTATGCCCGACCCGTCTCGGTTCGCCAGGTGGAAGTACAATTCACCCGGGATTCCCCGCTGGGCCTGTTCACGCTTGCCAGCGATGATGCGGACAACTGGTTCGAGCTGGAGCCTGAATTGGAGCTCGGTCCGGTAGATGTGAACTACATCTGGTTAATTTTCCCGGCCGCCCCGCAGGAGTTGCCGGCGGCTGTGCGCGAAATTGAAGTTCACAGCATTCCCGCTCCCTAGAATTCGCTGGCCAGCGGACGGCCGATTAAGCGAGCCCCCACATGGGGGAGCGGGGGCGGTTTTGAATTGAGATGTTTTGCGGAAGGCCTAATATGCACTTCAGCGTGAGTGCAACCATATATTTCCAGGATCGTGAGCGCAAAACGTCGCGGCGGGGAGTGCCATTCATTCACGGGGAGAGGGCAGGGGATATGAGCGCAGTGCGAGGTGCGGGTGTGGCCAAACGGGTGGCTTGGCTGGGGATCCTGGGCCTTCTGGCGTGCGGCGCCGCGGCGTTCGCGCAGATGTCCGAATCGTTCGAATACGGCGTGCCGCCGCCGGGGTGGATCAAGACCAATCTGCTGGGCGGCGGCGGTTGGTACCAGCTGCCCATCGGCACGATGCCCCTGCCGGGGTGGGGCAACGGCACCAGTTCGGTGCCGGCGACGGCGCCGGCCTGCTCGAAATGCCGGGCATTGTAGTCCGCGCACCAGTCTAGATTCTCCGGATGCAGAAAATCCCGAACCTGGAACTGTGTGGAGAGCGTCACGACATGTTTCCGAAACCGGGCCGGATCGATCTTTTCCCGAGATGCGGGATCCCACCGCTAAACGAACTGTCTCAAATATAACACGAGGCAAGCAAAACCAGCACCACGGCGCCCAGAATGCGCAAGCTGGACCGGACGAGTTTCCAGATTATGAAAACGGTTTCCGGTAATTGGCGGTTGTCACACACGACAGGCTAGCGAAACTGGTTTGCGCTTTACCATTTTTTCTCAGTGACCTCAGACCTTGTGGTTGGGGGCGGCGAAAAAGCACGGCAGAGCGTCATGAGTCGCACATTTTACGAATATCATCCTATTATCTGCTTGGAACCCCAGCATTTCATACCTAAGTCCTGCAGCTTCAGTCCAGGCCAGTCTGTTATAAATAATTAATCATCTACTAGTAACAAATACTTGGCGTGCGATCTGGGGGGGCGGTTTTCCCGTGTGATTTTAACTGGTGTTATTTAACAGAAGAGACATAATGGCGATAATTGGGAAACAAAATGAGGCAGCGATGTTAGCGGCATCGGCATATGTCTTCATATGTGTGGCGGATACAGTCCATAAATCTCCGGGCAATTTGGGGATTGTTTCCACTGATATAACGATCCGGACAGAAGGATGACACAAATGAGACACCAAAATCAAAAGGCCGATTCTACAAGAAAAATCAACTCCATAAGACTGTCCCCCATCCTCTTATCAATAATCTTTATGGTGTTTCTACTGAGTGTGGCGGGAGCCTATGCAGCTCCTGCCACGCCGACGGGTACAAGTCCGGGGTCGACCAGCAGTCCGGGGCCTATCCTGTCGAGCAGCACGGTGACGCTGAGCTGGAACTCGGTATCCGGGGCGACATATTACGAGATTGGGGTTACCGATATGTCCAC
>CAZMOR010000299.1:0-7890 GCA_964567795.1 uncultured Verrucomicrobiota bacterium
GCGGCCGCGCAGCGGCTGGGCGTGCCGTACGTGACGGATTACCGGCAGATCCGCGGGGCGGACATCGTCAGCGTGCTGACGCCTTCGGGGCTGCATCCGCGCCACGTTTCCAACGTGGCGGAACTGACGGATGCCACCTACATCATCTGCGAAAAACCGTTGTCGTTGACGTTGCGGGAGGCCTACGAGGTTTACCGGCGCGTGGCGAAAGCCGGCAAGGTTCTGCTGCCGGTCTACCAGAACCGCTACAACCCCCTGGTCGCATTCCTGAAGGGCCTGATCGACAGCGGACGGCTGGGGAAGATTCATCAGTTCATCTGCAACGTCCTGTGGAACCGCAACGACGACTACTTCAAAATCGACTGGCACGGCACGCCGGAGTTTGACGGCGGCGTCCTGTATACCCAGGCCAGCCACTATGTCGACATGGTGCATTACTTCTTCGGCGAGGTCGAATCGCACAAGGGCGAGGGGGGCCTGTTGCGGGGCTTCGAGGTGTACGACAGCGTTTCCGCCGTCCTCCGGTTCAAATCGGGGGTGGTGGGGACCATCAACGCCACCGTGGATGTCTACGAAAAAAATTTCGCGACGGAGTTCACGCTGGTTGCGGAAAAAGGAACCATCCGCCTGTCCGGCACCAACCTGAATCAAATCGATTTCTGGAACGTGCAGGGACTGGAAAAGCCTGATCTGGATTTCAAACTGGACCATCAATACGGGAAAGGCCACAACACGCTGTACCGGTATGTGCTGGAAGGGAAATGGGACATGTTTCCCCCCAAGGAAGATGTCCTTTCGGGCATCCGCCTGATGGAAATGCTGTCCTACTGACCGAGGGGATCCCATGAGCGACTATTTCAAACACGAATCGGCCTATGTCGACGAAGGCGCCGTGATCGGCGCCGGCACCAAGATCTGGCATTTCTGCCACGTCATGAAAGGCGCGCAAATCGGCGCCCGCTGTGTTTTCGGCCAGAATGTGAACGTCGATGGCGGCGTGATCATCGGCAACAACGTCAAGGTGCAGAACAATGTGTCGATCTACACCGGCGCGGAGATCGAAGACGACGTGTTCCTGGGACCGTCCTGCGTGCTGACGAACGTGACCAATCCTCGCAGCCAGGTCAACCGCCACAGCCTGTACGAGAAAACCGTCATTCGGCGCGGAGCGACCGTCGGCGCCAACGCCACGATTGTCTGCGGCATCACCCTGGGCCGCTATTGTTTCATTGCGGCCGGCGCGGTTGTAACCAAAGACGTTCCCGACTACGCCCTCATGATGGGCAATCCGGCCCGGCAGAAGGGGTGGATGAGCCGGCACGGGCACCTGCTGAAAAATCCGGATCAAAACGGCGTGATGATTTGCCCGGAATCCGGCTTCCGGTATCAGCTCGCCGACAACCGGCTCCGTTGTCTCGATTTGGCCGAAGACAGTCCGTTGCCGGCGGAACTCAGCAAAGGCGCCAAAACGTACGACGATTTCAAGACCCGTTGATTCAGATCCGGGGTGCGACCGCATCCGGATCCGGCATCATGAGCGGCTCCCGAACCCATAAAGTCCTGGCCCTTTCATTCGGACGGGTGTTTACGACCTTTACCGCCCTGGCTTCCGGGATGGTCATGGCCCGCATCCTGAGCCAAACCGATCTGGCAACGTACCGGCAAACGATGCTGGCCTACGATGTCGCGATTCCGTTGCTTTCGCTCGGCATCGATTCCGGGTTGTATTATTTCCTGCCGACCGAAAAGAACCGGGCCCGGGGACTGGTGCTGGACGGATTGTTGCTGATGCTGGCCATGGGCATGCTCTATACAGTGTTCATCGCGCTGGGGGGCAATCATCTGCTGGCCAAGCGGTTTTCCAATCCGGCCATCGTGGCGACGCTGGCCTATCTGGTGCCGCTGCCGCTCATCATGCTGCCGGCCAAACTGGTGTCATCCGTACTGGTGGTTCAGAACCAGGTGTCCCGGTTGACTTTTTACAATGTCTGGTCGGGCCTGCTGCTGGCCGTCGGCATCATGGCGGCCTGTTTGTTCTGGAAAAGCCCCGAATCGATGGTGCTGACCCGCGTGGCCATCAGCGTGGCCACCGGCCTGGTGGCCATCGGGTTGATTCTGCGGGCGGTGCCGGCGGATTCCTGGCGGCCGTCCCTGGCCAGCATGCGGCGGATGATCACCTACAGCATTCCGCTGGTCGGGGCTTCCGCGCTCGGGAGCATCCACCTGCAACTCGATAAATTGATTGTGTCCTCCATGTGTCCCCCGGAGCAATTTGCGGTCTACTCGAACGGGGCCATTGAAATCCCCCTGATCGGGATCGTCACCGCATCCATATCGACCATCATTCTGCCAGACATGCGCAAAATGATTGCGGCCGGCGACCGCCCGGGCGCCATCGGTTTGTTCCGCCAGGCGGCGTCGAAATCGGCCGTCATCATCTTTCCCGTGATGGCTTTCTTGATGGCCAGCGCCGAGTCCTTCATTGTCACCCTGTTTTCCTCAAAATATTCCGGCAGCGTGCTGCCGTTTCAAATCTATTTGCTGCTGCTGCCCGTGCGGATCGTGAATTACGGGGCGATCCTGATGGCCTTGGGGAAGACCCGGACGATTTTGAACCGCTCGTGCGCCGGGCTGGTGGCCAATCTTTTCCTCAGCATTCTCCTCGTGCGCTGGTTTGGATTCATCGGGGCCATCGTTTCCACGGTGATCTGCATCTATCTCGTGAACTGCGCCTGGAATTTTGCGGCCATCTCCGATGCCGTGGGGTGCCGCTGGTGGCAGGTGCTGCCGTTTGGCGAGCTGGGCCGGCTGGCCTGGCCGTCGGCCGCGGCGGCGATTCCGGTGTTCGCGCTGCGTTCCTGGCTGGCGGGTTATCCCGCGATTGTGCAACTCAGCGTGAATGGGGCGGTGTTCGCCGCCGCCTTGGCGGGGCTGGTCTGGCTGTTCCGGATTGCTCCTTTCCAGGCCGAAGCCGGGCGGGTGTACCGGATGCTGCAAAACCGGCTGCGCGCGCGTCCGGAAGCGACGGTTTGAACCATGGTGGAAAAACGCCGGCAGGGGCCGGCCCGCACATGAAAATATTTATTTCAGGGGCGCCGTTGCAGATGAATCTGGGCGGCCCATCGATATTTCACGGTTTGGTCCGGGTGCTGCGGCAGGTATTTCCGGGTTGCGAGCTTGTCTATCATGAAAATGTGCCGGCGACGGATGCGGCGGGGCGGAGCGCGCCGGAACCGTCGGGCGTCCGGATCATCCAGGGCCTGCCCCGCGCCAAGACCATCATGCAAACGGCCTGGCGCCGCCGGTGGCTGGGCGGCGCGCCCGGCCATACGCTCGAAGACGTGCTCGTGGAAAACGTCCGGACGGCGGACCTGGTGATTGACGCCTGGGGCATTGATTACACCGACCGGCTGGCCCGCATGAGCATGAAAAGCGCCTGGCTGAGCAAGCCCCTCCTTCGTACCGCGGCCTGGCTGGGAACGCCGGCAGTTCATTACACCGCCAGTTACGGCCCCGTGGGCCAGCGTTGGATGAAGATGGCGGTGCGGCAGGTCCTCGGGCGTTGCTGTTCCCTGGTGTTCTGCCGCGAGGAACTGTCGCGTCGCTATCTGGTTGACTGCGGGGTGGCCGCTGCCAAGCTGCGCGTGGCGCCCGACACCGGGTTGCTGATGCCTGCGCAGCGGGTCTCTGTTCCGGAATTGGATGCGGGCCGTCCCTGCCTGGGAATATCGGTCAGTCACCAGATCAAGCGGCAATGGAAAGCCGCCGTTCCCTACCTGGATCTCATGGCAGATTTCTGCGATCGCGCGGTTCGGCAACACCAGGTGCAGGTCTTGTTGATTCCCAACGAGCTGGCGGATGACCAGTATGATGACCGGGCGGTGGCGCGGGACATCCTGGCGCGCGTTCACGAGAAAAGCGCCATCCGACTGTTTCCGGCCGAGCAGTACTCCGGCCCGGAGCAGAAAGGAGCGATTGCCCAATGCGACCTGTTCGTGGCCAGCCGGTATCACAGCATCGTGGCCGCCCTGTCCATGGCCGTGCCGACGGTGGTTATCGGCTGGCACCATAAATACGCCGAATTGCTTGAACTGTTCGGCCAAACCGGGGTAGGGCTGTCCAGCGAGGACTGCACCCCGGATGCCTTGTGGAATGTAGCTGCGGCGGTGTGGAACCGCCGGAACGATGTCCGCCTCGAGCTCCAGGCCAAACAGGCCGGTGTGGAGCAGCGCATTTTCCAAGCCGGCGAAGCGTTGAAGGATTTGGTTCCATAATCAGGGGCATTCGTGAAAAAGCTGGTCACCATCGTCGGGGCACGCCCCCAGTTCATCAAAGCCGCGGCGGTCAGCCGCGAGCTGCGCACGCGTTTCCGGGAAGTACTGGTGCACACCGGACAACACTATGATGACAACATGTCCCAGGTGTTCTTCGACGAAATGGAGATTCCACGGCCGGATTACAACCTGGGAATCGGGTCCGGAGGGCATGGGGCGCAGACCGGGGCCATGCTGGCGGCAATCGAGGAGGTTTTGATCCGGGAAGCACCGGACCGGGTGATGGTATACGGCGACACCAATTCGACCTTGGCCGGCGCCTTGGCCGCCGCGAAAATGAACATCCCGGTGGCCCATGTCGAAGCGGGCCTGCGGAGTTTCCGGCGCGACATGCCGGAGGAAATCAACCGGGTCTTGACCGACCATTTGGCGGACCGGTTGTTGTGTCCCGGTGAAACCGCGGTCCGGAATCTGGCGGCTGAAGGCATTACCACGGGAGCCTATCTGGTGGGAGATGTCATGTATGAAGCATTGATGCGTGCGGTGGAGCTTGCCAAGCGGCACACGGATGTATTGACGCGCATGGGGCTGGTCCAAGGGAACTATGTTCTGGCGACCATTCACCGGGCCGAGAACACGGACGACCCCGTCCGGCTGCAAGCCCTCATGGCGGCGTTAGCGGCGATCGCCCGGGACCGGATCGTCATCTTCCCGGTGCATCCCCGCACCCGCGCCAAACTTCTGGAAAAACCGGAGACGGGTTCCCGAACCGCATCGAATCTGCGGTTGATGGAGCCGCAGGGTTATCTGGATATGGTGCGTTTGGAATCCGGCGCGGCGGTCATCGTGACGGATTCGGGCGGAATCCAGAAAGAAGCCTATTGGCTGCGCGTTCCCTGCGTCACCCTCCGCAGCGAGACGGAGTGGGTTGAGACGGTTCAACAAGGCTGGAATACGCTGGCGGGAACGGATGGCGAGCGGATCCGGCAGGCTGTCTTGAATGCCGTGCGGCCGGTGGAGCAGGCGGATGTATACCGGGGTGCCGGCAGTGTGGCGCGTTTGATTCAGGCTTTGAAATGACATATTCCGATCCAGGTCATGGAGGCGCCCCGCCCCGGATGCTGCTGCTGGCTTTCCCATTTCCGCCGGCGCGGGCGATTGGCGGGGTCCGCTGCGCGAATCTGGCGAAATACCTGTCGCGCTTGGGGTGGAAAGTCACCGTGGTCACGGTGGATCACCGGCTGCTGGCGGATCCGGATCCTGCCGTTGGAGACATGGAGCGGTGGTTCCGTACGGCAGGCGTGGAGCGGACGTGGACCGGGCATGCCTTGCGCATGTTCCTGGGCGGCTACCTGGTAGAACGGTGGTGGGAACGTTTGCCGTTGATGCACAAACTGGCTGGTGCCCTGGTGCGCTGGCTGGGGGTGGACCGCGGCATTGGCTGGGTCCGGCCGGTATTGCGCGCCTGTGCCGGATATCGCCCCGGCGATTTTGACGTGATTCTGGCTTCCGGTTCACCGTTCTCCTCGTTTCGGGCAGCCGGCAGGCTCGGGCGCCGGTTGAAGGCCCGCGTCGTACTGGACTACCGTGATCTTTGGAACATGGCGCCGCACGATCCACAGATGTGGACGGCGGGGACGGAAATGGCGGAACGGCGCGCACTGAAGCATGCGTCCAAAGTGCTGGTGGTATCGGAAGCGATGGCCACGTGCCTGAGGGACAAATACGGTTTTGCTGAAAAGTACGCGGTGGTCACCAACGGATTCGATCCAGAGTCCTTCCAGGACATTGTCCCGGCCCGGTATTCCCAACCCACGATTGTGTATGCCGGAACTTTCTATCCGCCCTTGCGGATTGTAGACCCCGTGCTGGACGTTTTGTGCCGTGTCAACCAGGCCGGGCACCGCCTGCGCTTTTTGTACCTGGGGCCGCACGGCGAAAGCGTGCGTCGGGCCGCGGCGGCGCGCGGGGCGTCGGAGTGGGTGGAAATCCGCGGCCGGGTGCCCCGGCTTGACGTGTATGCCGCCATCAAAGGAGCCCTAGCGGCGGTGGTCATCACAAGTGTCCAGCGCGAGACTTCGCCGGAGATCGACTCCATCCTGACCGGGAAACTCTATGAAGCCATGGGCTGCGGCACGCCGGTCCTGTTGATCGCCCCGCCAGGCAGCGAAGCCGCCCGAGTCGTCACCCAGACCGGCGCCGGGCGCGCCTTTGCCGGCGACGAGATTGCCGGCATGGCCGAATGGCTTCTGGAACAAGTGGCTGAAGCCAGAAACGGCCCGAAATCAATTAACGCCTATTCCTGGCCGGAAATTGCCGGCCAGGTGGATCGTCTTCTCCGGCAAATCTCCGCATGAACCCGTTGCTGTCCGCCAAACGATTGGAAAAAGCATGGGACCGCCTGACCCTTGCCTGGGCGGCCTATTTCCTGGCGATTTTCACGGTCGGTACGATCCCCGCCTACAAGGCCCTGGTGCTTTGGGGCGGGGGTGCGCTGGTGGGAGTGCGGACATTCTGGATGATCGTGCGGCATGTCCGCTTCAATCAAATTCCCCGCGAGACCCTCTTGCTGGTTTGCTTCTGCGGCTGGTCGTTCCTGGGCGTCGTCATGGCCACGGACATGGCGATGTTTTCACGGGTCATCAAGCTGACGCTCGAAATGGCGGCCATTGTGTTTTTTGTCGGGACGGTGTTGATGCATTCCGGGAAAGTCCAGTGGTTTTATGTCGCTTTTCTGGGGGTCGCGGTTTGGCGGACGTTGAACGCCAGCCAATTGCTATCCGGCGATGCCGGCAGCCTGGGCCTGGACATGCTGACCAGCCAGGACGGCGCCATTTCCAAGCGGTTTTTTGAGGCCAATGCAGTCGGGGTGCTGGCGGCCATTGGTTTCATGAGCATGCTGGCGCTGCTGCGTCCGGTCCGCAACATCTGGCTGCGCGGCGTGTTGATCGGTGGCGGCGTGCTGGCCTTGGCCGGGGTGGTTCTTTCCGCCTCCCGCGGCGCTTTTGTGACGCTGATTGCGGTGTCGATTCTCTGGCCCCTCTTTTGCCTGGGCGGCGGCAATCGCTTCAAATTGCAGGCGATTTTGGGATCGGCCATTGCATTCTGGCTGGCCTTTGAATTGTTTGAATTCATTGTCGCCAACACCTATCTGGGCACCCGGTTTGTCCATACGGTCCACATGGAGGATGAAAGCAGCCTGGCCCGGTTTGGATTCGTCCAGATTGCCTTCCGGCTCCTTTGGGAAAATCCGTTCTTGGGGGTGGGCGCGGGTCAGTTCGGGGTGGCATCCGGCACCGGTTATTATGCCCACAACGAATTTGCGGAGATCATTGCCACGACCGGACTGCCGGGAACGCTTTTATACTATTCGATTTACTGGATGTCATGGATGCGGCTTTCCTGGAGCTTGAAATTCCTCCGGGATCCGGACAAGCGGTATTACGTGAACATGGCCCGCGTTACGCTCCTGATCCTGATGATCAGCGGATTCCTGTTCCGGCCGAATTACCAGTTGCAGGACACGATGTTTTTGATCGCCACGGTGATCGGGATGGCGCATTGGGCGGAACGATCCGCACGGCAGGTCCTGCGAACGTGGCCGGCCGGCGGCTTG
>CAZMOR010000300.1:0-1979 GCA_964567795.1 uncultured Verrucomicrobiota bacterium
GACGGGGAGACTTACGCCAGCGTCGAAGGATTTTGGCAGATGCTGAAATATCCCGAAGGCTCCGGCGACGAGCGGCTGCGCGATCCGTCCGTGACGTGGCCGCACACCCGCGCGGAGGTGGCCGCCATGGGCGGCTTCGAAGCGAAAGCCGCCGGGACGGTAGCCAACGAGAACATGAAGAAGCTGGGCATCCGCTGGGTGACCTACCAGGGGCGGAAGATGGACTACCGCGAAAACGCGAAAGGGGATTTCTACACCCTGATCCGGCGCGCCGAGCAGGCCAAGCACGACCAGAATTCGCCGGTGGCCGAGATCCTGAAGAAAACCGGCACGCTCGCGTTGCGGCCGGATCACCACCAGGGGCCGGAGGCACCGCCCGCGGAACGGTACTACGAAATCTGGATGGAAATCCGCGCGCAGCAGCCTTAGCGGGGCAGGCGCGCGTATTCGTCTTCGAACGCGGTGGTGAGCACGCCGGTGCCGAGGGCGGCTTCGATTTCCGCGCCGGTCCAGAACCGGATTTCATCAATCTCGCCGGGATCGGGGTGGAACGGGCCGGGGTGGATGGTGGTGTAGGACGTGACCCATTCGGTTTCGACCGGCGAGCGCATCAGAAAGCGGTGCAAGAAGACCAGGTTGCCGGGATCGACGCCGAGTTCCTCGCGCATTTCGCGGCGGGCGGCGGCCGCGGCCTCCTCGCCGGGGAGCAGGTGCCCGCCGACGGAGGTATCCCACTTGCCGGGGGCGATGTCCTTGCTGGCGGACCGTCGCTGCAGCAGCAGGCGGCCCTGCGCATCCCGCACATGGACGCGGGCCACGGCATGGACCAGCGCGGGGTTGCCGTGGCATGCACCGCGTGTGGCCCGGCCGATGACGCGGTATTCGCGCGGGTCGAACAGGTCGAAGATTTCGGCGGGATCGCTCATGCAAAAATCATTCTCCCATGCCGGCGGGAATTTTTCCACACAATGGAAAAAGTTTCGGCGAATTTTCCACACAATGGAAAAACTTTGCGGAATTTTTCCACACTATGGAAAAAAGTTTTCCACACTGTGGAAAATCCATGAGCCGCGAGTCCCCGCACGGGGGGCCGCGGTGCGGCGGACCGGGGCACGGGGTTTTAGCGCTTCAGGGCGAGGATGACGACGCCGAGGGCGACGCAGGCGATGCCGGACCACTCGCGCAGGCTGGGGCGTTCGCCGAGGAACATGAAGGCGAAGAGCGCGACGAGCACGACGCTGAACTTGTCCACGGGGGCGACCTTGGAGGCCTGGCCGATCTGGAGCGCGCGGAAGTAGCAGACCCACGAGGCGCCGGTGGCGAGCGCGGAGAGCGTCAGGAAGGTCCAGGTCTTGGCGGGCAGGTGCAGGGGGTTGCTCCATTTGCCCATGGCGGACACGTAGGCCACCAGCACGAAGAAGATGATGAACGTGCGCACGAGCGTGGCGAGGTCGGAGTCGACGCCGCGGATGCCGATCTTGGCGAAGATGGCCGTGCCGGCGGCAAACACGGCGGAGAGCAGGGCCCAGAAGAACCAGGCGGGCAGATTCATGGGGGCGGATCCTTTCATGGCGCGGCCAGCAGTTGGCGGTAGGTGTCGGCGAGGCGCTGCTTGTATTGCGCGTAGTTGTAGGTCGAGAGGTAGAGCTGGTGGCCGGCGGCGCCGAGGCGCTCGCGCTGGGGCCGGTCGGCGGCCAGGGCGGCGATGCCGTCGCCGAAGGCGGCGGGATCGGGGGCCACGAGCCGCGCGTTGGCGTCATCGAGGATGAGGCGGTTGGCGGGGTTGTCGCAGGCGACGATGGCGCGGCCGATCTTGAGGTAATCCAGCAATTTGAGGGGGGTGTTGCCGCCGGCGATGCGCGGGGAGAGGAGGATGTCCGCCGCGGCGAGGGTGTGGGGGAGTTCGTCGGGATGGATGTGGCCGAGGAAGAGCACGCGGTCGGCGCAACCGGCGGCGGCGAGTTCGGCCTGGCGCGCGG
>CAZMOR010000301.1:0-2666 GCA_964567795.1 uncultured Verrucomicrobiota bacterium
TTCCATAGTGTGGAAAAATCGCTGAAAGTTTTTCCATTGTGTGGAAAAACAGGGTTTGGAAAACGAGCCGCGCTTCCCCGCATGGGGGCGGCGGCTTCAGGTGTCCGTCGGCACGGCGGGCGCGGCGGCGCAGGCCTCGCATTCGCCCACGATCATCATCTCGACGCGGCGGACCTTGTGGCCCGGCACGCATTCCGGCGCGCGGGCGGCCATTTCGTGGCAGGCGCCGCGGGTATCCACGTCTTCGATCCGCCCGCACTTTTCGCACAGGAAATGGGCGTGCGCCGTCACCGTCCCGTCATAGCGGGCATGGCCCTTCCAGGTCGCCACCCGCCAAATCATGCCCGCCTCCTCCAGCGCGTTCATGGTGCGGTAGACGGTGAACAGGGAAATCTGGCGCAGGCGCGGCTTGACGGCCTGGTACAGGCGGTCCACGTCGGGATGATCACAGCGGCCGGAAAGCTCGCGGCAGATCAGTAGCCGTTGGCGGGTCATGCGCAGGCCAGCGGCGTTGAATGCGGAACGGAGTTGCGTGTCGGACATGCGCTTCATAGCATCCGGCAGAAAACCATACTAGAAAACGTTTGTCAAGGACGGATTCATCCTTTGTTGGCTATGCCGAACGGGATATGCACAGATGGGGTGTTCCGCGCAACCGGTTGCAGGTGCGCCATTTGGTCGTCGAAAAATAAATGCGGCTTCAGGATGTCCAGCACCCGCTTTTTCTCGATGCCCCCCATCAGGAAGACTTCGTCGGCCTCCAGGCCCAGGGCGGAGAGCGTCGTGCTCAGCCGCTCATGCGCCGGCGCCCCGCGCGCGGTCACGATCGAAATGCGCAGCAGGCGCTTGCGCCCGCTGTCGTCCTGCGCCCGCCGGATGTCCATTTGCTGGAAGTACGAGAGCTGCTGCAGCAGCGGCATCAGCGGTCCCGACTTCAAGGGCTGGTCGCGGTGCGCCAGCTCGTACTGGCGGAACTGCTCCAGGTCCTGCGTCTTCTTGTAGACCTTCTCCGCCTCGTCGTCCACCAGCACGCCGTCGAAGTCGAACGCCACGCGCAGCTGCTCGTCCTGCTCGTCGTCCACCGCCTCGCACGGCAGCACGTGCCCGGCCGGATAGCCCAGCGCCACCGCCTCGCGCACCTGCTCCGCGTTCGTGCTGAGATACAGCGACGCGTTCACCGATTCCATGAACGGATACGGCTTGCGCCCGGCCATGAAGAACGCGCGCGTGATGTCCAGCCCGTACTCCCGTACCGCGTCCATCACCCGCAGCCCGTCGTCCGCATGGTAGCGCGACAGGATCACCACCTCCACCGGATGCTCGTCCGGATACATCCGGTTCAAGCCCAGCAGGCGGCGGATGAACGGAAACCCCGTGCCCGGCTTCGGCACGTCGTGCCGGTGCTCCTGCTGGTAGCGCCGGAACGCCTCCAGCCCCTGCTCCAGGTACAACGCATGCTCGAACGACAGGTCGAACAGGACCGTCGACGACACCGCCACGACGAACTTTTTCTCGATGGGATAGGGCATGGTTCTCCTCGGCTGCAATCCAAGCCTGCCCATTGTCGACGCTTCCCGATGGACTGCAAGCCCTTTTCCCGGCCTTTCGTAGAACGCATTATTCACGCATTTTTAGCCGTCCGCCGGTTGCAGTCCGGCCGGAAACAGCCGATAGTAGAAGTGGATTTGGAGAGGAGGTCGCCCATGCTGGAGCTCTCCAACCGAAAACTGGAAAACGGCGAAGTGGTCACCGCCAAGGGCCGCCTCGACGCGACGACTTCCCGTTTGTTCGATGCCCACTGCCGCGGCCTCCTCCATGCCGGTTGCCAGTCCATGGTCTTCGATTTCCGCGAACTCCAGTTCCTCAGCAGCGACGGCCTGCGCACCATCCTCGGCCTCTCCAAATGCATCCACGCCGGCGGCGGCAAACTGGTTTTTACTGGCATCCGCGGTTCCGTCCGCGATATGTTCGACATTGCCGGCTTCCTGGAGGCTTTTCCCGTTGTGGACCAGGTGGAGCCGGATATCGCCTGACTCAAAGGGAGATCCATGAAAAAAATGCTGAAAATCCTGTTGGGAATCCTTGTTGTCCTAGTGCTGGCGTTTGTCGTCCTGAACCTGTTCTTGGGCAAAATCGTGCTCAAAACCACCAACGCCGCCGCCCCGGCCGCTCTCGGCGTACCCGTCACCCTTCAGGATGCCGACATCGCCCTGCTGCGCGGCCGGGCCGCCCTTGCCGGCCTCCACGTCGACAACCCCGCGGGCTTCAAGACCGATGGCATCCTCGACCTCGGTTCCATCTCCGTCCGGCTGGACAACTCGAGCCTGCTGTCCGACACCATCGTCATCAAGGAAATCACCATCGACGGCCTCGTCCTCACCTACGAGCAGGGCCTGCGCACCAGCAACCTTGGCGCGCTTATCAACCAGCTCTCCGCCGGCAAGGAGGAAGAACCTTCCGGCCAGGACAAGCCGGAAGAGACGCCGGCCGGCGAAGAAAAGCCCGGCAAGAAGGTGATCATCGAGAAGCTCTCCATCACCGGCAGCCGGATGAATCTCTCGCTCACCGGCGCGGCCGCCCTGACCGGCGGCGGCGCCATTCCCATCCCCCTGCCGCCCATCACCCTCACCGACCTCGGCAAGGAATCGGACGGACTCACCGTTACC
>CAZMOR010000302.1:0-5563 GCA_964567795.1 uncultured Verrucomicrobiota bacterium
GAGGGCGGCGTCGCCGGCCATCTGGCGGAAGAGGTCGCGCTTGAGCTTGCCGATGCCGTGTTCGGCGGAGATGGAGCCGCCCCAGGCGATGACCTGCGCGGCCCAGCGGGCGTAGAGGGCGCGGCCGGCGTCGTAGTCGGCAGGATGGCGGGGCAGGATGTTCACGTGGAGATGGTTCGCGCCGATGTGGCCGAAGACGAGGTGCTCAAGGCCGGAGGCGGCGAGATCGGCTTCGTAGAGGGCGAGGACGTCGGCGAGGCGGGCGTCGGGCACGGACATATCGGTGCCGAGCTTGACGAGGCCGGGGTGGATCTTGCGGCGGTCGTCGATGGCGGAATTGACGAGCTCGGGGACGGCATGGCGGAAGAGCTTGAGCTTTTCCATGTCGTGGGGCTTGTCGGCGAGGACGCAGGCGTCGGGATCGGCGCCGAACGCGGGGAGGCGTTCGGCGGCGCCCAGCATGGCGATTTCGGCCGCGGTGGCATCGGGGGCGTGCCATTCGGCGTAGACGCATGCGGCGCCGTCGGGGATCGCGGGCACGGGGATTTCCTTGGAGGCCAGTTCATCGGCGTGTTCGCGGAGGAAAGCGAGGCAGCGGGCATCGAAATATTCGAGCGCGGCGAGCTGCGCGGGGCCGGAGCGGGGGCCCTGGCGCAGGGCGTTGACATAACCGACGACCGCGGCGGTGTCCGGCAGGAAGGCCATCAGGCCCCAGACGGCGCCGGGGGCGGGCAGGAGGCGCAGCGTGGCGGCGGTGACAACGCCGAGGGTGCCTTCGGCGCCGATGAAGAGATCGAGGAGGTCCATGTCCGGATCGATGAAATAGCCGGCGGCGTTCTTGACGGCCGGGCGGCGCAGGGGCGGGAGTTCGCCGGCGACGGGGCCGAGGGTGAAGTGCAGGCCGCGGGCCCGGTCGCGCTGGCGGCGGAGGTCGAGGACCTCGCCGGAGAGCAGGGCGACGTGCAGGCCGAGGATGTGGTTGCGGGTCGGGCCGTGGAGGAAGGAGAGGGCGCCGGACGAGTTGCAGGAGATCATGCCGCCGATGGAGGCGGAGGTTTCGGTGGGATCGGGCGCGAAATAGCGGTGGGGCGGGACGGCGGCGCGGATGGCGGCGAGGGTGGCGCCAGGCTGGACGACGAGCGTGTCGCCCGCGGGCTGGATGTGATCCATGTGCGACAGGTTGAGAATCAAGCCGCCTTCGGGGACGGCCCCGCCGGTGACACCGGTGCGGGCGCCCTGGACGGTGACGGGGAGCTTGGCCGCGCGGGCCTCGGCGAGGGCGGCGAGCACGTCGTCCTCGGTGCGGGGGAAGGCGATGCGGTCGGCGCGGCCGGTGCGGCGCGACTCGTCGCGGAGATAGTCAGCCTGGGCGGGTTGGAACGGTTCGATCATGGGTGGCAATATAGCTTGCCTCGGGGTTGGCCGCACGGATAAAGTGCACAATTCAAATAATAGGAGAAAAGCATGACTAATCGGATGGTCAAGGTGAAGTTCGAGCATGGTGCCGAACAAGAGGTGGAGGCGGGGATCGCGCTGAGCCAGATTCTGGCGAAGTACCCCGACACGAAGAAGGGGATCGATTACCCGGTGCTGGGCGCGCTCGTGAACAACGAGTTTGTTTCGGTGGAATACCGGATCGAGACCGACAGCACGGTGCGGATCCTGGGCTACCGGGATTCCTACGGACAGCGGGTGTACCGGCACACGATCGCGTTCCTGCTGGCGAAAGTGGCGCACGAGCTGTTCCCGGGCTGCGATTTCGCGGTGGAACACTCGCTTTCGAAGGGGCTGTACTGCAGTTTCCGGCTGGGCGACGCGCAGGGCGTGACGAAGGAGCAGCTGGCGAAGCTGGACGCGGCGCTGCGCAAGCTGTTTGACAGCAAGGCGGCGATCGACCGCATCAAGATCACGTACGACGAGGCCATCGCGCATTTCGAGAAGGCGGGCGCGAAGGACAAGCTGAATCTGCTGCGCTACAAGAACAGCTCGAAGGTGAGCGTGTACAAGTGCGGCGAGTTCATGGACCTGGCGAACCAGCCGCTGGCGAACAACGCGGCCGCGCTGGGCAACTACAAGCTGATCGCCTACGAGCAGGGCTTCGTGGCGATGGGTCCGGACCGGATGGATCTCAACACCTTCCCGCCGTTCGAGCCGGCGCACTACATCTACGACGTGTTCAAGGGCCACAAGGACTGGGGCCGCATCGTGCGCGTCCGCACGGTGGGCGACCTGAACGAGCGCATCGCGAAGAAGAAGATCGACGACTTCATCGACGTCAACGAGGCGTACCAGGAGAAGCGGATCGCGCTGCTGGCGGAGCAGATCGTGCAGCGCCGCGGCCACGTGAAGTGGATCCTGATCGCGGGGCCGTCCTCGTCGGGCAAGACGACGTTCTCCAAGCGCCTGTCGCTGCAGCTGAAGGCCAGCGGCATGAACGCGAAGC
Source organism: uncultured Verrucomicrobiota bacterium (assembly GCA_964567795.1). Taxonomy (GTDB): domain Bacteria; phylum Verrucomicrobiota; class Kiritimatiellia; order CAIQIC01; family Lenti-01; genus Lenti-01. Next base: position 2,444 of record CAZMOR010000302.1, read on the forward strand.
CGATCTCGCTGGACAACTACTTCGTCGGGCGCGACCTGACGCCGAAGGACGAAAACGGCGAGGTGGATTTCGAGCACATCGAGGCGCTGGACCTGAACCTGGTCCACGACCAGCTGGCGCGGCTGGACGCGGGCGAGCGGCTGGAGCTGCCGTATTTCAACTTCCACACCGGCAAGCGGGAGTGGAAGGGCGAAATGATGCACATCGGGCCGGATGACGTCGTGGTGCTGGAAGGCATCCACGGGCTGAATCCGCGGCTGACCTCGTCGATCCCGGTGGAGCACAAGTTCCGGATCTACATCAGCGCGCTGACGCAGCTGAACATCGACAGCAACAACCGGATCTCGACGACGGACAACCGCCTGATCCGGCGCATGGTGCGGGACAACAATTTCCGCAGCCACAGCGCGCTGAAGACGCTGCAGATGTGGCCGAAGGTGCGCCGCGGCGAGAAGACCTGGATCTTCCCGTTCCAGAAGGAGGCCGACGTGGCCTTCAACTCGGCGCTGGACTACGAACTGGCGGTGCTGCGGCCGTTCGCGGAACCCCTGCTGGCGGAAATCAAGCCGTCCATGCCGGAGTACGCGGAGGCGGTGCGCATCCAGCAGTTCCTGGCAAACTTCCTGGTGATTCCGACGGACCGCGTGCCGCCGACGAGCGTGATCCGCGAATTCATCGGCAAGAGTTTCTTCCAGTACTAAAACCCAAGCCGGTGCACGCGCAAGGGGCCGGGCCGCTGACGCCCGGCCCGTTGCCTATCGGCGCCCGGCGGAGACCGACATGGACGAACAGGCGAAAATCGAACGGGTGGTGGCGATCGTGGGCCGGCCCAACGTGGGCAAGTCCGCGCTCTTCAACCGGCTCGTGCGCCGCCGGCTGGCCATCGTCCATTCCGAGGAAGGCGTGACGCGCGACCGCCTGATGGCGCGCGCGGAATGGCTGGGCCAGAAGTTCCAGGTGGTGGACACGGGCGGGCTGGCGCTGATGGACCGGGCGAAGACCGGCGACGAGATCCAGCGGGCGACCGCGGAGCAGGTCGCGGCCGCCATCGCGGATTCGGCGGCGGTGATCCTGGTCGTGGACCTGACGGCCGGGCTGCAGCCGCTGGATGTCGAGGTGGCGCGCCTGCTGCGGCAGTCGGGCCGGCCCGTCGTGGTAGCCGCGAACAAGGCCGACCTGCCGGCGCAGGACGACCGGACCGGCGATTTCGCGTCGCTGGGTTATCCCGTTTTCCCGGTTTCGGCCGCGCACAACCGCGGGGTCGAGGAGCTGATGGCCGCGGTGCTGCCGCACCTGCCGCCGGCGGACGGCGCGGCCGACCTGCCGCGCCTGAAGGTGGCGGTGGTGGGGCGGCCGAACGTCGGCAAGTCGTCCTACATCAACCGCCTGACGGGCCAGAACCGGGTGATCGTTTCCCCGGTGCCCGGCACGACGCGGGACACGATCGACGTGCCGTTCACGCTGAAGACGGCGGACGGCGCGGAACGGCACTACTGGCTGGTGGACACGGCGGGCATGCGCAAGCAGGGCCGGGTGCACGAGTCGGTCGAGAAATTCAGCCTGTTCCGGGCGGAGCAGTGCGTCGCCGAGGCCGACATCGTCGTGCTGGTGCTGGACGCGGAGGCGGGGCCCGGCGCGCAGGAGAAGAAGATTTCCGCGTTGATCCGCGAGCACCACAAAGCCTGCGTGGTGCTGGTGAACAAGTGGGACCTGGCCAAGGGCACGAAGGTCAAGGAATCGGACTACGAAGAAAGCATGCGCCAGGAGCTGTTCTTCCTGGGCGACATTCCGGTGCTCTTCGTGTCGGCCGAGAACGGCTACCAGATCCGGCGCAGCTTCGAGGTGATCGACGCGGTGGCGGCGCGGCTGGAGACAAAGATGCCGACCGGCGTGCTGAACCGCGTGGTCCGCGACGCCTTCGCGCAGTCGCAGCCGCCGTTCTCCAAGGGGCGGCAGCTCAAGTTCTACTACGCCACGCAGACGGGCCAGAACCCGCCGCGGGTGACGCTGTTCGTGAACGAACCGAAGCTGAGCACGCCGACGCACCAGGCCTTCCTGACGGCGCGCCTGCGCGAGGCGTTCGACCTGGCCGGCGTGCCGCTGGTGCTGCGCTACCGGTCCAGCCACGGCGAAAAGGAAGCCGGCGCGCCCTGACGGGCGACCGTGCGGGGGAGCCGCCATTTTCACGAGAGCCTCCATCCTGAAGCCCTCCAAGCCGAGTCCGGGCGGCTACCGCGAAGTGTGGCGCGTGGCCGCGCCGATCATCGTCTCGATGGCCTCCTTCACGCTGATGCAGTTCTGCGACCGCGTGTTCCTGGCGCGCTACGGGTCGGTTGCGCTGCGCGCGGCGCTGCCGGGGGGCATCCTGGCGTTCACGCTGACGTCGTTCTTCCAGACGCTGGCGGGCTACGCGGGCACCTTCGTGGCGCAGTACCACGGGGCGGGCCGCAAGGATGAATGCGGGCGGGCGACGGCGCAGGGCATCTGGCTGGGCCTGCTGACCTGGCCGGTGTGCCTGGCGCTGATTCCGTTCGGCTTCTAACTACTGTCCATCGCCGGGCATCCGGCCGACGTGCTGGTCGCGGAGAAAACGTACCTCGGCATCCTGATGGTGGGCGGCGGGGTGTGGTCGGTCAACAACGCGGTCTCGGGCTTCTTCTCGGGGCGCGGGGACACGAGCACGCCGATGCGGGCGAGCCTGGTGGCCAACCTGGCGAACATCGTGCTCGACTACGCCATGATCTTTGGCCACTGGGGCTTTCCGCGGTGGGGCATCGCCGGCGCGGCGATCGCCACGGTGATTTCATCGGTGCTGGGGCTGACGATGATGCTGGCGATCTACTACCGGGAGCGCTTCCGCCGGGAATACGGCACGTGGGCGGGGCGGCGGCTGGATTGGCAGCGCATGGGTCCGCTGCTGCGCTTCGGCGTGCCCGCCGCGCTGCAGACGCTGCAGGACGTGGGCGCGTTCACGTTCTTCGTGATCCTGCTGGGGCGGCTGCCCGCCGCCGACATGGCCGCGAGCAACATCGCGTTCAGCATCAACAATGTCGCCTTCATGCCGCTGCTGGGAATGGGCATGGCCACGACGATCGTGGTGGGGCAGTACCAGGGCGCGCG
>CAZMOR010000303.1:0-9071 GCA_964567795.1 uncultured Verrucomicrobiota bacterium
GCTCGACTCGATGATCGTGGCGCCGGGCTTCAGCTCGCCCCGGGCCGCCGCGCCCTGGATCATCTCCAGCGCGATGCGGTCCTTCAGGCTGCCCGACGGATTCATGTATTCCAGCTTGACCAGAATCTCGGAGCCCGTGCCCGCGGGAATCTTGTTCAGCCGCACCATCGGGGTGTTCCCGATGAGTTCCAGCATGCTGTTGTAGATCTTCTTTCTCGGTTCCATGCGCGTCCGTTCCGGCGGAGGGTTATTCGAGTTCCAGGCCGACCTTCAGGGCCTTGGCCTTCTCGATGAAGTAGCGGCCCGTCGCGATGTCGAACACCGCCATGCCCATCGGATTGAACATGATCGGCATTTCCTTCGGCCACGCGGCCATTGCGTTGTGGTACACCACGTCGGCGATGTTCTTCGTGTCCTTTTCCTGCAGCCCGCGCTCCTTGTGCATCATTTCGATGTCCGTCTTCTCGCGGCAGACTTCCTCCCAGTCGTCCACGATGATCGCCTTCGTGAAATCCAGGATGCTGGTCTTGTAGTCGCGCAGCGAGCAGTTCAGCTGCAGCGAGCCCGCCTTCGGCTTCTGGTCCACGTACGGCGCCTTCGACACCGTGCAGGTGATGAAGATGTCCGCGTCCGCATAGGCTTCCTGCCACGAGTTGACCACCACGGTCTGGTCCTTCGCCGGCCCGTCGATCGTCTTCGGATCCACGCCGCGGATATCGAACAGCGAAATCTTGTTGATCTGGCCCTTCATGAGCTCGGACACCATCTTGTAGTGGTAGCGGCCGATCGGACCCCAGCCCAGGATGGCCACGTTGGCCTTCTGCAGCGGGCGCGCCTTCAGGAAATGGCGGATCATCATGCCCGACACCGACGCCGTCCGCACGATGCTCAGCAGCGCCGTGTTGATCACCGCCACCGGCACGCCCGTCTCGGCCTGGTTCAGCACCACCACGCTGTGCGCGCGCGGCAGCCCGTGGTCGATGTTGCCCGGGAAGCTCGCGATCCACTTGATGCCCGCCAGGTTGATGTCCCCGCCCACGAACGCCGGCATCGCGATGATGCGGTTCACCGGTTCACGGTAGCGCAGGTACGGCTTCACCGGCTGGGCGTAGTCCTTCTTGTCCAGGCAGGCCACCGCCTTCTCCAGGTTGTCGATCGTCTCGTTCCAGCGGATGCCGATCTTCAGCAGGTCTTTTTCATTCAGGTACAGCATGGGTATTCCTTGGGTTGGTGTTTTGACAGTCCGGATCCGTTGCGGATCCTAGAAATTGTGCGGGACAAAGCCCTTCGCGTGCGGCTCGATGAACATCGACGCCAGCTTCAGCTTCTTCATGCGCATGAAGTTCTTCCAGCGCTCTTCGCCGATCGCCGCCCGGATCGTCCCCGGCTTCAGCTTCCGCTGCGGAAACGACGCCGACAGCGCCACCGAAATCGTGTTCAGGCTCTCCTCCTTGCCCTTCAGCGTCAACTTGACCACAAAGGCCCCGTCAACGGTCGGACTGGTGAACCGGTATTCGTTGTTGAACTTTTCCACGAGCATGACACTTCCTCCGGGTGGGTGGCTGCCGAAAATCCGCCTCGCGGCCCCACCGGGCTGCGGAACGGTTTTGAACCGCGCAATATGGTAAAAAATCTGCGGAAAGTCAATGGCGGAGGATTGCGCTCCGCCCCCCGCCGGCGTAGATTCCCCCCCATGACCATGAACCTCAATTTCAGCGGCAAGACCGACCGGCGGCTGTTCTTCTTCGACACCGAAACCACCGGCCTCCCGCGCGACTGGAACGCCCCCCTCAATTCCCGCACTCTCTCCAACTGGCCCCGCATGGTCCAGCTCGCCTGGCTCTTCTGCGACGAGGACGGCAACGAACTCGCCACCGGCACCCGCATCGTCCGCCCCGAAGGCTTCGTTGTTCCCCCCGAAGCCGCCCGCGTCCACGGCATCACCACCGAACGCGCCCTCGCCGAGGGCATCGCCCTCGCCCAGATCCTCGACGAAGTCCTCCCCCATATCGAAAAAGCCACCTTCGCCATCGCCCACAACATCTCCTTCGACGAAAAAGTCCTCGGCGCCGAATTCCTCCGCCTTGGCCGCACCACCCCCTTCCTCAAGAAGCCCCTGCACTGCACGATGAAGGAATCCACCCAGTACTGCGCCCTCCCCGGCATCTACGGCTTCAAATACCCCAACCTCGCCGAACTCCACAAAAAACTCTTCGGCAAAACCTTCACGGGCGCCCACGACGCCGAAGCCGACGTCCGCGCCTGCAAGGCCGCCTACTTCGAACTGCGCGCCCGCGGCGTCATGGGCTGAAGCCGGATCCGCAGCGACTCCGCCCGCGGCCCCGGCACCGCGAATCCCCGCGCCACCCGCCAGCCCGCCAGCGCCGCGATCTCTCCCCCGCACTCGATCACGATCCGCGCCCCGCGCTCCGCGCGCGGCACTTTCAAATCCGTGAAAATGTCCGAGAGCTTCTTGCTCCCCGTCATCCCCAGCGGCTGCATCCGGTCCCCCGCCCGCCAGCTCCGGAACACCAGGTCCCGCCCCCCTACCACCGCCGCCGACAGGCACACCTCGTCCGCCCGCCGCGAAAACCCCCGCCCGCGCCTCAATTCCAGCGAAATCGCGGCTCGTGGTTTTTCCACACTGTGGAAAACTTTTTTCCACACTGTGGAAAAATTCCCCGGATTTTTCCACACAATGGAAAAACTTTCGCCGGTTTTTCCACACAATGGAAAAACTTTCGCCGGTTTTTCCACACTATGGAAAAATCCGTCCACCGCCGCGAAATCCACCTCGTCCGGCGATTTCCCGCAGCGGCGGAGCTCCGCCAATGCCGCGCGGCGCCGGAGCGCCACCGGCGTCTGGGCCGTCACCCGCGTCTTTTGCGCCAGCGCGGCCAATACTTCGTCCTCGGCGGCCGCGATGTCCGCCAGCCGCAGCAGCGCCGGCCGCACCGCCGGATTCAGCCGCTTTTCCAGCAGCGGCAGGATTTCGTGCCGCACGCGGTTGCGCAGCGCGAAATCGTCCGCGTTGGTCGCATCCTCGCGCCACGGCTGCCGCCGGCTCTTCAGGAATTCCACGACCTGGTTCCGCGTCGCGTCCCGCAACGGCCGGATGAACGTCGCGCCGCCCTGCGTCGCCGCGTAGGGAATCCCCGCGAGCCCCGCGACGGACGTGCCGCGCGCGATGCGCAGCAGCACCGTCTCGGCCTGGTCGTCGGCCGTGTGGCCCGTGGCGATGAACCGGATCTTTTCCCGCTTCGCGGTCTGCACCAGAAACCCGCGCCGGAGCCGCCGCGCGGCCATTTCCAGCGATTCGCCAGTCTTCTGCGCTTCCGCCGGCACGTTGAATTTTCCCAGGAAAAACGGCGCGCCCAGCTTCCGCGCGAGGGCGCGGACAAACCGCGCATCTGCATCGGCGGCTTTTCCGCGGATGCCGTGGTGCACGTGCGCGAGCACGGGCCGGCACCCGAGCTCCCGCAGCACCAGCGCCAGCGCCGTGGAATCGGCGCCGCCGCTGGCGGCAACCAAAACGCGCTTCCCGCGAATCTGCGGAAAGCGCGTGGCCACGGTTTTCTGGACCGCCGGAATCACCCGCCGCTCATTTCTTCGGCACCAGGCGCTCAAGCCCGCCCAGGTAGGGCCGCAGGGCCTCCGGCAGGACGACCGACCCGTCCGCTTGCTGGCCGTTCTCGAGAATCGCCACAACCAGCCGCGGCAGCGCCACGCCTGAACCGTTCAGGGTGTGGACGAATTCGGTCTTGCCCTCCGTGTTCTTCCAGCGGATCCCGGCGCGGCGCGCCTGGAACGCCTCGAAATTGCTGCATGAGGAAACCTCCAGCCAGCCGTTGAAGCCGGGCGCCCAGAGTTCCAGGTCGTAGCACTTGGCGGCGGCGAAGCTCATGTCGCCCGAGCACAGCTGCAGCACGCGGTAGGTCAGGCCCAGCGCCTCCAGCACGTCGGTCGCGTCGCCCACCAGCTGCTCCAGCTCGTCGTAGGACGTGCCGGGCGCGACGAACTTCACCAGCTCGACCTTGTCGAACTGGTGCACGCGGATCAGCCCGCGCGTTTCCTTGCCGGCCGAACCCGCCTCGCGGCGGAAGCACGGCGTGTGCGCCACGTACTTGATCGGCAGCGCCTCGCGCAGGATCTCCTCGCGGTGGATGTTGGTGACGGGCACCTCGGCGGTCGGAATCAGCCACAGGTCGTCGACCTCGGCGTGGTACATGTCCTCGGCCATCTTGGGGAGCTGGCCGGTCCCGGTCATCGTGGCCGTCGTCACGACATAGGGCGGCGAGACCTCGGTGTAGCCGTGCTTCGTCGTGTGCAGGTCCAGCATGAACTGGATCAGCGCGCGCTCGAGGCGGGCGCCGGGGCCGATGAACAGCGGAAAGCCCGCGCCCGACATCCGCGCCGCGCGCTCGAAATCGAACAGCCCCAGCCGTTCGCCCAGCGCCAGGTGGTCCTTGGGGGTAAATTCGAAATGCCGTTTCTGCCCCCACTCGCGCACGACCACGTTGTCCAGGGCGTCCGCGCCGGTGGGCACGCTCGCGTGCGGCAGGTTCGGAATCGCCAGCACCAGCTTGCGCTGCTGCTCCTCGATGTCGCGCACGGCGGCGTCCAGCGTGGCGATCTTTTCGCCCATGTCGCGCGTCTGGCGCTGGATTTCCGCCGTGTCCTGGCCGGCCTTCTTGAGTTCGCCGATCTTCTTGGAAATGTCGTTGCGCGCGCCCTTGAGCTGGTCGGCCTCGGTGATGGCCGCGCGGCGGCGCTCGTCGAGCTCCAGCACGGCGGAGATGTCCACGGGGGAATGGCGCGTCTGCAGCGCCGCGCGGACCTGGTCGGGATTTTCGCGGATGAGCTTGATGTCGAGCATGGCGGGCGTCCGTCCTTATTCCGCCGGAGCGGGCGCGGCTTCGGCCGCGGCCGGGGCCGCGGCGGGCACATCAACAGGCGCGGCCTCCCCGGCCGGCTCCGCTTCCAGGACCGGCGCCGGCGGCTCGATCAGTTTGAGCCCGGCCTCGCGCGCCAGGCGGTCGAAGCGCTCCTGGCAGGGCGGGCAGAAATTGCCGCTCAAATGGTCGAGGTCCTCGACCTTTTCATAGCCGACCAGTACGCACAGCGGGAACGGGCAGGGCGACATGCCCACCAGCATGCTCATCACGCGGAGGCCGTTCTGCATGAGCCGCCGCTCGGCATGCTCCGGATCCGCCCCCGCCTCCAGCTTGGCCACGTTCAACACGCCGAAATGCTCGTCCGGCAGGCAGACACCCTGCGGCCGGTCGTCCAGCGGCCGCGCCAGCACGATGATGCCGAAATCCTTCGCGTCCATCGTCTTCACCGCCGCGCGGCCGATGGCATCCATGGTCTGGCCCGCTTCCAGCGGCACCGGAGCCGCCAGGCGCACCGTGGCCCCGGAGGATTTTTCCAGCAAGTCGCGTACGTGTTCCACCAGCGTCTCGTCCACATCGCCCGCGGCCGCCAGCGCAAAAACGCGGTTGTCCGCCCCCGATGCGACCGTGGCGACCGCCAGGCCCAGCAAGATCCAAAGGTATTTTTTCATCGCTGCCACTCCTCAATCCAAACGCCGACGCTTATATGCAAAAAAAACGGGTTTCGCAACCCGTTTCCCTTTCCCCGCCCGACTTGGTGCGCTTCAGCAGTTCGCGCAATAGTCGCAGCGCATCTTGTTCGCCTTCGTCAGCGCCTCCAACCGCGAGGCGTCGTCCTTGCACAACCCGGCAAAATGAATCACCGTGCGGAAGCCGGCCTCTTCCGGCTGCGAACTAACCACCACGCCGCAGCATTTCACCTTCGCCGGGACGGACCCCGCTTTGGGCGTGATGGCGATCTCGAACTCGTACAGGCTGAATTCCGGCAGCGGCCGGGCCGAAATGAACTTCATGCCCAGATGGCAGATGTGCAGGTCGTCCAGCTTGCCGAGGGGGGACTCTTGGTCGAGGGCCAGCGAAACACTGTACTCGCCAAAGGAATATTGCGATGTCGTCATATTTTAATTTCGAATGTTCCCCGCCGATTGAACGAATCCTACCCCACTTTGAACATCTGTCAAACGCCGCCCCTTCACTTTTTGGATTTCAGGCCCAGCAAACTGTCCCGGCAGGTCCGGAAGCGCGTCTGCTCCTGTTCCGCCCAGGCCGCCGCTTCCTTGGCCCGCCCATCCAAAAACGCCAGGTCCAGTCCCATCGGCGCACCCAGATGCCGTTTGGCGGCCAGGGCGGCATCGGGATTTTGTCCACCGAGCTGCTTGAGATTGTTCTTCACTTCGTTGTAGGCATCGCGGAACGGCATGCCGTTCGCCACCAGCTCCAGCGCCCGGTCCGTCGCAAACACCTCGGGACCGAATCCCCGGCGCAACGCCTCGGCATCCACTTCCAGCCCCGCCATCAGCGGCGCCAGGATGCGCACCGAGGAAATCGTCAGCTCGAAGCCCTCCATGAACGGCGCCTTCGTCTCCTGCAAATCGCGGTTATAGCCCGACGGCGCCGCCCGCACGATCTCGGCCACCAGGTTGGCTTGCGCCAGCACCTTGGCGGCCTTCGCCCGCAGCAGTTCCGGCACATCCGGATTCCGCTTCTGCGGCATGATGCTGCTGCCGGTCGTGAATTCCGCCGGTAAACGGAAATAGCCGAATTCCGGCATGGAAAACAAAATCAGGTCCTGCGCCAAACGCGACAGGGTCAGCATCACCTGCCCCAGCGCGGACAGGATGATGGACTCCAGCTTCCCGCGCGCCTGGTTGGCATGCAGGACATTGTGCACCGGCCGCGCAAAACCAAGCAGATCGCTGGTCAGCTGCCGGTCGATGGGCATCGGCACGCCGTAGCTCGCCGCCGAACCGAGCGGGCACTGGTTGTTCAACTCGTAGGCGGTCTTCAGCAGGGCCAGGTCGTCCAGCAGGCTTTCGGCCCAGGCCGAGGCCCACAGCCCCACGCTCGAGGGCATCGCCGGTTGCATGTGCGTGCGGCCGACCATCGGCACCTTCTCATGCTTCCGGGCGCAGGCGAGCAGCACCCGCGCGAGTTCCGCGGCGGCGGCCTGCGCCTCCAGCAGGCGCCCCTTCGCAAACAGCCGCAGGTCCACGGCCACCTGGTCGTTCCGGCTGCGGCACACGTGCACGCGCTTGCCGAGATCGCCCAGTTTCTCCGTCAGGCGCCGTTCCACGGCCAGATGCACGTCCTGGTCTTCCAGCGTGATGTCAAACGTCCCCGCCGCCGCCTCGGCCAGGATGTTCCGCAATTCCGCGATGACGGCCTGCGCGTCTTGGGCGGATACCGGCGGCGGCCGGAGCGGCATGCGGGAAAGCATCGTGACGTGCGCCGCCGTGCCGAAGCAGTCGGCTTCGATCAGCGCTAGATCCAGGACGCGGTCCTGCCCGGCCGTGTAGGCCAGCACGTTCGCGTCCACTTCCCCCACCGTAGTCTTGCGCCGCATCCTAACGCTGGATCCGCTTGATCTTGAAAATGTGCTTTTCGGGTTCCGCGAGAAATTCGGGCGGCAGTTCGATGCGCACGGTCTTGCCCTTGTCGTCGCTGGTCGTGGGCCGCGTGGCTTCGGGCGCGGGCCGGCCGCCGGTCGGCGCCAGCTTGCCCTTGGGCACTTCAATGATGCCGCCGGGAATCAGGAAATTCTTCTGGCAAACCGGACATTCGATGGTCTGGCCCGCCATCTCCTCGGGCCCGTTCAGGTTTTGTCCGCAGTGGGGGCAATTGAAATTGATGTCTGCCATTTCCGTATCCTCGCGTTTGCTTCTGCGCCTCTTCCGAATCAATCCTTAACGTATCATGGCGGCAGCGTCTTGGGAAGCCCCGGAATGGCGCCATAGAATATTTTCCACAGGCACAGGCCGTGCGCCGCCGCCGTCTCCACCCGCGCTGTGCGCGTTTTACTCGCGAGAAGTGCGGGCGTTTCCTCCGCCGGCACCGCCCCCAAACCCACCCGGATCAGGTGCCCCGCCAGGCTGCGCACCATCTTGTACAGGAACCCGTCTCCGGTCGCGGAAATCGTCACCAGCGCCCCCTGCTTGCGCACCGTCAGCCGCCACAGCGTGCGCACCGTGCCGCCGATCTCCCGGTGCGGATTCGCCGAAAAGGCCGCGAAATCGTGCGTGCCTTCCAGCAGCGCCGCCGCCCGGCGCATCGCCGCCAGGTCCAGCGGCGCCCGGATGTGCACCGCCTGCAGCCGGTGCAGCGGCGACATCACCGGCGCGTTCCAGACCGTGAACCGGTACTCCTTGCCCTTCGCATCGTAGCGCGCATGGAACGTCGGCCGCGCCGGGCGCAGCTCCGGCACGCGCACCGCGTCGGGCAGCAGCGCGTTGAGGCCCTTCTGCAGCCGCCAGGTCTCCCATGGCAGCTTCAAATCGAAATGCGCCACCTGCGCCCGGGCGTGCACGCCCGTGTCCGTGCGCCCGCAGGAATGCACGCGGATGGTTTCCCCCGTAAGCTGCTTCAGCGCCGCTTCCAGCGCGCCCTGCACCGTGGACTTGTTCGGCTGCGCCTGCCAGCCGCTGAACTCCGTGCCGTCGTACGCGACCGTCATGCGGTAGCGCCGTCCGCCCCGGGGCGGACGCGGGCGCGGGGTCTCGCCCGCGGCCGGCACCGGACTCATGGCGCGAACCCGTCGGCTGCGGGAGCCGTGGCGTCCAGATACCCCTGCAAAATCACCTGCGCCGCCAGCTTGTCCACCACGCCCCGCCGCTTTTCACGCCGTGTGCCGGCTTCGATCAGCACCGCTTCCGCGATCTTCGTGCTCAGGCGCTCGTCCCACTTTTTCAGCGGAATCGCCGTGCGCTTCGCCAGCTCCGCCAGGAATTCATCCGTGCGCGCCGTGCGCGCGCCGCCCGATCCGTTCATGTTCACGGGATAGCCCACGACGATTTCGGCCGCCCGCTCGGCTTCCGCCAGGCGGGCAACTGCGGCCGCCGCCTGCTCCACGTGCGCGCACTCGAGCGTTTCGCGGGGGAAAGCAATCGTGCGCGAATCGTCGCTGACCGCCACGCCGGTCCGGCGCTCCCCGTAATCCACGCCCAGCACTTTCGCCATGCCGCC